>CAZWWX010000004.1:0-143231 GCA_964637775.1 uncultured Caryophanales bacterium
TGATTGGTCTGATTTCCGCACTAATTTCAAATTTCTCTAAAATCATCATACCGGTTATCATTTTCGGTTTAATTTATCTTTTCTATAAGTTCCCAAACGGTTTTCGCGGTAAATTTAACCGAAAACCTAAGAAAAACTCATCAACGATAATTGATGGTAAATTTAAAGATATTAATAAATAAAACAAGACCACGGCCTATGTAGTGACCGTGGTCGTATTTTTAAGTAATTAATTCGGTTTTTATGTGCAGCGAGTATAACCGCAGCTAATACAGTGCTTACAGTTCTCTTCATTGACCAGCGATGCGCTACCACAGGTTGGGCAAAGGTCCAGTGAATCAGTAATATTCTTGCTGGCGGCACTGCTATCTAAAAAGAAACCGATACCATCTTGGCTTTTTATCTTTTCAATAACGTCAACCTGTTTTTCCTCAACATTGTTGACCTGTTCATTATTATCAAGTCCCATATGAGTCTCAATCGCTTTTGCAACTGCGTCAGCAATCGATTCAACACGATTTTCACCAAAACCGACTGCGCCTGAACCGCCGATTCCTTTGAGGTGTTTAATTAGCAGTTTTTCCTTGTTGCCATCAGGTACTTCACCAAACCGCAGGAACAGTGTGGTCACGCGACCGAGTGCCTCTGACATAGCAAACACGTCACTGCCCGCTTTACCAACGTTGACAATTACCTCGAACGGCTTACCATCCACATCATTGATGGTGATGTATGCCTTACCAAGCGGTGTCACTAATCGATAGGTAGCACCCACCAGTTTTTTCGGACGATGGCGGTAAATCTTCTCCTCTTGTGACGGTAGCTCAAGAACATCGCCTTTTTTCTCCTCTTCTTTCTCTTTAAGGGAAAGAACCTGTTCATCGCGGCTACCATCTCGGTAGATCGTAACCCCTTTACAGCCGAGTTCATAGGCATACTCGTATAGTTTTTTCGTATCCTCAACCGTGAAATCCGATGGGGCATTGGCTGTCTTACTAATTGAAGAGTCAACCCATTTTTGAATTGCAGCCTGAACCATGATGTGTTCACGGGCGCTTAATTCCATCGCTGTTGTAAAGTAATCCGGCAATGCTTTATCTGGATTTTTCTCCATCCACTCTTTGGCAATCGGTACATATTGCTTATCGTTGCCCAGACGACTCTGTCTGATATACTCAAAAGCAAAATATGGCTCAATTCCCGTTGAAGTACCCACCATCGTGCCTGTGCTGCCTGTAGGTGCCTGCGTCAAAACAGTTACGTTGCGCATTCCGTTAGTACGGATAGCATTTTTTACTTCATCATCAAATTGATCAATAAATTTACTCTGCATATATTTCTCTTCATCGTATTTAAGGAACGAACCCTTTTCTTTCGCAATTTCGCTTGATGCAAGATATGCCTCACGAGCGATAAATTTATAGAGTTTGTCAAGGAATTTAAGCGACTCTGCACTACCGTATCTAATCTTTAACTTGATTAACATTTCCGCCAAGCCCATCGTTCCCAAACCAACACGACGTTCATTCATCTGGTTTTCTTTGTTCTCAACAAAGTGATACGGCGTTGCATCAATAACATTATCAAGGAAGCGCACAGAAATTCGTACAGTCTCAGCTAATGCCGTCCAGTCAACTTCTTCATTAACAACAAACTTCGCAAGATTGATCGAGGATAAGTTACAGACTCCCCATGCAGGTAAGCCCTGTTCAGCACAAGGGTTCGTACAAACAATCCGGTTAAAATACCAGCTGTTGGATAGTTCATTGTAATTTTCCATGAAAACGACGCCAGGCTCGGCAGATTTCCATGCAGACTCAATAATCTCGTCCCAGACTTCCCTTGCTTTCAGAGTCTTATGTACCCTTACCGGCTTGCCAAGTTCACGCCAGCGTTCAATATCGCCATCCCAAATATCATCATAGTCAGGATCTGAAGTTTCCGGGAAAATGAAATCCCAATCTAAGTCCTCCTTAACAGCCTTCATAAATTCATTACTTATGCCAATGGAGAGATTAGCATTAGTTATTAAATCTCGTTTTTGTTTAATCGTAATAAATTCCATCACATCGGGGTGCCAGTCGTTAAGCATTAACATCAGCGCCCCGCGTCTACTGCCGCCCTGCTCAATTAAACCGGTCGTATAACTGAATAGCCCACCCCAAGAGACTGAACCACTGGAAGAACCATTTACGCCGCGCACAATGCCTCTACGTGGCCGTAGCGAAGAAAGGTTAACACCAACACCGCCTCCGCGCGACATAATCTCTGTCATTTGTGACAGAGTAGCCATGATTCCGCCGCGACTATCTTTCGGTGAAGGGATTACATAACAGTTAAAAAGCGTCAACTGGTCATTTGTACCGGCACCGGCAGCAATCCTACCTGCAGGAACAAGTTTCCAGTCATCAAGTACATCACGAAAACGTTCACGCCATTCCGCACGTTTTTCCGGTTTCTCGACAGCAGATATAGCAGTCGCTAAACGATTCCATAACTCTTCCGGTTTCTTTTCTAACGCCCGTTTCATCTTATCTTTCGTAGTCTCAATCACTTCGCCGTTTCTGAGTTCAACTTTGTATTTATTGTCCGCAATAGAAACTATTTCGCCTACTTCCTTTTGCGGAAACTTGTGATCATCCTTCGTCAGGACAATTACCGTATCACCTTTGAAAAAATGATCGCCTAACTCATCTTTTAATGCATACCGGTCCAAGAAAATCTTCTCACTTAACCCTTCCAATCTCGACGCTTTTCTCTCCATAATCCTCACCTTTCGCATAACATTTTAAGACGAAAACGCTTAGCTAAGCGTTTCTCCGATTACCATATATATTGAAAATTGCATATATATAGCCTTTTTAATTATTATATACTACTATATATAGTTTTTGAATACTTTTTCAAAAAAAATATATTTTATAATATATGAACGCTGAAAATTGCATTAATAGTGCTTTTTTCAAGAAAAAAGAGTTGTTTCAAAAACAACTCTTTATAAAAATATCATAATTAAATCATAAATTATATCAAACTTAGAACCAACCTATTCAGCCTGTTTGCTATATCGTAAAATTAGGTTTCGTGCGGCTTTTACTTCGTCCAGGCGTCCGACCACCGTTGTATGCGGAGCTGAGGTTACCTTTTCCGGATTAGTTTCCGCTTCTTGAGCAATTCCAATTAAAATATCGCAATATTCATCAAGCGTTTCCTTGCTCTCGGTCTCTGTCGGTTCAATCATTAAACACTCTTCAACGATTAACGGAAAGTAAACTGTCGGCGGATGTACGCCAAAATCTAATAAACGTTTAGCAATATCAAGCGTTCGTACTCCTTGTTTTTTCTGCCACACTCCGGAAAGTACGAACTCATGCATACAGATTCGATTAAACGGTAAACAATAATATTGCTCTAAACGCTTCAACATATAGTTAGCGTTCAATACAGCGTCTGTTGCCGCCTGCTTTAAGCCTGAAGCTCCCAGAGTGCGGATATAAGCGTAAGCCTTAACCAACACTGAGAAGTTCCCATAGAATTGTTTAATCTTCCCAATCGACTGCGGCAAATCATAGTCAAGATAATATTTCTCTTTCGACTTAACAACCATCGGTTTTGGCAAAAACGGTGCGAGAAAATCTTTAACACCGACCGGACCCGCACCGGGACCGCCTCCTCCGTGTGGTGTCGCAAAAGTTTTGTGCAAGTTAAGATGAACTACGTCAAAGCCCATATCACCCGGTCTTACGATACCCATGATTGCATTAGCATTCGCTCCATCGTAATAGAGTAATCCACCCGCCTCATGAACAATTTCAGCCATCTCTAAAATATCTTTTTCAAATAAGCCAAGTGTATTCGGGTTAGTTAACATTAACGCAGCTGTATCCGCACCTACTAATTCGCGAAGTGCATCAACATCAACATTTCCCTCTGCATTAGAACCAACCGTTACAACCTCGTAACCGGCAATTACCGCGGAAGCCGGATTAGTACCATGCGCCGAGTCAGGTATAATCACTTTATTTTTGTAATGATTACCTTTACTGTCGTGATAGGCCTTAATCAACATCAAACCAACCCATTCACCATGAGCACCGGCAGCCGGTTGGAGCGTGACCTGATCCATACCTGTAATTTCTGCCAGATGTTTTTGCAAATTATACATCAATTGAAGCGACCCCTGAATAGTAGCTTCCGGCTGGTAGGGATGCGTTGCAGTAAAACCTGTAAGATTAGCGACATCCTCATTTATTTTCGGATTATATTTCATCGTGCATGACCCCAGCGGATAAAAACCTGAATCAACACCATGATTGCGAGTTGACAATCTTGTGAAGTGCCTAACTAAATCAAGTTCAGATACTTCCGGAAAATCCAGTTCCTCCGTACGCAATAGATTCGCTGAAACAAGTTCAGATAACGGTTTAGTCGGAATATCCAGTTCCTTAAGACTATAAGCAACCCTGCCTTCACGGCTTGATTCAAAAATCAAAGGGCTATCCTTTTTCATAGTACCGCCTCCAATCTTGCAGCAAAATCCTCAATCTCTTGCTTCGTCTTCTCTTCTGTTACAGCTATTAACAATAGATTTTCCATACCGGAGTAGTTCCGTCCTAATTCGTAGCCACCGATAATTTTATCCTTCAGCAGTTCCCGATTGACTTCAGCTGCACTACGCGGTAAGCGTAAAGCAAATTCATTGAAAAATGGTCCGTGGTTTAGCACCTCGACACCGGGAATCGCAGACAATAACTGAAATGCGTAATCAGCTTTTCGCATATTCTGTGCCGCCACCTCAAGCATTCCACTCTTTCCCATTGCGCTCATGTAAATCGCGGAAGTGAGCGCCATCAATGCCTGATTTGAGCAGATATTTGATGTCGCTTTCTCACGTCTAATATGTTGTTCGCGTGCTTGCAAAGTTAAAACGTAGCCAACTTTGCCGGCATGGTCTGTGGTCTCGCCAACAATTCGACCGGGAATCTTGCGGATATGTTTCTTGTTTGTCGCAAAGAAGCCGGCGTGCGGCCCGCCAAGTGCAGGCGCAAGTCCTATTGGCTGGCAATCTCCGACAACGATGTCAGCACCGTACTCACCGGGTGATTTAAAGACAGCAAGAGCAAGCGGATTAGCACTTACAATGAATAGTCCTTTGAATCGGTGTGCTAATTGTTCAATCACAGCTAGCTCCTCAATTAACCCGAAAAAATTTGGATATTGGACGATTACAGCTGCAGTCTCTTCATCAATCTTTGTCTCAAGTTCCTTAAGATCGGTTAAGCCATCCACCTGCCCAATTTCAGTCACAGAAAACCCTTGCCCCCAAGCTCGAGAACGAAGAATATCGCGAGCTTCCGGATGAACAGTCGTCGAGACGATAACTTTATTAAGCCCGGTTACTGCGGTTGCCATTGCGGCAGCTTCCGCAAGCGCTGTACCGCCATCATACATTGACGAATTGGCGGCATCCATGCCGGTCAGCTCAGCGATCATCGTTTGGAATTCAAACAATGCCTGTAAACCTCCCTGACTAATTTCCGGTTGATAAGGTGTATATGCGGTAAAGAACTCAGAGCGAGAAGCCAAATGTCGAACTACGCTTGGGATAAAATGCTGATAAACTCCGGCTCCGAGGAAACCGGAATACTCTTGCAATGTATTATTGGCATTAGCAAGTTCTTGCATATGCTGTATTAGTTCTTGCTCAGAAAGCGGAGCAGGTAAATCAAGTTGCGCCACCCTTAATTCCTGGGCAATATCAGCAAACAATGCTTCTTCAGTCTTGATCCCGATTGTGGCAAGCATCTCTTTTCTATCTTGCTCCGTTTTCGGAAGATAACGATTTTTCATGCCCGGCATCCTTTCTATTCTAATTCTTTTAGGTATTCAGCATACTCATCTGCAGTAAGTAAACCGCTAACCTCTGATAATAATTCGATTTTGACAATCCAACCGGCGTCATAAGGTTCTTGGTTTAAAAGTTCAGGTGCATCTTCTAACTCCTTGTTAATCTCTATCACTTTACCGGCAACAGGTAAAAACACTTCTGATACAGCTTTAACAGATTCGATTGAACTGAAACTCTCGCCTGTAGCAAGTTCATCATCAACCTCCGGCAGTTCAACAAAGACGATATCTCCCATTTCCTTCTGCGCAAAGTCTGTAATCCCAACTACAGCGCAACCGTCTGCCAAGAGTTCCACCCATTCGTGATCCTTACTATACAATAATCCAAGTTTTTCTCTGCTCATCTTAATCCCCCTATTTTTATAATAATGAATTTAATAAACTTTATTACTTTTCAATATTGTTCTATTTGCCACGTTGATAGAACGGCGTTTTCACAACAACAGCGCGTAGTTGCTTCCCACGAATCTCAACGAATAGTTCATTATCGATTTTCGCTTCTTCAGTTTTCACTAGCACCAGACCGATATTTTTTTTCAATGTCGGTGATGATGTGCCACTCGTAACATGGCCAATCAACTCACCATCTGTGCTATAAACCGGGTAACCTGTACGTGGAATACCGCGATCAATCATCTCAATCCCAACTATCTTACGTGGTGCACCGTTATGCTTCTGCTCAACAAGGACATCTCTGCCAATAAAGTCACCTTTATTTTCGCTCACAAAGAAGCCGAGCCCCGCCTCAATTGGCGTGATATCCGCAGTTAACTCCTGTCCATAGAGCGGCAACCGCGCTTCAAATCTTAGCGTGTCACGTGCACCTAACCCACAGGGGATTAATCCTGCCCCTTTGCCGGCAGTTATTATTTTTTGCCAGAGTACCGGTGCTGATTGATTATCAAGATAGATTTCAAAACCATCCTCACCCGTATAACCGGTACGCGATAAAAGCGTATTAAATCCGCCAACCTCAACATTGTTACGGAAAGTGTATTTACCGATTTCTGCAAGAGGTACAGCGGTTAAGTTCTGTAAAATCTCAGCAGCAAGCGGACCCTGGATTGCCAACATCGCTGTCTTTGCCGATTGGTCATTAAGAGTCACATCGCCATCCAGATGATCATTAAGCCAGTCAATATCTTTTTTTGTGTTTGCTGCATTTAGTACAAGTAGATAATGATTGTCTTCAAATTTATAAACCAAAATATCATCAACTGTTCCGCCGTCAGGATAGCAGATTGGACTATAAAGTATCTTGCCGTCTGTTAATTTGCTGATATCATTAACAAGTATTTTCTGCAAAAAAGCTTCCGCATCAGCACCGGCAACCTCAACTTCTCCCATATGCGAAACATCAAAAAGACCGGCTCGCTCACGCACTGCGTGGTGCTCCTCAATTATACCGGAAAACTGAACCGGCAAATCCCAACCACCATAATCAACTATCTTAGCACCGTACTCACTGTAGAGTGGGTAAAGTGGTGTTCTTTTTAAATCCGACATTAAATCTGCCTCCTTATCTCATCTATTATGTCGCTAATTCTTTTGTTATCAGCGCTGATTACTTTGTCAGCTACCTCTAAGTAAAGCTGTTCGCGCTCGGCAAGTATCCCTCTAATCCGTGCAAGTAAATCATTATCACCTGCTAATAACGGCCTACTGATATCATTCTTTACACGTTCATAGATTACTTCCGGAGATACCTGTAAATAAAAAACTACTGTCTGCTTCAACAACTCACGATTTTTTGCTAATAGAATTGCGCCGCCGCCGGTTGAAATTACAAGCTGGTCAGCAGCTGCTACCGCCTCCGCTAATAGCTCACTTTCTAACTTGCGAAAGTAGTCTTCACCATCCTCTTCAAAGATTCGCATGATGCTTCTACCTTCCATTATCTCAATCACTTTATCAGTATCGATATGGTTTAACTGTAGTTGTTGAGCCAGCTTAATGCCGACCATTGTCTTACCGCATCCCATAAATCCAATCAAAGCAATATGTTTTACTTGTTCGGTCAATTCGCTTCACCTCCGTCATGACAACTCATATTTTATTTAAAAAGACAAGCTAAATCAATCTTAGAGTCCGGTGTAATATCAAGAATAATGCGTTCGGAAATCGACTCTGTTATTAGATCATCAATCGCCATATACCGCTCATATTTCTCAGCCATGTGTACAGTAGGTTTCGTTGCCGGATTACGCGGCACAAAGATAGTACAGCAATCTTCATACGGTCGAATTGCTATCTCATAGGTTCCGATTTTTTTGGCGACATCAATTATTTCAAGCTTATCCATGGTTATTAGCGGTCTGATAATCGGTAACTCAGTTACTGCATTAATTGTGTGCATACTATATAATGTTTGACTGGCAACTTGGCCCATGCTCTCGCCGGTAACAACCGCATAAGCCTTCTCGTCGCTCGCTATCTTTACAGCTAATCGCATAAACATTCTGCGCATTATTGTAATATTATATTGCTCCGGCACAAAACGGCGAATCTCGGTCTGCAGACTGAGGAACGGCAACAATTGCAGGCGGAAACTTCCGGTGTAGCGCGCCAACTCCTTTGCAATATCGACCACTTTTTGGATTGATTCAAGCGAAGTAACCGGATAAGAGTGAATATGTAACCCCTCAAGTTGCAGACCCCTGCGCAGCGCAAGCCATGTAGCAACCGGGCTGTCGATACCACCTGATAAGAGCGTAAGCGCTTTACCGCTAACACCTGCAGGCAAGCCACCAATTCCTCTGATGATATCACTAAAGATAAAAGCCCCTTCTTCGCGTATTTCAACATAAATTGTCAATTCCGGGTTATGAACATCAACTGTGAGATTATCGGTATTCGTTAGTAGATACGCACCCAGTATCTGGGTAAGTTCAGGAGAACTTGTGGGGAAACCTTTGTAAGCACGTTTACAGACGACTTTGAATCGCATGTTAGACTCGCCCTTCTGTTTAGTAAGGGCAAGTGCAGTTTCTTTAATCTCTTCTAATGAAAGCTCTGCCCTAATAACAGGGCTAAACGAAATAATCCCAAAAACACGACCTAATTTTTCAATTATAGGTTCAGCCGGTTCACCATTTAATTCGACATAAATCCTGCCAAAAGTTCTTTTAACCTTAACCTCTCCCGAGCCCTTAAGAACTGCACGAATATTCTGCGCAAGCCTCTCTTCAAAAGCAGAACGGTTCTTACCCTTAAGAGCAATCTCTCCATAACGAATTAATATTCTATCATAAATCATATAAGCCCCTTTTCACTTCTATTTAGTAGTAAGCTATTGCCTCAATTTCTATCAATGCATCCTTAGGTAGTTGCGCAACTTGTACTGTGCTGCGAGCCGGATAAGGAGCGGGAACTCTTTTGCTGTAAATTTCGTTCATATTTGTGAAATTGTCCATATCGCTCAAAAAAACAGTAGTTTTTAATAGATGTGCAAGCGATAACCCTTCAGATTTTAAAATCGCTTCCAAATTATCAAACACTTGCTCTGTCTGGGCAACAATGCCTTCAACCATTAACCCTGACTCCGGCTTGATCGGTAATTGTCCGGAAATAAAAAGGCGTTCACCCATCCGCATCGCTTGTGAATACGGGCCAATCGCAGTTGGTGCCAATTCAGTTTTTATCGCTTTCTTCATCATCTATACAACTCCTTTTAATTTACTTAATCTCACTTTTTATCCTCTAATTATAGCATAGAAATTTAGAAATTATGCGGACAAAAACGACAGAAAATAATTCTCCTTAATATTTTAGACATAATTTTTTCACTACTTTGCCAAAAGATAAATTAATACCATGGAAATTCTGATATTTTATAGATAATTCATTTATTCATTATAAAAAAGGAGGATTTTTATGCAAAACAAGACTTCAAAAAGAGCAAGATTAGTTATCGTAGTAGTAATGATTATCTCTGCAATTCTTATGTTAACGGTTTTACCGATAGGCGTAATGACTGCAGCAGATAATGTAATCACAGGAGCATATCATAAGTATGAAGTACTACAGTTACCTCTGATCGTTACAGCGCCTTTAATGGTTAAGTTTTTCTTCCCAATGTGGGCGGCATTGTCAATGATGGCAGGTGTGATTGCACTATTCTTAACTGTACCTGTTTATCGCGGAGAAAAATGGGGACGTCCACTAGCTCTTGGAATGTTCGCAATACCAAGCATCACCGGTGCATATTTGTTAGGACCAATTATCTACTTCTCAATTGACCAGATCTACATCTCCGTCTCCTACATGGCTATTGGTCTCATATCTTACTTCGTAATCTTATTGGCGGAACAATCACCGTTAATCACGAAGCTGAAAAACTTCGTATTCTTTGCGCTACTTGGCGTAACGATCGCTTATACGTTCGCTAACGCGCATACATCTTTGCGGATGCAATGGGCTGCATTAATCCATAACCCAACAGCGCTTGATTCAACCTATCCGCTTGGAATATTCGTTGGATTCATCGGCGTTTTTATAACACTTATCGGTCTTCCAATATTAGCAGGTCGTTCAAACACCGGTTGGTGGTTAGTAACTTGCGGGCTTGCCACTATGACACTTGCTGTTCTTTGGTTCTTTATCGGACATACTGATATTAGTGAATTCTGGATTGGAACCGCACTTTGTCTAGCTTCAATTGTTTTGCTTTTGCTACCTGCAGTTGGTGGAACACTTGTAGATAAACCGGCTTCACATAAGTTCGTACCATCATTACAAGCTGAGAAAGAATAATACTACCCTTAAACATAAATAAAAGCAGAAAGAGAGCTAATATGTCTCTCTTTCTGCCTTATAATACATATTGTCCAACCTGTGTCCAAGAAAGTAAGTAATTTAGAACCTTTGTCGTAACCCAACACAAGTGATTTAAAATCATATATTATAGTTTTAACCAGTAATAAGTTTTTTTCTTTCAAATGTAACAACTTTCTAGTTGTGCGAGGTCAAACTATTGACCTCGTCTTTTTTTGTCTTTTTTATGAGCTATAAAAACTATAACGTTCTATTTTATAAATAAGAGTAGAACTGTCCAGATTGCGACCGCAAATAAAGGTACTTGTCCTAAAATTGCAAGCCACTTTTTATCTTTTTTAATAAAATAAGCAGATGCCCATTGGAACAAAGGCGTCACAATTATTAGTGTAGGATAAGCATTAGATGTAGAAAGCGTAAAGACTATCGGAAAAGTAAAAATTAATGAAGCAATAGCGGAACCATAAGCCACATCCTTATTCTTAAGAACCAAACTAAGTAATGCCAAGATTAGCGCAAATGGGAATAATGCCAAGATCATTACAGGCATCTTACTACCTCCTTATTTCTCATGTAATGTGTTCATTCTACCATATTAAATCGACTTTAAACATTATAAAGTGTTGCCCACAATTAATATTTGAATATGTTAGCAACACATAGTATATTAGGACTACAGTATGCGTATTGGGAGAGACATATCGATGAATGATAAGAAAAAATTGATAGTTGGAATCACAGGTGCAAGCGGCGTAATCCTTGGAATTGAATTGCTTAAGGAAATGCGACTATTTGAAGAATGGGAAACAGAACTAATTATTTCAAGTAGCGCAAAAACAACAATCGCATTGGAAACCACCTATGATTTCGAAGAAATTAAAAGCTTCGCGACCAGATTCTACGAAAATAACGAAATGGGTTCTAATGTTGCAAGTGGTACATACAAAACTGACGCAATGATAATCGTTCCTTGTAGCATGAAAACTGTTGCCGGAATTGCTACCGGATACTCTGACAATCTGCTTTTGCGAGCTGCCGATGTAACCATAAAAGAAAAGCGCCAACTTATCATCGTGCCGCGAGAAACACCATTAAACGCAATCCATCTCCGAAATTTATTAACTCTCGCTGAACTAGGCATACAGATTATTCCACCGTTGGTTGCATATTATCATCAGCCGAAGACGATAGACGATCATAACCAACAGATTATCGGTAGAATACTAGATAATCTACAACTTAATCACCCTGCCTATAAACGTTGGGAAAAATAAAAACAGATGGGTTTTATAGTAAACCCATCTGTTTTATTAATATGTTCAATTATTCATAGCCTCTTTGGTATAATAGGCGATTCCGATCGCTCCCGGTCCAACATGAGTTCCAATCACAGGACCGATTGAAACAATCCCCACCTCTTGTTTAATCTTATCTTTAATCATTGTGGCAAATTCCTTAGCTTCCTCTTCTATATTGATGTGATGCACAATCGCCTCACCGATTCCATAACGTTCAATGTCTTTCATAAATATCTGGAGCATCTCTTCCATTGCTCCTTTTTTTGTTCTGATTTTGCCCAAAACAGCAGTGCTGCCATCAATTACCGTCAGAATAGGTTTGATCTGCAGCAGCGATCCGAGAAGTGCGCTTGCAGTCCCAATTCGTCCGCCAATTCGAAGATATTCAAGCGTGTCCGGTATAAAGATAAACTTGCTTCTCTTGATATTTTTCTCCGCTTCACCTACTACTTCTTCTATGTTCTTGCCGGCCTTTGCCGCTTTCGCAGCAGCTAATACCGCATAACCAAGCTGCATAGAATTCGATGTCGAGTCAATAATACTAATCTTTGCATCAGGATAGTCCTCAAGTACCATTTTTTTCACCATCTCGGCAGTTGAATATGTGCCACTCATCTTAGAAGAAATAAAAACTGCAACAATTTCATTTCCCATCTTTATCTGTTCAAGAAAGACCGTGTAAAGATCATCAACTGATGGTTGTGACGAAGTTGGAATTTTCTTAACTCCGGCAAGCTTTTGATAAAAATCATAGTTGCTAATCTCATTCTCTTTGTAAGCTTCTTCTCCAAATAAAACACTTAATGAAACCACCGCTATGTCATATTCGATAAGTTGTTCCTTAGGAATATATGAAGTGCTGTCTGTAACTACTTTTACTGTCATCTGTCATCACCTTCGCTTTTTTGAATATATGATTACCAATTTATGATATCATAATTGTAAGTGAATAGTAAATGTTTGCAACCTTTAGGTTCTACATTAAGTCATAATAATAAGAATATAGAAAACGGGGGATAACTATGATTAATATTAGACGAAATCCATGGTTCAAATTCGTGTTAATAGTGACATTATTAGCTTTTATCTTTAGTATTACGGCTTGCGGTGCTACTAAAAACAGTAACGGTGTATTAAACAGTGAAGATGCATTTGATTACGCCGGTATGCAGGAATCACCTGCTTCGGGTGTGCCATCTAACTCTAAAGACAGTGATTTAGGCTTTATTAACGATGGAAGAGAATCAGGTGAATACCAATACGACTATAAGAGTGAACAAAAAATCATCTACAATGGTCGTATGAACATTGAAGTTGACGATATTGAAAAAGCTGTAACTGCTGTTGAGAGTGCTGTTAAAAACGCTGGCGGGTATCTTTTAAACTCAACAAAAACTGAAAATGATCGTCGCTATTATGTAAGCTATGATTTCAAAGTTCCTGTTGATGGTCTTCATTCTCTGGTTGAACAGATAGAAGCCTTAGAACTTGGCATAGTAACCACTCGCGACATTAATGGCCGTGATGTTACAGAAGAATATCTGGATTTAAGCTCACGATTAAAAGCAAAAAGGGTTTATGAAGAAAGATTGTTAGAACTATTTGTTCAGGCGGACAAAACTGAGGACTTACTTAGAATTTCTAACGACCTAAGCCGTGTTCAAGAGGAAATTGAATCACTTGAGGGAAGGCGTAATTACCTCGCATATCACGCTGAAAACTCTTCATTGACAATTGAACTTTATCAATACAAAAACAAAGTGTCACCAACCGCCTCTACATGGGCAAAGTCACTTGAAGGCCTCAAAATTACAATGAAAAATATTGGTGATTTCCTAGTTAACTTAACAATCTGGTTCGTCTCCTATCTACCAATCATCATTTTATTTGTTGCATTGATAGTGGGAGCTTGGTTCCTATTTAGAAGAAGAAAACATAGAAAAGAAAAGCTTTTTCGAGAACTGGAATCAGAAATACTTGAAAATAATAAATAAAACAAAAAAAAGCATAGAGCCGGAGCTCTATGCTTTTTAAATTGTAGTGTGATTAAAAATTAATCAAGAACTTTTACTCTGAAGAATCCAGGTTGAGCATGATTTTTGAATGTATTTTCCGCACGATCATTCCACCATTGAATCCATTCAGCTTTGTCAGCAGCTGACAATGTACCGGCAACTAGAGCAGGATACATAGCTTTAAGTTCCGGAGTATCCATTGGTTGAACCATTCCTAAGTTGTAACCAACAGCAACTTTCTTACCGGTATCTGTTCTTTCAAAGATATAATCTACTAATGGGAACAGATTGTCAGTTGGCTCATCAGGATAAATCATTAGATTTCTTCTGTTATAATCTTTACCGAATTCAGCACCAGGGAAACCAGATTCCGGAGCTGCACCTGTTAAGTAAGTGAATATTTCACCAAATACACCAATAAAATATTGGTCAGGTGGCCCAGGCATTGTAATCTTAATTTGTCCGCGTACAGGTGTTTCATCTCCATATAGAGCTTCCATCGCTTTTTTAACTAAAGTCCAAGCGCCGGAAGTAGCACCGCAAGAGTGACCTGAAAGCTTAACAACTTCAGAATAGTAGAAAGGAATTGCGCCATCTACTTGTCCAAGAATCTCTAAGAATGGATCTCTGAACATTAATGGTTCAGGGTCATTAATGTAAGCTTGTTTCCATTCAACTCCACCGGCTTGTACAGGCGGACCTGTTGGTTCTGCAGGTTTTGCCGGTTCTTGAGCCGGTGTGCATCCTACAAGAGCCAATGATGTACCTAAAATGATAGCCAATGCAATAAGTAAAACTTTTTTCTTCAAATTAGTAACCTCCCTTTTTAATATATATCTAGCATTCCTATCTTAACATATGTTAACAAATCTTGAACTTAACCTAAGGCAAATGTCAAAGATTGTTCACAATTATTTATGCTAAACGGAACACAATACCCTTTCCACCTTTGGGATAGTTCCATTCAATATTATCGTAGGGACAAGCAATCCGGCAGCTACCACATTCGTGACAGCCTTCATAGCCAACAAACATCCTATCTCCTTCCCATTTATAAGCCTCACCCGGGCAGACAAATGTACAAGCTTTATCCTCACATATTGTTAGGCAGATATTTATGTCTTTTATCCGAACGTGTGATGTATCATCCGCCGCAAAACGCGTCAAATATTGCAACTCTTCAATACTTAACTTTTTATTGGTCTCTGACATTATTTAACCACCTTCCATAAACGATAGACATCGCGTCCCGTTTTCAATAATCCGCGGTCCTTAATCATATCCATAATAAGCTTTTGTTTATCCCATTTCGATACGCCATCAACTGTGAAAAACTCGCTAAGAGCTTGCGCCATCATCGGCATATATACATTGAAGTAATCCGGATTGTTCGACATTAATTCTGTCGCATCTTTATATTTTTTTAGATCCTCTCCGATAAAGCTCTTCATCAGGTTTTGATGATAACTATAAAGTATATTTTCGGAGAAGTCATTTAGTTCATGAGCGGTAATCGCAGCATCAGCAGCCAAGATTCCTGATTTTATCGCTAAGTTAGAACCCTCGCGATGCAAACCATTAACGAGCTGAGCAGCATCACCAACAATCATTACACCATGACCAACAAGTTTGGGAATCGTGTTATAACCACCCTCAGGAATTAGATGAGCAAGGTATTCCTTAGCTTCACCGCCTTCAACGATCTTGCGAATAATCGGATGTAACTTAAAAGTTTCTAACAACTCATGTGGTCTCTTACCGCTTTTGCTTAAATCTGAGAGCAGCGTTCCGACTCCTATGCTGATACTCTCCTTATTAGTGTAAATAAAACCCGTTCCAACCATTCCTTGTGTTGCCTCACCAAAAACCTCAATTGTTGCCCCTTGATTCTTTTCAAGCATGAAACGATCTTCAATTTTCTCCGGCGGTAGATTAATAACCTGCATTGCTGCGATTGCAACATCACTCGGTTTAAGTGCCTTGCGAAAGCCTAACTGTTTTGCTAACAAAGAGTTAACACCATCAGCTACAATAACGATATTTGCATAAATATCCCCATCAGGTCTACCTGTCTTAACGCCAATCACTCTGCCATCTCTTACAATAACCTCAGTAACAACTGTTTCGTTAATCAGTAGCGCGCCCTGTTCAACCGCCTTCTTGGCAAACCATTGGTCGAATTTAGCACGAAATACAGTAAAGTTGTTGTGTGGAGGTTCCCCCCATTTAAGATCGCGATAACCAATCTTCACATTAGAGTCTGCTCCTAAAATCCAGTAATTCTGCTCAACCAAAGGTCGCTCAATTGGGGCCTCATCAATAAACTCCGGTAAAATCTCATCAAGTGGATGACGATAAAGAACTCCACCCATAACGTTTTTGGCACCTGGATATTCACCGCGTTCAATCATAATTACTTTTAATCCGGCCTTCGCCATCCGGTATGCTGTAGCAGAGCCGGCGGGACCACAACCAACAACAATCGCATCAAATTTCTCAGCCATTAGCCACTTCACCGCCCTCTACTAAAATCTTCTTAAATTCCTCAATTAGCTTCGGTACTATTTCAAAGGCATCGCCAACAATACCATATGTGCAACTCTCAAAAATTTTCGCGTTCGGATCTTTATTGATTGCCACCACCACTTCTGAATTTTCCATACCAACGACATGTTGAACTGCTCCGGAAATTCCAATCGCAAAATATAGCTTTGGTGCCACCGTTGTGCCTGTCTGACCGACCTGATGCTTATGACTGATCCAGCCAGATTCAACCGCATCACGTGAAGACCCTACCGCTGCACCCAAAACATCTGCAAGTTCGTGAATCAGCTTAAAACCAATCTCGTCTTGCATACCCTTACCGCCTGAAACAATAATATCAGCATCAGCAATAGAAAGTTCATCGCTAACCTCTTTTACGAGTTCGACAACTTTTGTCTTTAATTTACTCTCATCAAGCGAGACTTTCTCAACAATTACCTCTCCCTTGCGGCCCGGTTCCGGTTTTAACGCCTTCATCACACGCGGACGGACAGAAGCCATCTGCGGACGATGCTTTTTACAAAGAATGGTTGCCATAATATTACCGCCCATCGCCGGACGAGAAGCTTCTAACAATTTAGTTTCTTCATTTACATCCAGCTTAGTGCAATCTGCTGTAAGACCGGTCTCCAACGAAGTCGCAACGATGCTCGCCAAATCACGTCCAATAATCGTTGCTCCAAATAAGAGAATCTCCGGATTATATTTGTTTACAACATTAACTACTCCGTGTTGATATGTTTCGGAACGATATTGTTCAAAAACAGGGTCATCAACTACATATACAATATCTGCCCCATGTTCAAACAGCATATCCGCCAAATGTTTTACATTGTGACCTATTAGAATGCCTGCAAGTTTAACATTTAGTTTATCAGCAAGCGCACGCCCGGCACCTAATAGCTCAAGAGATACATGTGCTATTTCACCGTCGCGCTGTTCAATATAGACTGATACTCCTTGATGAATTCTCTCTTCCACCCTACTCAGCCTCCTTTGCAAACAAACCATGTACACTGGTTAATTTCTCGATAACTTTACCGACAGCTACGTCAGCAGTGCCTTCTATTAACTCACCCACCGACTGTTTAGGTGGTGCAAAAATCTTGCTCACAACTGTAGGCGAACCTTTGAAACCAAGCTTATTTGTATCAACTTCCATATCTTGCGTTGTCCAGACGAGCGGATTATATCTCGCTGCTTTGATCATGTTTGGCAACGATGAATAGGTTAACTCATTAATCTCGCGTTCAACAGTAATGAGACAAGGAAGCGCGGATTGAACCACTTCGTATCCGTTGTCACTCCTACGGCGTACCGAAACAACTCGCTTATCAGTATCAATGCTGATAATCTGATCTACTTGTGTCAGCACCGGAATACCCAATCTACGAGCAATTCCCGGACCAACCTGTGCAGTATCTCCGTCTATCGCTTGTTTACCGGCAAAAATCAAATCTACCGGCACTTCTTCTCCCACTTTTCTAATTGCCTGTGAAAGAGCATAGCTGGTCGCCAAAGTATCAGCACCGGCAAAAGCACGGTCAGTTATTACAACTCCTCCGTCAGCACCAAGCTCTACAGCTTTTTTGACAACGGCATCAGCCATCGGCGGTCCCATCGTAATAACAGTAACCTTGCCGTCCGTCTTTTCTCTTAACTTAACTGCTGCTTCGACAGCATGCGCATCATATGGGTTTAAAATTGAAGGTGCACTTCTACGATCTAAGGCATTGGTAACTGGATCCAACTTAACCTCGCTCGTATCAGGCACCTGCTTAATGCAAACCAAATAATGCATTTTCTATCCACCCCTTTATCCGTATGATTCCCCTTCTAATCTATTTAAAGTGATTATATCACAGAAATGAAAGCTGGGAACACCTTCCCAGCTTTTCTGATTTAATTACCTATTAATGACGTTAACTCCTCTTCATTTAGGGAGATTCCGAAAAATAATTCAAAAAATTCTGCAGTCCGGTTGCGAATTGATAATTGATAAGTGTCCGGATACAAAAGATTACCCAACCATTGTAGCCCGAGATAACGCATGATAGTTGGCGGCTGACTCAGCCAGTCCAGAGGTCCATACGGTATCTCATAGATGTATCCATCTTTAATCGCCTTAATCTGTGCCCAGCGTTTATCCGCAAGTATCTCCTGTAACAATTCCGGATTATGACTCGATTTACTGCTTAGTATAATAACTTCCGGATTCCATTTGAGTAGCTCTTCAATTGCAACCTCCACTCTACGCAAATCCTGATTGCCTGTAAGTTTCACGACGTTTTCGCCGGCAACCAGTTCGAGCACTTCTAAATTAATTGAACCGCTTGGAATTGACTCTAACCCGTTTGCACCGGCACCATAGTAAACGCGCTTTTTCGATTCATGCGCAATTTCTTTGCTATTCTCGGTAACCCCTTTGTAAACGGTCTCACTATAATCTGCAAGTACAGTAGCACGATCCGCGCAATCTAACAATTCACCGAAGAAACGATAAGTTTCTGCCTGTTTTGCAATGCTCCCATCGAGCAAAACTACAGGTATCCCCAACAAACGCGTAATCTCATCTGATTCCTCAATATATCTTTCGTTGATATCTCCCATGTTGATAATCAAATCCGGTTTAACTCTTAAAAGCTCCTCAATATTAGCAGAACTCGTTCCCTGCCAGCGACCCAAAATCGGCAGATTACGATATTCCTCGGCAATAAACTGATCGGCTGATTCAATTTTTTCGTTCCAGCCGGCAAGTTTCTCCGGCGCAAGAGTGTATAGGAAAATTGAACCAATAGTATGAGTAGCGTAGATACTGTTGATCTTTGATGGTAACTGCACCTCGCGACCTGCCATGTCGAAAATCTGTTTAGGCTCCTCTTTGTTCTTTGCGGGGTTAGAAGTATCATTGCAAGCAGTCATACTTACTAACAGGATTAAAATGAAAGTTATAATTAAAAACATTCGATTTCTCAAAATTCTCTCCTCCTTTTTCATAATAGATTAATCGAACTTTGCATAAACACCTTGTTCAGAAACACTCATCTTTACACCATATAATTCAAATAGATTGTCTTCAGTAATTATGTCTTGCGGGTGACCGATCGACCTGATTTCACCGTAACTTAGTATCCCCGCAGTATCTGCGAAATGAAGTGCGTGGTCAGGGTTGTGTGTTGACATCAGTATTGTTATTCCATTCGTCGCAAGCGCTTTAATATGTAGCAACACTTTGATTTGATTGCCAAAATCCAAGTTAGCAGTAGGTTCATCCATAATTAAGACTTTGGGTTGTTGTGCTAACGAGCGGGCGATTAGTACCAACTGTCGCTCTCCGCCGCTAATCTCTGTATATATTTTATCGCGCAGCTCAAGTATTCCCATAGTCGCAAGCGCTTCATCAGCGATGTAATAGTCTTTTGCTTGCGGCGCTTGATATACCTTTAAGTGAGCGCTTCTCCCCATCAGAACCACATCTATCACTTTGTAGGGAAATGGCGGCGTATGTTGTTGCGGTACATAGCCAACATGTTGGGCGATTCGCTCGCGTGACCAGTAAGTAATATCCTCTTTTGCGAGAATCACTCGCCCGGTTTCTGCTTGGTAAAGATTGAGAATAGTCTTGAATAACGTCGTTTTACCGGAACCGTTAGCACCGAGCAACGCGAAAAACTTTCCGCTATCTACAGTAAATGAGACATTGCTAAACACCTGCTTATCCCCAAAACTATAACTTAGATTAAATACCTCAATCATCACAGCCAACCCCTCCTTGCATAAGCCAAAAGATAGATAAAGAGCGGCGCACCAATGATTGCAGTAAATATTCCGAGTGGGATTTCAATCGGTAATATTGCTCTAGCAAGCGTATCAACTAACAAAAGATAGATGCTGCCAATCAATAACGAAGCCGGTATCAGCAAGCGATAGTTCGGACCTACCAAAAAACGTGCCAAATGCGGAACAAGTAGCCCCACCCAACCGATAATACCACTAATCGAAACAACCGCCGCAGTAACCAGTGTTGCTGAAATGATAGTGAGAAGTCGTAACGACTTGGTGTTAACTCCGAGCGATTGTGCCTCCTCATCACCGAAGGCCATGACATTTAATCGCCAACGAAGCAGAAACAATGGAACTAGACCAATAATCAAGGGAATCAAAACTATATATATATCCGACATTTCAATGCGAGTTAAACCACCCATTAACCAGAAAGTTATTGCCGGCAGTTTTTCATATGGATCAGCTATGTATTTAAATAAAGATATAAATGAAGAAAAGAGTGTTCCGACAAGAATTCCCGCAAGGATCAATATTAATGAAATGTTTGAACGAACGAATCTTGCACCAATAATATAAGTAATAAAAACCGCCAGAAGACCGAATGCGAACGCAAAAAGTTGGACACCTAAGCTATTAAGTGACAGGATAATCGCTAATGTTGCGCCAAATCCGGCACCGGCAGATGCACCAAGTATGTCCGGTGATACAAGCGGATTTTTAAATATACCCTGATAAGCTGCTCCGGCAACAGATAGCGCCGCACCTACGATAATAGCGGCTAAAATACGCGGCAACCGAATATTAAAAATAATCGCATCGAAATTTTCGTCCAGGCCATGAGAATTACCGGTAATTTTTGAAAAGATAACAATAAAGAATTCACCAATATTTAATGGATAACGACCTGCAAGAAAAGCAAGTAATATTGTCAGTAACAAGGCAACTGCTAAGAAGGTAAATATATATTTAGTGGATGACCTTTTGGCGAGTACTTTCACTTACACTCTCTCCTTTACAAAAAAATCTTAGTATGTTAAAGAACATACTAAGACTTTAGTAAGAAAAGTTCATAGTATCTCCTTTACAATAAGGGAAGGCATCCGCGTTTCCGTGAACACCCCGTGGAATCAATGATTCCAGGTCTATCCTCCATAGATTAACTCCTTAGGACAAATAGACTCGGAGATAAATTTAATTGTATTGATGACAGTATATCAAAAAACATTAATCTTACACAACAATTTCCCCTGCGAAGCGATATAATATAATATGAGCAGACAATTAGCCACCGAAAATTAAATTAGAGGTGTCACCATGCAAGAATATATGAAGCTCCCTTCAAAGAAAAATCAAATCTACTTAAATAGAGAAGCCGTTTCCCAAGAAATCATCAAAATCTTTAAGGAACAAGAATCTTTTGAGCGCGAACTTTATTTATACACCCACCTCAACAAAAGTGGATTAGCACCACAGATTAGATCAGCACACCTACTCAGTGCTATCCCTAAAAGTAAGACAATAACGCTCAGTTATATAGAAGGCGAAACACTTCTCGACGCGCTGGAAACCGCCGAATTAAAGCTTGATCACACGAAGGCGAAGCAACTGCTAATGCAACTGATTAAGTGGTTGCAAATCTTTGACCGAGAACTACGCTCAAGTTTAACAGTAGTCGATTTAGCTATGCTCGGCATCGAGCAAGAGGTAATTTACAACGAGCAGATCATCTCACTTAGCGACCTTAATTTCCGAAATTTCATCATCAATAATCAGCAGCTTTATGGCTTAGATTTTGAACAGGTTGAACTGACTGACCGCTTAACACAATACGCAACGTTACTGGCGTATATGCTTACCTATAATCCAATTGCAAGCAGCTTCAAGGTTGAACTACTTGAACAGGTTATCATGCAACTCGCACAAGAGCAGATGATTAATCAAGAACAGCTGTTAGCTGAAATTGCCGAGCAAATTCAGATTATAAACGAGAGAAGATTCAACGTGCATCGTAGATAGGCTCTTAATTGTTTTCGCTAAACTTTTTCCACCGGCTAACCGCTTGCGCATAATCCTCAGGTCTATTTATATTCAACAAAATCCTTTGATAATCAAACTTATCGGGAATTTCCGAAACATCTATATATTTTACCCGTAACTTTTGAAAAATAGTGGAAACCTTAAACTCGCCTGCCGCAAGGGAATCCTCAATTACCGTCAGTGCACTCTTCTTATAAACCGCATGCAAAGTCTCTGCCTTATCTCCCTGTTTCAGAACAGTAACATCATAGTCGCTACTTAATGATAGCAAATATCTTATTAAATCCTCTTCAATAAATGGCATGTCACACGCCACAACAAATGCAGTCTCGTTCTTAGCCGCAGCTAAACCCGCATGAATTCCGGCCAGTGGACCGGCGCCGGAATAGATATCAACAACCTCTTTTACAGATTCGCTTCGGTCCTTCACGTCCTTGTTGTTAACCACAATTACCTCATCACAGAAAGCGAGCAGCACACTTTCCACTGAATCAAGCAAAGTCAATCCATCGGCAATTGTAAGTGTTCGTTTGTCCGTTCCCATACGCCGACTTTTGCCGCCGGCAAGAATTATTCCGGAAACATGCATTTCTTATCCTCCCGGCGAATGTCATAATTAACTAAAATATTGTGAAAAATAAGCAACCTTTCTCTATTAATATAGTGTATAATAATTATCAACATAATAAAAGGGCTGATTATGGTGAATGGTAATAATATATTATCGATTTTTAATTTAGATAATATTCGTCTTTATCAGAATGCCTGTCTTAATTTTTTGAATTCTAAACAGGTCTGCCAAGACTGTTTGACGCTGTGCCCATATCAGGCTATCTCTTTTGAGAACAATCTTCCGGTTATCAACTGCAGTAAATGCACTGAATGTGGGCTTTGTACCGCTGTCTGCCCAACGCTGGCTCTTGATAACGAGCGCTATCCCTACACTGACATACATAATCAACTAAGCAAATATCCGTTGGCAACTATTTCTTGCGAAAAAGATCAATTACATAATAAAGGAATTAAACTTCCCTGTCTTCTGACAGTTGACCTGCCATTACTAATAAAATTGAGCAAACATCATTCTACACTTAATCTATATGTCGGTGGATGTACGACCTGCTTAACTGCTCCGCTCACAGCAATTAGATTGCATTTTTCAACTTTGCAAAGCGAACTATTAGCACTAAATTCTCAATTAGAAATTAGATTAACAGACGAGCCATTTATTGAAACTCAAGCTGAACCTGTGAGTGGTTTAACAAGAAGAGAGCTGTTACAAAGTTTTTCACTTAAAAAATTCAAGGAATTTGAATTCGTTAAAGAGGATAAAGTAGCTCTCCATGAAGATAACAAACAACATCTCAAAGAACGGGTGCTATATAAAAGAGAAATAATTGCTGAACATTTAAAATCAACGCACTCCATAAGCTATTCCGGACCATTAGCTGACCGCTATTTAATTGAGATTGCAAATTCTTGCAATGGCTGTGATATTTGTACCACTGTTTGTCCAACCAATGCACTATATTGGCAAGACGATAATGAATTTTCCTCTCTATATTTCGATAGCGCGCTATGCATCGGCTGTGAGAAATGCATCCTTTGTGGCGCTAATGCGATTAAAATACATACAATTAACTATGCAGACGGAGAACAGGTTAGCGAACCAATAGAGTTAATCAGTTTTATGTTAAACCACTGTCAAACATGTGGTGACTACTTCCGCAGTAACGAGAGGACAGAATTATGTCCAATCTGCGATAAACAGCAAAACAGGGAAAGCTATTTTACCAATCTTTAAAATTAATTAATTATAGCGAGGTGAAAGTTATGAAATTATCCAAAAAGTCCCTGCTCCTATTTTTGATTAGTCTGCTAATCATCTTTAGTGCGGGCTGTGGCGGTAAAGATGGTCAGGTAGAGGATCTCTATATCGAAGACAGACCTGTTGAAAATGTTATCGCCATAAAAAATCAATTCAATCAACTCCTAGACTTGTCAGACCAATATCTCAAAGAATCGGTAAACCGCACGATTACAGCTGATGAAGTATATCATAAGATTGTAATTGAGGAATCACCGGACTATCTCGTTGTTGATATCCGTTCTGCGGCAGATTACTCAAAAGGTGCAATCAAAACAGCTGTTAACATCCCGCTCGAGTTTACTGCAAACACTTATCAACTTGCCAGCTTACCGAAAGATAAAACATTAATCGTTGTCTGCTACACCGGACATATGGCCGGCCACACAGTACCTCTTTGGAATATGCTTGGTTATGATGCAGTAACGATGTTGAACGGGATGGCCGGTTGGACCAAGAGCGAAGTTGCCGGCAGCGTACTTCCGACAACTACATTTAATTTCCCGCTAACAACAGTATCAACCGAGGCACAAGCAAAATTTGCTCCACCGGCATTTGTTGATGAAACCGTTGGGTCTGTATATGAACTCGCTCGCCTTAAATCCAAGTTATTTTTAGAATCCGGTAAGGAGCTTGTTATTAGACCTGCTGATGTACAAACAAATATCGGTAGTGAAAATCAATATTATGTTGTAGATATTAGAACAGCCGATGATTACAATAAGGGCCACATTCAAGGAGCGATACATATCCCTTATGAGGCTCTTGCTGAACGAGATAGTTTAGAAAAAATCCCTGCCGATAAACCTGTCGTGCTTGCCGGCTATCATGGTACTGACGGCGCACAAGCGGCACGCGTTCTAAACCAACTTGGCTACGATGCTTATTCTCTTCTATATGGAATGCGACTCTGGAGCGACAATTCTGCCCGGATAGGATATACGGCAATCTCAGCTGAAGTAATTACAAATCTACCGACTGTCGAATTAAAATATGACCTTGATGCATCACCGGCAGGCTCTGCCGGCTGCAGCTAACCAAGTCGAAAGGAGCGATATTATGAAAAAAATAGACCGAAGGACCTTTTTAAAGGGATCCGCAGCAACTATCGCACTTAGTGCAGCTCCAATTTATCTCAGCTTCAACGAGTTTCAAAAAGCTTCTGCACAGAGCGAAGTTGAACAGATTCCAACTTATTGCCAAGGTTGCACAAGCTACTGTGGGCTCATCGCCTTTGTTAAAAATGATCGGCTATGGAAGATTAAAGGTCATCCGATTCATCTAAAATCCGAAGGACATCTCTGTGCACGTGGTCACGGAATGGCCAAGTACCTCTACTCACCGGATCGCATTACCGGACCGATGAAACGTGTTTCAGATAACCAATTCGAAGCAATCTCTTGGGAACAGGCTTTCAAGGAAATTGGAACACAGCTTAATGATATTGTTGCGAAGCATTCAGGTAATTCTGTCGTCTGGATGGAACATGGTACGACAAGAAAACATTATGTTGACCGATTATTCGATACAATCGGTTCGCCTAACTTTGTTACACAATACGCTGCTTGTTTCAATGCAAAAACAAATGCATGGCAACACATGGTTGGCACGATGTTAAACGGAGATCATGAGAACGCTAAATATATGATTTTTCAAGGACGTAACTTTGCAGGCGGAATTATTCCAAACGGAATGACTCGCATTCTACGCGCTAAAGAGCAAGGAGCCAAAATAATCTGCATAGACCCCCGTTTCACTGAATTTGCCAAAATTTCAGATGAATGGGTGCCAATTCGCCCGGGAACCGACTTAGCTTTTCGCTTAGCGATGGCTCATGTACTTATTACTGAAAGGCTTTACAACAGTGGCTTTGTTAACAAATATGTTGACGGGTTTGATGAATTCTGGCGCTATAATAAAGATTGCACTCCTGAATGGGCTGAAACAATAACGGATGTACCGGCTGACAAGATTAGGGAGATTGCGCGCGACTTTGCGAAATTTGCACCGACGGCATTTATTGATCCCGGTTGGCATGGACTGCATGCACATTTCAAAAACAGTACACAAACTGCACAGATGGCGATCATCCTAAATGCTCTTGTTGGCAACTTCTATGAAAAAGGCGGATTAATGCCGGCTGCGGGAGTGCCCTTTGGTAGTTTAAACCTTCCGCAAATCGATGGCCCTGAAAAAGGTGACCGCGTTGATGGTGCTGGCGTTGATGGTCAATACAAAACTGTTGAACCGGGGCGGGGAATCGCGCATATCATTTCCTCTCTGGCAGCTGAGGGAAAGGTAAAGGCCGCTTTTGTATGTAACTACAATCCACTCAGAACTGCTCCTGATCCAAGAGAACAGGTTAAGTTAAGAGAGGCTGACCTTGTCGTATCAATTAATATTGACTGGAATGAAACCTCTTATCATGCAGCAGATTATATTCTGCCTGAACATTATTATTTGGAGCGTTTTGAAACACCGATGGCTGTCTCCGGACAATTGGCACATCCGCATCCACAAGTTGCTTTGCGCCAACCTGTAGTTACACCGCTCTATGATACAAAAAATATTATTGAAATACTTGACGGCATTGCTAAAGCAATGGGTTATCCTGATCTTTATCCGTTTACGATTGAAGAAGAGATTAAAGCCAATATTGCTCCGCTGGGGATTAGCTTTGACCGCTTAAAAGCTGCGGGAACCATACAGTTTCCGGCAACCATTAAACCTGGTTTTCCAACAACCAACGGAAGACCAAGTTTAACTACACCAACCGGTAAAATCCAATTTTCTGCGGAAATCTTCAAACTAAACGGTAGAATTGGTGTTCCAACTTGGATCCCGCCGTTAGTAATGCCAGACCCAAATAAAATAGACGAATTCCGCTTAATTCACGGCAAACAGCCATGGCATTCACATGCGATGACAAATAATAACGAATACTTAATGGCTATTTCTAAAAGGTATTACGGAACTTTTATGTGGATGAATACGGCACGAGCGAAGGCTCTAAATATTAAGACAGGTGACACAGTTACTGTTAAATCACCAATTGCAACTAAAAAGGCACAGATTCACGTCACGGAATTAATCCATCCCGATTGTGTCTGGGTTCCATCGACTTATGGTGGCTATTCGCCAAAGAATAAAATCGCTTATGGTGTTGGAATCAACTTTAATGATTTTGTGCCCGTGCAAGTTGAAGACTATTCCGGAACAACGATGGCTGAAGAAATCATTGTATCGATAGAGAAGGAGGTAAAATAATATGGCACGTTATGGTTTATTGATTTTCCCTTCCAAGTGTACAGGCTGTAATGCTTGCGTCATTGCCTGCCAAGCTAAGAATGGTCTGCCATCTGATATCGTTTACAATCGTTTGGAATCGCACATTCGCGGTACCTTTCCAAATGTCGGCTTAGAAATTTTACCAATGCAATGTATGCACTGTGATAATGCACCTTGTATCAGTGTCTGTCCAACACAAGCTTCATACAAACGTGAAGATGGCATTGTCGCAATCGATCATAATAAATGTATCGGCTGTAAATATTGTATGACAGCTTGTCCATATGATGTTCGGATGCTTGATGAAAACCGGGTGCCGATTAAATGTACTTGGTGTCTTGACGACCTTTCCAAAGGTTTACAACCGGCATGCGCGGCAACTTGTATGAATGAGGTAAGAATTTTTGGCGATCTTGATGACCCTAATAGTAAAATCAGCAAACTGCTTGCTAAACACGAAACATATCAAATCTTTCCAGAAAAAGGTACGCAACCTCGTATCTTTTATGTGAAACAATAAGAGAGGTGAATAAATTGTCTACTACAAAGCAAACAAAACTTAGAAAAATTTTGTTCAATCGTAGAAATTGGCTGGCATTTGCCTCTGTTCTTTTCTTGATCGGTCTGGCCGGCGGTTTAAACATTCTGATTAACGGCGAACATGTAATTGGAACAAGCAATAAGGTGCCTTGGGGCGGACTCATCGCCTTTTACATCTACTTCGTTGGGGCTAGTGCCGGACTGGCGTTAGTCGCATCGTTAGGAAGTGTTTTTAGTTTTAATCGTTATGAAGTTATTGGTAAACGCTCTTTGCTTGCCGGTATCGCCCTGCTAATCATGGGGTTTTTCGTTTTAGCCTTTGAACTTGGGAGACCACTAAACATGATATATCTATTTGTCTCACCAAATATATCGTCCGCGATTTTTTGGATGGGTTTAATATATGGCTTGTTACTACTCCTTCTGATCGTGGAGTTTTACTTAATTGTTATTAAACAGACATATAAATATGCGGCTATTCTTGGTTTGATTGTAATCATCGTAGACGTTGCAGCACACAGTAACTTGGGTTCTGTTTTTGGTAATGTAGTTGCTCGACCATTCTGGCATGGACCTTTTATTCCTATCTACCTAATATTCCTAGCAATACTGCTCGGACTTGGAGTACTAGCAGTAATGTTCTATATAATCAATAAACTTGATTACTCGAAAGATAAATTCGTCTTTCAAAATGAACATATCGTTACCGGATTAGGTAAATTGATGGCATTGTTTATTGTTATTGCAATATTCTTTGCAGGCTGGAATATCTATACCAACTTCTATGGCCAATCCTATGGTCAGTATGAAGCAATTATGGCTCTATTAACCGGACCACTTAGCTTCAACTTTTGGGTGTTTGAACTTCTAATGATGTTACTGATTCCTTTAGTTCTATTAATATGGAAAAAATTCGATCCTAAGTGGGTTTCAATTGCCGGGTTATTAACAGTAATCGGCAACCTATTTGCTCGGATAAATATAGTACTTGCCGGTCAAATAGTGCCTCACGAATATATTTTCGGCTCAAAAACAGGATATGTAGACCCTTATGTTGCATTGACGGGCTATAATAAAGTTTATGTTTCACTGTCAGAATGGGCACTTTTAATCGGCGCAATCGGCGGCGCAATCCTAATCTACCTGATCGGCGAACGCCTTTTCCACTTAGATATGGATAACAGTAAAACTGCTGATAACAAGATAACTCACGAAAAACTAAAAGCAGTATTTACTAAAATATTTAGTAAAAAGAAAAAAGCTAATGCGTGATTAACGGCAAGGGAGTACATTCAATGAGAAATAAAAGCTTGGAAAATATAGAAGTGAAAAAAGAGATTTACCTGAACTTAGCTGAGTTTTTAAACGAACCGGATGCTAAGCACTACAATCTACTTGCGACAGGTAAGTTTGAGGATATTATGCAGGAACTCTTTATAAAAGCTAATTATCAGTATCCAAAACAAGTAAGCTTTACTAACATATTTGAAAATGAAGATGAGATGCAAGAAGCATATTTTAACTGCATCTCCGGTCATGTCAAATCAACTACACTACCGGTTGAGTCTTGCTTTAAACCTTGGACAACTGATAATGAAAGTGATATGTACAACCTAAAAGGTTATTTGCTTGGAGATTCTGCAGAACATATCAAATATCTCTTCGGACACTATAATCTCGAATTACCAACTGAATTTCTCAGTGCACCCGACCATTTGATTTTACTTCTGGAGTTTCTGTCTTTTCTAATCGAAAGAAGGTCAAACGACGAAGTTGTTCAATTCTTAATAGACCACTTCGATTGGTTACCGGAGCTTCAACGACGTTTGGCAGAAACTACGGAATGTTTGTTTTATCAAAACCTAATCACTTTAATAATCAATGCAACTACAGACGAACTTAATTACTTAAATGAGCTAAGGGGTGAAAATATTGAAAATTAATCGTATAATTCTGATTCTCTTCATCATCGTCACGCTAACGCTGACCGGCTGCGGAGGTAGCAATTATGTTGAAGTATCACCGGACTTTGATACACCACCTGATCTATCGCTCTATATTATTGAGGAAGATCCGCCTCCGAAAGAAAATGTTGTTGATTATCATCCCGACTTAGAATATGTGGATACTCATTTTCTGAACGAACAACTAAAAGCTGTTACGCAGACCAGTGCCAGTCGTAAAAGCTATGATCAAGCAATGCCGGAATGGAACTTCGTCCTTATTGATTCTCGACCACACAATGTATATATCAAAGGACATATTAATGGTGCTATTAATATTCCTGATTCCGAGTTCGCTAAACATACGCAAAAATTACCAAAGGATAAAGATAAACTATTGATATTTTATTGCGGTGGTTTAAGTTGTGAACTTAGCTCAGCTTCGGCTATTAAAGCGATTGAGCTGGGTTATACAAATGTTAAAGTATACCAAGAAGGCACTCCTTATTGGCAGGAGAAAGGCAACTACCTTGTGGTAACAGAAGAATATGTTAAAGATCTCATCATGGAAACTTATATGGAAAGAAGTGACCTACCACCATTTTATCTTTTAGATGCTAGACCATATTCTTTATACTTTAAGTCACATATTCCAAACTCCTTACACCTTGATAATACGCAATATTTAGTAAAATATTCGAACTATATGCCAATCGATAAAGATACCTTAATCATCACCTATTGCGGTGGCTTTGACTGCGTTAAAAGCCATGCTTTAGCTGAAGACCTTATGAAAGATGGTTATAAAAATGTTCGAGTCTTTGCCGGCGGACTTCCTACTTGGCAAGCGGCAAACTTACCTACCTTTGGTATGGAGGGGGTACGGACTAACTTTGACGTCACAGCCGGTAAAGTTAATCGTGGCCTAACGCCTACGCAGTTCGTGGAAAAAATGCAAGGATCGAATGTATTGGTGGTTGATGTCCGCAGTGCAGCAGAGCGTGCTCATGGCGCAATCAAAGGATCTATTAATATCCCTGATAGTGAGATTCATGCTAACCCGGCAGCAATTGCCGGTCAGTTGCCTGCAGACAAAAATACAACCATTTTAATTCACTGTGCCAGTGGAGCAAGAGCCGGTGGCGCCGTTGATAAAATTGCTGATCTCGGTTATCCAAATACTTTCTACCTTGATAGTCGCATTACGATTGACGAAGACGGTAATTTCGCTTTTTAATCTTTCTTCTTATATGATAGAATGTAGAAAGTTGTTACTATAATTTATAAGGAGGAGATTACAAATGGACTTAAAAGGAACGAGAACAGCTGAAAATCTCTTGAAATCTTTTGCCGGCGAATCTCAAGCACGTAATCGCTATACTTTTTATGCGTCAGTAGCCGATAAAGAAGGATACAAGCAGATTAGAAATATTTTTATTGAAACTGCTGACAACGAAAAAGAACACGGAAAAAGATTTTATAAATTTTTATTAGCGGGTCTCAAAGATGAACTACCGGCAATGATTGAGATGACCGCTAGTTATCCAGTCGCTCAAGGAAATACTTATGATAATCTGTTAGCAGCTGCTGCCGGTGAAAAAGAAGAATGGGATGAACTCTATCCTGAATTTGCAAAAATTGCTGATGAAGAGGGTTTCCCGGAAATTGCTAAAGTTTTCCGCTATGTAGCAGATGCTGAAGTATGGCATGAAAAAAGATTTAACAAACTCGCTGAAAATATTAAAAATGATGCAGTTTTCAAGAAATCTGAAAAAGTTCTCTGGAAATGTGGTAACTGCGGATATATTCATGAAGGCGAAGAGGCTGTAAATTTATGTCCGGCATGCGCACATCCACAAGCACACTTTGAGTTGTTTGTTGAGACATATTAAATTTCTGTAAATTAAATAATTATAAAGGAGCTATCTGACTAACCAGATAGCTCCTAAAATTTTATTGTTATTCACGATCAACTATAATCTTTGCCCAATTAACAACCAGATTCTTTTTAAAAGAGTGCTTAATCAAGAGTGACTTTTTAAGAAAATCAGGCAACTTGCTGAAATCCAATGATCCAGGATGTTCATTCTCGATTATATTGAAAACCTCTTTGCGTAGTTCTCTAAAAGTATATGACTGCAATCTCTCGATATTTGCAGCGGCAGCCAATAGTTCCACAAACCTCACCACGATGTCCTTGTAAGATGCATTCTGGTCTAAATTAAATAAACGCGCAAACTCCGGTATTATGCGTTCTAACAAAAGTCGCTTTGACGAACCACTTGTTAAGCCAATCTCGCGACCCATTTCAGCAATCTGGGTCTCATCCAATTCAAGCAATATATTTAAAAAGTAATCCTCTTCGGGTACCTCTTCCAAAAAATAATCAAAGCCTTCATACTTGCCAAACGCTTTCATTGCATCAAAATAACCCATCCTCATGTTGTTACGAGACCGTTCTTGATTAAACTCAAGGGTCGTGCCGACATCACCGGAAGGAACGATGGAAATAATATTAGCATCTTTCGCGCGAAGTGATTTTTTTAGCCCTAAGGACTTCATTTCGACAGTAATGATATCCTTATATCCTCGTTTGTAGACCATGTTTACCGGAAGGTTATCATAGAATCCACCATCGAGGAACTTCTTGTCATCGCCATTGCTTAGTTTAAACATTGGCAGGAATGATGAGCCAACCAAGTAGTTCGCTATCTCTCCTTCAGGTATCTGGTCAACAAAGACCTCGATCGCCTTCTTATCAGTCAAAGAAACAGTTACTAACCCAAATTCTATTGGCGATTCTCTTATTAACTTTTCATCCAGATGGTAAAGAATCAATTCATATAGCGGCTCAATATTAAGTCCCCTATTTTTCAAGGTTGCAATCAAATAATCAGTGTAACGTTCCCAATCCCTTAGGTCAATTTTAAAGGAAACTAAGTCATTGTAGGTTTTGCTATCCCCTGTAAATACAAGTTGAGAATTCATGTTGTACCAAAGTTCATATGCCTCATCATACTTATCCTGCACGATAAAAGCAGCATTAAGTGCACCAACAGAGGTTCCCGCCACTGCGCCAATTTCAATACCCAACTCTCTCAGCGCTTTCCAAACCCCAATCTGGTAGCCACCTTTGCCACCGCCACCCTCTAAAACAATCGCATATTTCTTCGCCACAACAAATGGACCCTCTTTCTTAATCTTTAAATCTCGATTTTGCTTTGTCGATTGCTTCACCAAGACTTTTTACAGACTTGTCAACACCGGCCTTAATGTCTTTCCAGGCATCATCCTTAACTTCATCAAACTCCTCAAATTTCGCTTTAGTGCTCTCTACTCGTTCTTTCAAAATAGCAATACCCTCGTTATACTTTTCTTTCAACTCATTCTTCCATGGTTGCACTTCTTCAAGAAACAAAGTTTCAATCAAAATGATACTCTCTTCTAATTTTAACTCAAGCGAGATAATATCCATCTGATATTTCGCTCTCGTTTTGGCATCCGCCTCTTCGTACATGTCCTTCAGTTCTTTCAGACCTTTGAACCAGGTTTCCAGTTCATTATCTAATTCAGATACGCGTTCTTCCCAAGTAGTCATCTAAATCACATCCTTTTATATTTAACAACATCTTGATTATATAACATAATTAAAAATAAAAAATACTTGACATTAAAATACATATAAATTAATATGAATGGAAATAGAATATTATTCAATGATTGAAAGTAGTAGGAATTGGATTAACCTCTAGAGAGTCGATTAATCGCTGGAAGATCGATAGGAAGATTAATTCTGAATGGATTCATGAGAAGTCAGGCGAATTTATAGTAGCTGCGACCGTGTTCTCACGTTATAGAGATAGAATATCGACTGTACGGGTCCGTATTTGAAAAAGATAAAACACTATGGTGTTTTAAGTTAGGTGGTACCGCGGATTAAACTGCCCTAATCAAACGATTGGGCAGTTTTTATTATTTTATAGGGAGTGTATATTATGTTAAGATTCTATCCACCTTGAAAGCAAGTGACACAAATGAAGCAGTTAAAAAAAGACAACTAATTAATTAATAAAATATTGAGGAGATGTTTATTATGGCAACAAATATAAAAGAACTTCAATTTGGGCGTTTCGGTGGTCAATTTGTTCCACCGCCGGTAATCAAAGCACTGAAAGAACTTGAGGCTGAATTTGAAAAAGCTATGAAAGATCCTACGTTTAAAGAAGAATATATGTATTACTTAAATGAATTCGCCGGCAGACCAAGTCCTCTCTACTACGCTGAAAATATGACTAAGGATTTGGGCGGGGCGAAAATTTACCTGAAACGTGAAGACTTAAATCATACCGGAGCTCATAAAATTAATAACACAATCGGACAGATTTTACTCGCTAAAAGAATGGGCAAAAAGAAAGTAATCGCCGAAACCGGCGCCGGACAACATGGTGTGGCAACAGCAACAACCGCAGCAATGTTTGGTATGGAATGCGATGTATACCAAGGTGCTGAAGACATTGCAAGACAAGAATTAAATGTGTTCCGCATGGAAATGCTCGGTGCGCGTGTTCATTCGGTAACTGATGGTATGCAAACGCTTGCCGATGCAGTTGATGCCGCAATCGGTGCATGGGTTGAAAATGTTGAAGATACCTTCTATCTGCTTGGTTCAGTTGTTGGGCCTCACCCTTATCCGACTATGGTAAGAGAGTTTCAGAAAATAATCGGCGAAGAGGCTCTGGAACAAATTAAGTCAAAAGAAGGTCGTTTGCCTGATTACTGTGTAGCTTGCGTCGGAGGTGGTAGCAATGCAATTGGGCTGTTTAATGCTTTTCTACCATATGAGGATGTTAAGCTAATTGGCGTTGAAGCCGCAGGTCATGGTGTTGATACGGATATGAATGCTGCAACGCTCACGCTCGGTAAAGAGGGCGTTCTTCATGGAATGAATACAATTGCCTTGTTCAACGAAGACGGATCAGTCAAACCGGTCTACTCGATTTCTGCAGGGTTGGATTATCCCGGCGTCGGTCCACAGCACGCTTATTTGCAGGAGATTAAACGCGCGACATATGTTCCGGCAACCGATGAAGAAGCGGTAAACGCTTTTGTCTATCTATCAAAAAAAGAAGGAATAATTCCGGCAATCGAGAGTTCTCATGCGATTGCGCATGTTTTAAAACTTGCCCCAACACTGTCTAAGGATCAGATTATTATCATTAACCTTTCCGGTAGAGGTGACAAAGATGTTGACGCAATTGCTGAATACCTAAAAAATAGATAGTATAAATAAAATAACCCCTAATATATACTGAAATGACTGGAAAATCGTTGTTTAAGCGATTTTCCAGTCATTTTTATATGCACAGATTAATTGTACTATTCCGTTCTTAACGCTTCAACCGGATTCTTCTTAGCAGCGATTCGTGAAGGAATGAAACCTGCAAGCAATGTAAGCACAATACTACCGGCTAACAAAAGTAATGCGTGCAATGGATTAAGTGCTGCTATATTTTTAATCCCAACCATTTGTTCAATCAGATTATTGATTGGAATCGATAAGGCATAGGCGATACCCACTCCGAAAAGTCCCGCAATAAAACCGATAATAATTGTCTCGGCATTGAATACACGTGATATATCTTTTTTCCTTGCACCAACAGCACGGAGAACACCAATCTCTTTGGTTCTCTCAATTACTGATACATAGGTAATAATCGCAATCATAATTGTCGATACTAAAAGCGATATTGCTGCAAAGCCAATTAACACATAGGATACCGTATTAATAAAGGTACCGGTCATCGAAGATATTATCTCTGCAAGGTCGTTATATGCAATCTGCTCCTCTTTTTCCTTGCCAATATTATAATCATCTAAATACTTTTTAATTAAATCTTTGCTATCAAAATCTTTTGGATAGATTGAAATCGCAACCGGCGTACTATCAGCTCCGACAACTAATAACTGCTGTTTTTTCGCATCTTCATCAACAAAACTAATACCGGTTATCAGGTTACGGTCTGCCTCTTCTTGAGCAATCGCGAGATCAGAGTTTTTAGCATCATCAAGCACATACTCAGTCAGCGCAGATGTATAAAGAAGTCCTGAACTCAAATTACCTGCTGATGACTCCTCTTTTAAACGCAATATTCCGGTTATAGTAAGTGGCAATGCGCTACTATCATTAAACGCTTCCTCATATTGATCAATAGTTAACGGCACATAAAGATCGCCCTTTTGCTCATAATATAGATTGTTAGGAATGATAGAAATAATCTGTTTACCAATAAAGTCAGTCAATTTAAAATCTTCAGTGCTACTAATACCAACCTTCTCAAAAAATCCACGATCAAGTCGATTGAACTCATCAACTAAGAGTAATATTTCCTGTTTGTTTTTAGGCATTTTACTGCCCTCTCCAATTAGTTCATAAATCGACAATATAAACTCCTCATTGTCTGGCATCTCCTGCCAGAAAGGATTACCGGCCATCCCCAATACTTGTCCCACGCTCTGACTATCGTCGAGATTTTTCGGACCGGCATAAAGGACTACCTGATCATCACCCTTCGCCAAAATATTCATCGTCACTCCTCGGGCATAGGTGATACTGTTCACAGCACCCGGCAACTCGTCTGTCATCCCATCTATATATGCGAAATAGTCGTCACTAAACACATTACGGTGCTCAACTAAGCGTTCACTGCTATCATAGTTGATGATTATATTTTCCTTGGGAAACTTTCCTTCTTCACTAACTGTATTTTCAAGAATCGACATATGATCATCATTAGTCGGTCCCATTGATACGGTTTGAACATTTTTGGTAATTGTCAAAGGAAATCCCGCCAATGTTTCTGACTGCATCGTACCAAGATATGACGACAGCCCTGTTGAGAGTGCAAGAACCAATGCAACACCGATAATACCAATACTTCCGGCAAAGGCGGTTAGCAATGTTCTACCCTTTTTCGAAATTAAATTGCGAAACGATAATCCAAGTGCGGTAACAATATTCATAGAAGTTCTTTTTGGTTTGCGTCTTCTTGCTCTACGCCCCTCACCAAGCATAACATCTTCATACTCTTTAATCGGATTGCTATCAGATTGTATTTCCCCATCAAGCATATGAATAATTCTGCTTGCATAATTGTTGGCCAATTCTTTATTATGGGTAACCATAATTACTAACTTATTAGAAGAAATATCCTTGAGAATCTTCATTACTTGCACACTTGTCGCACTATCTAAAGCACCGGTCGGTTCATCAGCGAGTATGATATCAGGATTATTAACCAATGCACGCGCAATTGCGACACGTTGCATTTGCCCACCCGAGAGCTGATTCGGTTTTTTCTTAACCTGATCCGCCAACCCAACTGATTCCAGCGCATTATATGCTCTTCTTCTCCGTTCCCGGCGCGATACGCCAGATAAAGTTAGCGAAATTTCAACATTTCTCAATACGCTTTGATGGGCAATTAAATTGTAATTTTGAAATACAAAACCAATTGATCGATTACGGTAAGCATCCCAATCAGAACTTCGGTATTCTTTGGTTGAAGTTCCATTAATAATTAAATCTCCGTTATCATACTGGTCAAGGCCGCCGATAACATTAAGTAGCGTTGTTTTACCGCAGCCACTTGGTCCCAAAATAGTGACAAACTCATTCTTACGAAATTTAAGCGTCACATCCTTAACTGCATGAACTGTTTGGTTTCCGATTCGATATTTTTTATTAATCCCTTGAAGATATAATTTAATCATCGTTCTACCAGTTCTCCTCTTCTATTAAGGCTTGAAATTTACCACTAAACTCTTTGAGCGTTCCGTTATTGGTTATATAATAATCAGCTATAGCAATCGGTCCGCCCTTGCTTAATTTTTCTATTTCAGCATGGTCACGACTGATTGCTTGTTCCTGGGTTAATGGCCGCTTTTCACGAAATTTCAGACGATCATAACGACTTTGGCTATTAGTAACCACAGCCAAAATCTTTAAATGTTCTTTAAGATTATTCTTTAAATAAAGGTACTCTGACCACGAATATAAACCATCAATTATTACCGGTCGCACCTTAGATAACTCGAGAATCTCCGGCAAAAGGTACTTAGCATAGGCATCCTCACCCAGCTCAGCGCGTAACCCTTCGCGTATATATTTTTCATTAGCTTCGTTATACGGTAATTGTTGCCGATCAAGTTCTTTTAGAGTTACGCTACCAAAATAAACTTTGCCCCAACCGGCGTTGCTAAACATTTCAGCAAGCACCGACTTCCCGGAGCCCGGCATACCAACAATGCCAATCACAAGATTATTTGACATACAATCACCCAGCCTAATATTTTTATTCAACAGAAAATAAGAGAAGTAACGCCTTCTCTTATCTAATTAATGCTTAATTATTACCATTTGCCTCGTTTCATATGCGTTTCCATTTCGGCTTTTGCTCTTTGCTTGATTATCCAAGCTTCATCGCGCGCTTTCTTAAAATCAGCAACACAAGCCGGATCAAGTTCGAGCTCTATGCCTTCTGTACAAAGATCAGCAATAGTCGAAGCAAGAAGAACCAGTTCCATATGAATATCATTTGTACGATCGGAAATATAGATTTTTTTCGCGTCTTCATCGTTAAGCTCAGTAAACTTATCTTTCGGAGCTCCACACTTAGGACATGTGTCAGGTGCATCTAGTCCCTCATGGATATATCCACAAACCGTACATCTAAATAGCTTTTTCATTTAGAACCCTCCCTTTACTATTAAATCTACGTCTATCATATTAAAAATAGCCCTTTTTTACAATCATTAAGTGTACATATTCGTTGTTTTCTTATTTGAAAATATTTAAATTATATTGCTTTTCATTCCGCGTTTTTAGTGTATACTTAACTCAACATGCGCGATTAAGAAAAAGAAGGTGAAAGTGTTAATGAAAAAGGAAATTGCTTGGATTACTGATAGTACTGCCTTTATTACTGAGGAACTGAAGAATAATCCTGACGTCTATGTATTACCACTACAGATTAATTTCGGTAAAGAATCTTTTGAAGATGGAGTTGACCTTAATACAGATCAACTATACGAGCGTATAAATAAACTAAAAGAGGTTCCGACTACATCACAACCATCTGTCGGCAAATTTGTAGAACTGTTCGAGAAATTGAAATCTAAATATGACAAAGCGATAGCTGTTCATATTTCTAGCGAACTAAGCGGAACGATTGCCAGTTGTAAAGCTGCTGCAGAGATAGCTGAATTCGAGGTAGGAATTGTCGACTCAAAAAGTATGTCATACGCCATTACTACCTTAATCAATAAAGGAATGGAATTCGCTAAGAAAAAAATGAGTTTTGAAAATATTCGCGCTAGGTTACAAGATGAGGCACAGAATTCTGAAAACTACATCCTGCTTGGTAGTTTAGACCAGTTTTATAAAGGCGGGAGAATGTCAGGTACACAATATTTGCTGGGAAGTCTCTTACAGATAAAACCGATTATCCAAATAGCTACGGACGGCAAATTCCATGTATTCGAAAAAGTACGTTCCGATGCCAGAGCCGTTCGGCGAATGATTGAACTCTTCTCTGAGTCTTACAATACGCATAAAATTAATCAACTACAGATTATGCATGGCAACATCCATGCCAAGGCGCTTGAATTAAAAGAAGAAGTGCTCAAATTGATTCCTAACCTCGACATCTTTATTGGTGAGATAAGCTCAACAATCGGAGTACATGCCGGCGAGGGTACACTCGCAATGATTTGGCACAAAGAAAAATAATATAAACATTAAAGCCGATCCAGACGGAAAGATAATCCATCTGGGTCGGCTTTTTTAATAAAATAGAGCAACAATGAAGGCGACAATAATACCCAGTACCATACCAACCATAACCTCAAGTGGCTTATGCCCCAAAATCTCCTTGAGAGGCGGTGCTGAGAATTCTGTTGGCGAAATTGAACGATATTTAATCTGCTCAATCAATAGCTGGAAGTCCTTAATTAACAGATTAAGCAACTGTGCATGTTTTGAAGCTTGATAGCGAATTCCGGCAGCATCCCACATAGTTACAAGTGCAAAAATAATTGCGATTGCAAACAAGGGAGAACCAACACCATAATGAATACCAATAGCTGTAGCTAATGCAGCTGTCAGTGAAGAATGAGAACTCGGCATACCACCATTGCTAAAAATAATCAGCGGTTCAAACCGCCGATTGATAACATAGTTTATTGGAAGCTTCAATAGTTGCGTAATACTAACTGCAATTATCGCAGTCACAAGTGGATAGTTGAATAATAATTCCATTATTTACGCTCCTAACTTTCTAAATAAAAAATTGATAAACAAGAACTACAACACCAACAGTTACACAATAAAAAGTGAAATATTTCAATTTGCCACGGTTAATCACGCCAATAAACCATTTCAGTGCTATAACAGCGGATACCAGTGCCACAACAAATGATACCGAATAATTTAATAGATTTGCTGTAGTTAACTGATTAAATAGCTCACCTAACTTCAATAACATCGTCCCTAAACTTACCGGTATAGCCAAGAAAAATGCATAACGAATTGCAAGGTTCCGTTCGAGATTTCTAGATAAACCGGCAAAAATTGTTGCCCCGGATCTACTGATTCCAGGTATAAGAGCCACAGCTTGCAAAAGGCCAACCCACACCGCATCTCCTAAATTCAAACGCTCCCGAACTCCAACGAGTTTGGATACAGCATATAGAGCAATGCCTGTAATTATTAAAGAAATCGCAACAGTTGTTACAGATTTTAATGTTTCTTCAATATAATCACCGAATAACAGACCAATTATTGCCACCGGTATGCTTCCTAAAATAATATAAAGCGCAAACCAAAAGTGATTACGATTACCCTCAATCCGTTCGCTCTTCACAAAAACAAACCTAAAAAAACCTTTAATTAAATCCCATAGTTCTTTCCAAAAGACTATTACCAGCGCCAAGAAAGTAGCAAAATTAAGAAATATCTCAAATACTAACCCGGGCATAGTGATATTGAAAAACTCCTGAAATAGGATTAAATGTCCACTACTACTGATTGGGAGCCATTCAGTAATGCCCTGTACCAGCCCTAAAAAAATGTATTGTAATAGCTCCATTCATTATTTCTCCTTTTTAATAAATTAAGCCTCTTGTAACAAAAGGCTTATTATATAAATAAAGAAAGTAGGCCTATAAGCCGAGTTCTGTTCTTCTGTGGTTTAACGCCATAGCTCCCACTTTGAAGCGGTAATCATCTATCTAGGTTTTCTATTGCTAGAAAACTCAAGCGACCAACCCGAATGCAGAGCGAGCAACTCCTAAAGCATTCCTATATGGTCTTGCACCAGATGGGGTTTACCAACAAGCATGTCACCATACCTGTTCGTGGTCTCTTACACCACGGTTGCACCATCACCTGCGCCCGAAAGCACATCGGCTGTCCATTTCTGTGGCACTAGCCTTCAGATCACTCTGACTGGACGTTATCCAGCATCCTGCTCTATGGAGCTCGGACTTTCCTCTCGTGGTTCCTTGCGGAAGTCACCAGCGATTACCCAGCCTACTTTCTATATTTAATTAGAAATACCCTTAACATTCTACCAAGAATGAGCGAATTTCGCAATAAACTAAGAGTTTAGCAACTCTAATAACTGTGAAATCAAACGATATTCCTTCTTGGTTTCCCTACGTCTATGCCAACTAACAGCACTGAACCGTGCCTTTTTTAACCCACGCAAGATCTTCTCTCGCTTAGCAAGCTCCCTTTCCCATTTCTCATGAAAAAGCGGTGTGCGCATCTCAAGATTTACCGGCCCAACAAGATATTCAAGCGCAGTCAGTGCGGCACCTTGAGTACAAGCTTGCTCTGCAACAATAATTTCATAGAAGTGTCGCTTATCTTTAACAACATCTTCATCGACTATCTCCCAGCCATTAGAATATAGCCATTTGCGCAACTTTTCTTCATCAACATTTGGTTGTAACACCATACGCCTAACTCCGCTTAATTTAGGCTTTCCTTGAGAAAGTATTTTAACAATTAATTCGCCGCCCATCCCGGCAATAATTACAACATCGATATTCCCATCGATAACCGCTAAACCATCGCCAAGCCGCACACTAATTTTATTGTCTAACCCACATTCCTTTACTTGTTTTTTGGTTGAACAAAAAGGCCCTTCCGCAACCTCTCCAGCCACCGCCATATCCGCAATCCCTTCTGCCACAAGAAAGCATGCCAACAAGCCATGATCAGAACCAATATCTGCAATACGACTTGAAGCGGGAACGAAGTTAGCGATCTGCTGCAATCGTCTCGATAGTTTTATTCCCGTCATTGAACCCACACCTTAATTAGAAAAAATAACCTGCATCGCTGCAGGTCTAATCTAAGAAATCCTTTAATCTTTTACTACGACTCGGATGGCGCAATTTGCGCAAAGCCTTAGCCTCAATCTGCCTAATTCTTTCGCGTGTAACACCAAATACCTTGCCTACCTCTTCCAAAGTACGCGTCCGTCCATCATCTAACCCGAAACGTAATCGAAGCACATGTTCCTCACGCTCGGTCAAAGTATCTAACACATCCTCCAATTGTTCTTTGAGTAATTCATACGCTGCCACATCTGCAGGTGCCGGAGCATCATGGTCCTCAATAAAATCACCCAGATGTGAGTCGTCTTCTTCACCAATCGGCGTCTCTAATGACACCGGTTCCTGGGCTATCTTTTGAATCTCGCGAACTTTTTCCGGGGTAATACCCATCTCAATCGCAATCTCTTCCGGAGTTGGTTCACGCCCTAAATCCTGCAATAATTGTCTGGATACACGAATCAACTTGTTAATTGTCTCTACCATATGAACCGGTATCCTAATCGTCCGCGCTTGGTCGGCTATTGCCCGGGTAATAGCCTGTCGAATCCACCAAGTCGCATAAGTACTGAATTTATAGCCTTTGCGGTAGTCGAATTTGTCAACCGCTTTGATTAAACCCATATTACCTTCTTGAATCAAATCCAAAAACAACATACCACGGCCGACATACCTTTTAGCAATACTTACAACTAAACGAAGGTTAGCTTCAGCCAACTCTCTTTTAGCAGATTCGTCACCTGCTTCGATCCTTTTTGCCAGTTCAACCTCTTCTGATGCTTTGAGTAGTGGAACGCGTCCAATCTCTTTTAAATACATCCGAACCGGATCATTAATCTTAACTCCGGGAACGTTCAATAATTCTGAATCAGAAACATTAACGTCGCCATCGCCTTCGCGACCATAAAGCATCTCGCGTTCATCATCAGTATCAGCAACTACATCAATGCCTTGCTCCAGCAAAGTATCGAAGAACTCTTCTATCTGTTCCGACTCTTGTTCAAAGGTTGACAATCTCTCGATAATCTCTTTGTAAGCAATAGTGCCGCTCTTTTTACTTTTTTCTATAATTTCTTCTTTGACTTGTTCTAAGGTTAATTCTGTCTCATTTATGTTTCCGTCTTTACCTGTCACCATATAACCTCCCATCTACGTATGCATTCATTGATCTCACTTTTTATTACGTAGCTCAATAATTTCTTGTCCAAGCTTGAGCGATTCTTCTATTTCATTATTGCGCTCCGCCACAAGTTGGGCAGCACGCTTCCTCTCAATCTCTTGTTGAATTGTGTGATCTTTAATCTTTTTGAGATAATCATTCAACTCTTTTTCAGTAATCTCTTGGTTGATGTCTCCCATTGCAATTCTTGTGGCCAATTTTCGTTGTTCATCGTCCTCAAGAAAAGCAATAAATCGGTCAACCTCCGCCTTATAACCCTGCTCATAATACTCATATAATTGAGTAGCCAAGTTAGCAAAGTCCTCCACATGAAAATCGGTGCCTATCTCCAATTCCACCCGCTTACTGACCTCAACACTTCTCATCATCAAATAGATAAGATTTCTTTCAGCATTATAATATGCAGGGTATAGAATCTGCTGTTTGCCTATAGCACCGGTCTCATATCTACCTCGCTCGGCAACAGTTCTGCCCTCTCTACCCGCCGATTGTTTGTTAAACCTCTGAAAATCACGTTTTAGCGAATCAAGAGAAATTCTAAATTCACTTGCCAATTCCTTCAGATAATGTTCTTGTTCAACAGCGTGCTTAAGTTCAGCAATGATGGTCAGCGCCTGTTTAATATAATCCAGCTTACCACTCTCGTTTTTTAAATTATATGCTCCTCTTGCTTGAGTGAGCCTAAAAGTAGTGGTAGATACTGCTTGGCCGATAATCTCATTGTTAAATTTTTCAGCACCATGCTCTTTTATATAATCATCAGGGTCTTGACCCGTGGGCAGTGTTGCAATCATAGTCTTTAATCCATTGTTAGTCAATACTTCTATTGCTCTAAGTGTCGCCAGCCTACCGGCATTATCTGAATCATAACAAATATAAATCTGATCTGCAAAACGCTTCAAAAGTAGAGCTTGCTGATTAGTAAGTGCCGTACCAAGCGATGCAACTCCATATTCGACGCCGGCTCGGTATGCGGCTATAGTATCAATATAACCTTCGAAGAGAATCGCTCGATTCCCTTTCCTAATACTCTTCTTAGCGAGATTAAGGTTATACAACATTTTCCCTTTGTTAAATATTTTACTTTCCGGGCTGTTAAGATATTTCGGATCGCCCGCACCAAGAACCCTGCCACCTAAAGCAACAATTCGACCTTGCAGGTCCTGAATCGGAAAAATGATCCGGTTACGGAAACGGTCATAGACCCGACCCTCATCATTCTGTGAAGCAAGTCCGCAAGCCACCAGCAGTTCGTTTTGGTATCCCCGTTTGTTTAAAAAGCTAAACAATGTCTCAAAGGAATCAGGCGCATAGCCTATCTGAAAGGTGACTATTTCTTCGCGCGTAAAACCACGCTCTATAAGATAGGTCATCGCCGCTTTGCCTTGTGTAGTTTCCGTCAAAATATAATGATATAGTTTAGCAGCTAAATCATGCGCCTCGCGCATCTTGATGATTTCTTCATCTTCAACAACCGGCTGTCTATCACCTGCTATCTCCGGCAGTGCAATGCCTGCTTCACCGGCGAGATATTTCACCGCATCGATGAATTCATAACCTTCAATATTCATCACAAAATTAATCACATTCCCACCGGCACCGCAACCAAAACAGTAATAGATCTGTTTATCAGGTGCAACCGAGAATGAAGGGCTTTTTTCTGAATGAAAGGGACAAAGACCAAAATAGTTCCTACCACTTCGCTTTAATTTAACATGCTGACCAACAACATCAACAATATCGAAGTGTTTCCTTATATCATCGATTATGTTATCCGGAATAAACCTATTAGTCATATTACCCTTTCTTAAAACTATGATCAAATCTCGATCACATAATAACATTTTCTCTTTAAAAACATATTATAACATTTTATACACACACTATTCTATAGAGTTTAATATTTCCCTCTACTTAAGTTCGTAATTTATTCGCAATTTCCTTCATGCACATGCTCATGGCAGATGGAGCCGGTTGATTCAAGTTTACCGGCAAGATATGCAGATACCACTTCTTCAACCTTACCGCGAGCACCTATTACAACTTCAATTCCCAATGAGTTAAAGATATCAACAGCACCGCTACCCATTCCACCGGAAATAATAAGATTAACGCCTTGCTCATTCAAAAATTTCGGCAGAAATCCCGGTACATGTCCGGGATTCGGGATTTTCTCTCTATTAACGATCTCCCCCGACTCAATATCATAAATCAGAAACTCCTCACAATGTCCGAAGTGTCCTGTTACCAATCCATTATCGCTTGCAATTGCTATTTTCATGCTTTTCGCTCCTTTATTGTCAAATTTTCTGTCATAAAAATTCTCACAGTACCCATTATAATATTAGACGTCCGCAAATTCCATAAGTTCCTTAATCCTATCGTAAATCAATCTTATAGCTTGACCAGCTGCCGTATTGTAATCAATTACTGTCTTACCGGCATTTACAGCAGCAACTGCCTGCGGATCATAAGGAATTTCACCAACATAGGTTAAATTATTTCGCTTACAATATTCCTCAATTTCCTTGCTCTTCTGTATATTTGTATCATATTTATTGATGCAGACTAACTGCTTGACACCGAACTTACCGGCAGTTTCCACAACTCTTTTTAGGTCACTGATCCCGGAAACTGACGGCTCCGCCACTAACAAAACGGTATCAACTCCCGACAAAGAAGCGATTACCGGGCAACCAATCCCCGGCGACCCATCAATAATTGCTAAACCGACCGACTCAGGCGCGGCATTTTTTAACTGTTTTTTCACCTCGCTGACAAGTAAACCTGATGTTCCACTGCCCATCTTAAGTTCAGCGGTTGAAAAGGTCTCTTGCTGATTCTGATACAACATTAGCTCGCCATCTATGTATGGCACCATAGTAATTGCTGATACAGGACAGACATATTCACAGACACCACAACCCTCACAAGCCAACGGATCCACCTTGTAATGAGGTGTATCAGTAATCGCATCAAAACGACAATGAACTCGACAAATATCGCAATCAATACATAGATCCTGATCGATTATTGCCTTATCCAATCCATAATATTCTTTCGTTTCCGGCCGACTCTGCCAACCGCTAATCAGATGGAGATTCGGTGCATCAACATCGCAATCTGCGTAAGCTTTGGCGTTCGCTAACTTTATTAGCGCGCTGGCAACCGTAGTTTTGCCGGTACCACCTTTACCGCTAAGGACCAGTAGTTGTTTCACACTCTGCCACCTCCACAATTTTTGCTAAAATCTGTCTAAATAAATCATTATATTGTTTGCTATGATGGGCAAGGATCTCTCCATTTGAATTAATCCTACCAATCTCCCTGTCAAAAGGAATCTCACCAATAATCGCAATCCCCTCATCTTCACAATAATCAGCAATCAACGTAGCACCTTCGCTACCTTTATTGACCAGAACAGCGAATGGTTTAGCGAACAACTTGACCAGTTCGTAAACCATTTTTAAATTATGCAAACCAAAAATTGTCGGTTCAGCGACAAGCAGACAAAAATCAGCATCCTTTATGCTTTCCATTACAATACATGAACTCCCGGGAGGACAATCAATGATTATGTGTTCAGTAATATTTGGATCTGTATTAAGCAGATTCGCACTAATCAACTCAGATCCCCGCATTAACTCCTTAATAATTGGCACTCCTGAAGCTTCCCCCGGATTAAGAATGCCTGTATGTATTACAACTCTCTCACTCTTTCCACGCGCAATTGTACCAATCTCTCGGTCGCGCTCACTAAGCGCTTTTTCCGGACAGACTAAAACACAGCCACCACATGAATGGCAAATTTCTTCATAAATTAATAAATGATTCATAATATATGCCAGCGCATTATAACGACAAAATTCAACACATTCCCGACAACCGTTGCACAGTTTTTCATCAACAACCGGAACTTTAACGGTTACCGGCTCTGAAATCACTTCCTGTGGCTTAAAAAATAAATGTCCGTTAGGCTCTTCAACATCACAATCAAGATACAAGGCACTTGCTGCAACAGCTGCCAAATTCACTGCTGCAAGGGTTTTCCCGGTACCACCTTTACCACTGAGCACTGCTATTTTCATCGTTTTCCCATCCTAATGACCGTGTAATCCCGGGTGAATTTCACTTAACGGTTGCAGCTTTCCTGCTTTAAACGCATCAATATTTGTTTGTGCAGTGCCCTCGATTGAACGGTATATCTCGATCTTAGACTCTAACAATACATCTGCTGCATTCTCACCACAGCGTGGTGTTAGCAGAACATCGGCTTTGTTATCAACAATAATCTGTGCAGCTTTGATACCTGCACCACCACGACTCATAGCCGCTGTGTTATTGATAAAACTTACTGTGTCATTTTCCATGTCATAAAACAAATAATAGGTAGCCCTTCCAAAATTATTTGCCACTATTGCTGCTAAACTCTTCTCATCCATCGGTAATGCAACAATCATCCTAACTCCTCCTTCTTCCTTCTCCATGATAACCGGTATAACCACTGGCACGATCAATTCGATAACGTTCTCTCCGAGTTCTGCGAGTAGCACTGCGATGATGGTGATGATAGGGATGGTGATTATTCTTAGAATGGCACTCCAGAGTACAATCCGGTCCTAACTCTTCACACAAAAGAAAGTCTCCGCCCTCAATCTGAATTACCCGCTGATTGACCAGCATGTCAGCAAGTTTCCTGCGTGCAATCATATAAATTCGCTGTACTGTCGTTCGAGCAACATCCATCTGGATCGATGCTTCTTCCTGCGTAAATCCCTCGTAATCAAGCAATCGAATCACTTCATATTCATCTACAGTCATCGTTAACGGCTTATATCTGCCGCGGCCCTGTCCTAAAGGTCCAAAACGGTTCGCCTCAGGCATCCTGCAAACTCTGCGATATTTTCTTGGTCGAGCCATTACTTTCACCTCTTTGTAAATATAAGAAATAACCAGAGTTTCCTCCGGTTATTCTTTACAGTTCCTCTAAACGTTTGTTAATTACTTCAAGTCTTTTCTCATGATAAGATTTGTGCCTGATTAATCGTTCTTCCGCAGTTTCTCCGTCATACCTATTGTAAGCATAACCTCTATCGTTAAAACGACCGAAACCGCCTCTACGACCTACATTGAACCTTTTACTGTAACCGGCACCAAAACCGGCTCGATAACCTGCACCATAACCTGGTCCGAAGCCGCCTGTACCTACTACACCATAACCTGATCGATCTCCGCAAGGTCCATAACCTCTTCCTGTCATTGGCCCATAACCTGTAGGACCGGTACCATCTCGTCTTGCCATAAAACCACCCCACTAAATATTTACTAACATTTGTCATTTCCTTAAAAATATAGGTTTATGACATTTGCCAATAACTATTATAGCATGTTTTTGACATTTGTCAATAACTATTTAAAAATAATTTCTCCGTTACTTAACCTTTATTCAAATAACACCATATCTTTCTGTAACCGTCGTATGCTCCGTATAATCCGCCATGTTCCATAGCCTAATAACACACATAATACAATGCATAACACCATCAGTGCCAACATAATACCCTCGCCTGTTGAAAAATAAAAGATACCGGTCGAAAGCGAATTAATCAGCATAGCAACTGCTAATACTGCAAGAAGACTGACAAGACGCTTTAAATGTTTAATGCGTGATGCATTATCCGAGAATAAATCGAACTTACCATCAATGCTTTTCTTGCGAAAATATGCCTGGCGAACTACTGAACCTAAATATTCCACGCCAGTATCCTCAAGGAACCGAATATATTGAACACTCTCGCTATTCGATGGTAGATTTTCCATAAGCTCTTGGCGGATCTGATATTCACCGGGCTCACTCTCTTCAAATGTGTATTTAAATGCTGACACTGAAACAAGTGCCAACCCCTTAGCAGCTAAACTATTTAGCCACATTTCTTCTTTTCCATAATCCCAAGCCCAGAATATTTTAAAAATTTCCCTTCTCACCGGTTGTCACCTCCAATTAGCAATTCACCATTTTTCACTAATTCCTTTAATCTTAACAACTCCACCTCTAACTGCTGCTTACCCAACTTAGTTATTTGATATTCCTTCTTGCGCGGATCGTCGCCGGCGACAAACTTAATATATCCACGCTCAAACAATGTATTTAGTGCACCATACAGAGTACCTGCGGCAAGCGCGACTCTTCCTGCGGTTAACTCTTCAACTTTCTGCATAATTCCGTATCCATGTAGCGGTTCATACAAAGATAAGAGTATGTAATAAACCGCTTCAGTCATAGCCGGTTTAGTTTCTTGCATACAAACACCTCCACTATCGATATATCGTTAAGCGTTATATCGCTTTCCGATATAATTATAAAACGCCATTCATATACTGTCAAGCAATAAAAAAGACTAACACTCGTGTTAGTCTAAATTATGTTTTCCATTTAATAATTCTACATCAACAACAATATGCTAAGCGCCATCACAGCCATCCCGGCAATTAAACCATAGATTGCTAAATGGTGCTCACCATACTCACGCGCCGCCGGTAACAGTTCATCCAGACTAATATAAACCATAATACCCGCCACGAAAGCAAAGACTAATCCGAAAAGGGTCTCACTCATAAATTGATAGAGCAACAGGAACCCAACCAATGCACCTAAGGGTTCAGCTAAACCTGATAAAAACGAAAGTTTAAAAGCTTTCTTCTTACAACCGGTTGCATAATAGACAGGCACCGCTACTGAAATACCTTCCGGTATATTATGAATAGCAATCGCAACAGCGATTGAAATCCCCATGATTGGATCATTTATGCCTGCCATGAAAGTTGCTAATCCCTCGGGAAAGTTGTGAATTGCGAGAGCAACCGCAGTAAATAATCCCATTCGCATCAGCTTTGCCTTATGTTCAGGACTTTTCCCATCCATCTCCTCGACTGTATGTATTTCATGCGGATTCTCCATTTCGGGAATTATTTTGTCGATTATTCCAATAAAAAGAATACCCACAAAAAAGCCGGCAACCGTCGCCCAAGCTCCCGGTTTCTGACCCAACGCTACACCAAGCGTTTTGTTGGCCTCAACCAATATATCGGCAAAAGAAACGTAGAGCATCACACCGGCAGAGAAGCCCAGCGCAACTGAGAGAAAACGCGTGCTGGTCTGCTTAGTAAAAACAGCGAGTGCGCTACCAATGCCGGTAGAAAGTCCCGCAAACAATGTTAAACCAAAGGCGAACAGTATAGTTGTAAATTCTATTTCCATATTTTATGGTCTCCGCTCCAATTTAATATATAACCGCATTATAGCATAAATATTTTACTTCCCTAAATATTTTCAGTTATGATAATATATTTATGTTGTAAAATTAATTAGTACCAAAAGGAGCTCAATACAAATATGCCTAAACTTAAAAAGAGCGGTCTCAAATGGATGCACATCATCCACATAGTTTTAATCGGAATATGGTTAGGAGGAGTTGTATCTGTTAGCGCCTTCGCAACCATTGCCTTATTTCAAACAGACGAAACGGTTTTTTCTAACAACATTGCGACTGTAAGCATTTTACTGAAAACTATAATATCACCTGTAGCTTTTATAACAATAGCACAGGGTATTCTTTACGGGCTATTTACGAATTGGGGATTTTTCAAACATAAATGGATTGCCTTTAAGTGGTTTCTAATGTTAATCGTAGGACTACTGACCGGTATTGGTACCAGAGGACAGATCAACTCTCTTATTGCAAAGGTAAAAGATTACGGTTTTACAGGTGGGCTTACCGACGGCGGCTTAATCATTACCCTAATCGCCCTTCAGCTAATAATACTGATTTACATGATAATTATCTCGGCTTATAAACCAAAAAACATCATAAACAGTTCCAAAAATAACTAGATTACTTAGAAAAAAAGAAGGGTTAGCGTAGCTAACCCTTCTAAAAATAAACTTATTTCTTCTCTCTCTTAAAGCACATAAACCAATCTAAACAATAGGTATCATCACCTTGATTTGCCAATCTTTCTTTTGCGGTTCCGCAGCTGCCGGGCGTCGGGATAATCACGTCGTCACCGGGTCTCCAGTCAGCAGGTGTAGCAACTTTGTCTTTATCTGCCTTTTGAAGTGCTTGAATAATTCTTTTTAGCTCGTCGAAGTTACGACCCATTGATAGCGGATAATAAAGAATCGTACGGATTACTGAATCCGGATCAATGACAAATACAGCACGAACGGCTTGCGTATTAGATTGTCCCGGTTGAATCATTCCATACTTGTTAGCCACTTCCATCGTAATATCTTCGATTAACGGAAAATGCACTTCAATGTTTTTAAAGTCCTTCCATTCAATCTCTTGAATCTTTCTTAGCCACGCGATATGTGCATAAAGTGAATCTACAGAAAGACCAACCAACTCAGTGTTTAACTCTCTGAACTCACCCGCCATTGCAGCAAAAGTCATAAATTCAGTTGTGCATACCGGCGTAAAATCAGCCGGATGTGAAAATAGAATAACCCATTTCCCTTTGTAATCCTCCGGAAAATTCATATTCCCTTGTGTTGTAACTGCTTTGAAACTTGGTGCCTGGTCGCCAATTAGTGGCATTTTGTAGAAAGTTTTTACCTCTTCCATCTTAATAGCCTCCTTAGATTTAAAATTTTTATTTATTTATTAATAGGCAATCTTTGCAGATACCTCTAAAATAAACCTCTTTGCTTTTGATCATAAACTCACTTAAGCTTTTATCAGCACATTCACCAATTGTGAAATCGAAATCATATAATTCTCCACACTGTTCACAAATAAAATGCCCATGTTCTTTTGTGATTAAATCATACTGCGCCTCGTTGTCTTTATAGTTAAATTGCTTAACAAGTTCAGCATCTACCAATATATTTAAAGTATTATAAACCGTAGTTTTTGAAAGTGTAGGCAGTTCATCCTTAAGTGCAGTATAAATAGTATCAACATTTGGGTGGCTCATTGCTTCATATAGATACTGCAAAATACGAATACGATATGGCGACGGTTTAATATTATGATTAACGAGTTGATCGACAACCTCTTGAGTCGTAATCTGCATACGACCACCTCCTCGCTTTATATATGTAATAATTTTATATATGTAATAATTTCATATCTGTAATGATTACAATTGTAGTTTATCAATAATGTCCTCAGTTGTCAACACAATATAAAAAAGGCATCCAAATAGGATGCCTTTTAAAATACATTATTTAGGCTAACATGCCACCATCTATATTGTAATACGAACCGGTGATAAATTTAGAACTATCTGATGCTAAGAACAGAACTAATTGTGCAATTTCTGACGCCTCACCATAACGGCCCATTGGAATTGATTGAGTAAATTGTTGCTTAACTGCTTCAGGTTCACTACCTGCGGCCATATCTTTCTCAATATCTCTCATCATGCGCGTATTAATTGGGGCAGGTCCAATTGAGTTTACTCTGACACCTGCTGTTGCAACCTCTTTGGCTGCGGTTTTCGTTAATCCAATAACAGCATGTTTTGTTGCAACATATGGAGATAATCCAGGAAAACCGATAGCTCCCGCTACTGATGCAGTATTAATAACAGAACCCGACTTCTGTTCTATCATTACCGCCAGAACATGTTTTAATCCATAGAAAACACCTTTTAAGTTTACATTAAAAACTTTATCAATATTTTCAGCTGTTTGATTTACAATTAAATCTGCCTTTCCTTCAATACCTGCATTATTGAAGAATACATCAATCTTTCCGAACTTGTCTTTTGTTGCTTTTACATACTTCTGCACATCTGCCTCTTTTGACACATCCGCTTCGATTAACAAATAATCATTTTCACTCAATCCTGCTTCTGAGACAGCCTTCTTTAATAGATCTTGTTTTAAATCAACAAGAGCTACTTTTGCACCTTCTTTCACTAATAATTTTGCAGTTGCAATTCCAATTCCACCTGCTCCTCCGGTAATTAACGCAACTTTGCCTTGCATTTGCATATACACTCCTCCTTTTTCATTTTGTTATAATAAATAGTATTAGATTTATTATCTAATCTATATTATAACCATCTCTTTATTATCTATTTGTACTCGTTCTTATATACCGACTTTTATTAACATAATAAAATATGTCAAACATCTGAAAACTTGAGTTTATTGGTCCAAATATTTTAATACACTTTAATATAAAACGCAATATAAATTATATTTGGAATTCTTCGTTTAAATTATTAGTCATTCCATTTATCAAGAGCCACTATGATGAAATAGTCACGACCGGGCGTGTTTATCTGTCGGCTCTTCAGGTGGCATTATTAGCATGACCAGCCGGTTCAGATTCATCATTTCACCCGCTCTTCCCATCGATCAAGGTCTACCAATATCATATAGCTGCGTCCCAATGTATCAGCCGTTAGTTCATCATCATTTTTATTTTCTGAATTTTCATAGCCCAACCAACCGACTGAAGCCGTACGATTGTCTAAAGTATTAGTTTGGATAAAAAATTCTTCAAAATTAGCACCGGTGTATTGCTCATCAATTAGAATACCCAGATCTTGAAATGCTGTTACGAAAAAAGCGACAATTTCATTCCCGCTTGCATCCGTGTCATAATGCCATTGCCAGGAATTTTCACCATATTTATACCCAGTGGCCTGTAAATCGTAAACCATAACTGCACCAGGGTAAACCGGAAGATTCTTAGGCGGAGCTTTCTCAGGCACATAAAGGTCTGCCCCAGGTTTGTTGTCCGGTTCAGTTACTTGACTCCCATTATCACCATTGGAATTATTAGCAGGACCAGCTGGCTCAGTCTTACCGCCACATGCGGCTAAAGCGAATACTAGTAGTATAGCTAGTGCAAGAGTCAATATTTTTCTCATAATTACCCCTCCTTTCCATCTAATATTTTATTTTGCTTTTAGTATGTAAGGACTATTCTTGGAGTATGGTGAGAACTGATACGGGGCAAGTGCAAGGACAGTCATTATACACTAATCCAGTCAGCGAGTCAATTTTACCGAAATAAAAAAAGGACCCTTAGGTCCCTTCTACCAGCTATTATACTACCTATTTTTAACCGTCGCCTGGGCTGCAGCCAATCGAGCCAGAGGCACCCGATATGGAGAACAACTAACGTAGTTAAAACCTTGTTGATAGACAAACTCGATTGAGCGCGCCTCGCCCCCGTGCTCGCCACAGATACCAACTTTGAGCTCAGGTTTCACTTCTCGTCCGAGTTTAGTCCCAATCTCGATCAGTTTACCAACACCATTAATATCGATCGACACGAACGGGTTCTCCGGAAGAATTTTGTGGTCAACATAGTAGTGAAGGAACTTACCTTCCGCATCGTCACGACTAAAACCAAAAGTAGTCTGCGTCAAATCATTAGTACCGAACGAGAAGAAGTCAGCTTCAACGGCAATTTCGTCTGCAGTAAGAGCGGCACGCGGCAGCTCAATCATCGTACCAACAAGGTAGGCAAAGTCAACACCGCTCTCAGCTTTAACCTTTTCGGCTACATTGACAACTACCTCACGCATTAATCTCAACTCATTAACGTGAACTACGAGCGGGATCATCACTTCCGGTTCAACAACAATGCCTTCACGAGCTAACTCAACCGTTGCATTAAAAATTGCCTCAGCTTGCATTGCGTAAATTTCCGGATACGTGATGCCAAGTCGGCAGCCACGGTGCCCAAGCATCGGGTTAAACTCTGAAAGATTGCGAACTTTCTTCAAGAGATGTTCTTTCTCATCAATCAACGTCGAATCGGCACCCGCATGCTTTAATTCAAGGATTTCAACAACTATTTCTTCAGTATTTGGTAAGAATTCATGGAGCGGCGGGTCTAATAGGCGAATCGTTACCGGAAGACCTTGCATCTCTTTCAAAATTCCTTTAAAGTCGCCTTGTTGCATTGGCAGGAGCTTAGCAAGTGCATCCTTGCGTTGTTCCTCAGTTTCCGCGAGAATCATCTCGCGCACGATTGGCGTACGCGTTGGATCCATAAACATATGTTCAGTTCGGCAGAGCCCAATACCTTTAGCACCGAAATCGCGCGCCTTTTTGGCATCCGCTGGGTTATCGGCATTAGCGCGAACGCCAATCTGTTTAACCTCTTCTGCCCATTCCAATAACTCAAGGAATTCAGCTGATAATTCCGGATCGACCAATTTCACTTCGCCTTGAACAACCTCACCGGTTCCACCATCAAAGGAAATTACATCCCCCTGCGCGAGCAAGAGTCCGCCCTCAAAGCCAACCTGATTAGCAGCAGCATCAATTTTTAACGATTCACAGCCGGTGATACAAGGTTTACCCATACCGCGAGCAACAACCGCCGCATGGCTGGTCATCCCGCCACGGCTGGTTAAAATACCCTCCGCTGCAACCATGCCATGCAGATCCTCAGGCGTTGTTTCAGCTCGAACCAAAATTACCTTCTCGCCAAGCGAGTGCATCCGCTCCGCTTCATCAGCGGTAAAGACTATTTTGCCGGTAGCTGCGCCGGGCGATGCCGGAAGCCCTTTTGCGATAACATCAAGTTTAACGGACGTATCAATCTGCCTATGCAATAATTTATCTAATTGTTCAGGGTCAACACGGAGCAGAGCTGTCTCCTTGTCGATAATACCTTCTTGCACCAATGATACAGCGATTTTAACAGCTGCCTGCGCTGTCCGTTTACCATTACGAGTCTGAAGCATATACAGCTTACCGTTCTCGATTGTGAATTCAATATCTTGCATGTCTTTGTAGTGATTTTCCAATTGTTGCGTTATATTGACAAACTGTTCGTAAACATTATTGTTAACCTCTTTAAGTGTTGCTATCGGCTGCGGCGTACGGATACCCGCAACAACGTCCTCACCTTGAGCATTCATCAAATATTCACCATAAAGAACGCGTTCACCGGTGGATGGATTGCGCGAGAAAGCAACACCGGTTCCGGATTCCTCTCCTAAGTTTCCGAAAACCATCGATTGAATATTAACAGCAGTACCTAAATGGTCAGGGATCCGATTGATTTTTCGATAAATAATTGCTCGCTGGTTATTCCATGAGTTAAATACCGCTTTGATTGCCAGCATCAGTTGCTCTTTCGGGTCTTGCGGGAACATCGCCTTGGTTTTCTGCATAACAATGTTTTTAAAAGCTTGGACAACCTCTTTCCAATCATCAGCTGTCAGATCTGTGTCTTGTTCGATACCCTTCGTTGCTTTAACACGGTCAATTTCTGATTCGAACAAATATCCCTCGAGTTCCAGCACAACATTACTGAACATCTGAATGAAGCGACGGTAGCTGTCGTAAGCAAAGCGCGGGTTGTCGCTCAAACGTGCAATCACTTCAACTGTCTGGTCATTAAGACCAAGGTTGAGAACGGTGTCCATCATTCCCGGCATCGAAAATACTGCACCGGAACGAACAGAGACGAGCAGCGGGTTATCGTAATCGCCTAATTTCTTGCCTGTCTCCTGTTCAAGTTTTGCCAGCGCCTCATTAATCTGCTCAATTACCTCGTCAGAAATAACGCGATTGTTTGCATAATAATCGTTACATGCCTTTGTTGAGATAGTAAATCCCGGCGGTACAGGCAGACCCACCCGCGTCATTTCCGCAAGATTTGCACCTTTTCCACCCAGCAAATCTTTCATTTCCTTAGTACCCTCATTAAACAAAAACACATACTTAATACTCACCAATATCTCCCCTTTTCCGAATGATATCTATTATAATACTTGCGGTTTCTTCAATCGCTTTATTGGAAACATCAATAATCGGACAACCTATGCGCCTCATTACACCTTCCGAATATTCAATTTCCTCCAAGATGCGCTCTAAACTTGCGTAGTTAGCTTGAGTAATCAGACCCAGAGATTTCAGCCGCTCTTCACGAATAATAAATAGTTTCTCCGGGTTAATTTGCAAACCGACTATCTTCTTATTAGAAATTTGGAATAGCTCAGCCGGTGGTTTAACTTCAGGTACGAGCGGAACATTAGCTGTCTTAATTCGTTGATGGGCTAGATACATCGACAAAGGTGTCTTCGACGTTCGCGATACGCCGATCAACACAACATCTGCATCAACGATACCCCGCGGGTCCTTGCCGTCATCATATTTAACGGCAAACTCGATTGCCGCAATCTTTTTGAAATATTCTTCGTCAAGTTTGCGAACTAGGCCCGGTTCTTGTCTCGCCGGCTTTTTATAAAGGTCCTCAAAAGCAGTCAACATCGGCCCCATAATATCAACAACGCGAATATTTTCGACTGCAGCACGTGCAATCAGGTAATTTTTTAACTCGTCAACCACCATAGTGAGCACGATAATTGCGTTAGCTTCCTTAACCTGCTCAATCGTTTTATCAATTAACGCATAATCGTCAATATGTGAGACTCGTCGAATATCAGCAAAGGTGCCATTGAACTGGCTGCTTGCCGCACGCACAACGAACTCCGCCGTGTCACCGACTGAATCGGAAACAATATAAATTATCGGTCGTTCAGGTTTAATATATATTGACCTCTCCTCCTATACAGTGCGTTGTATTCGATCATAATATGCGACTTATTTGCACATACTCTATAGTATATTTTCTGGCGGTTTGATGCAATATCTTAATCAAATACCAGCTTGCGAAAATCAGCAAATTTCATTATTTCCTCGGAAAGCGCACTCAGCAGTCCCAGCCGCTGACGCCTAAGAATCGGGTCATCAACCATTACCATTACATTGTCAAAGTAGTTGTCAATCGGTTCATGTAACGCCCACAAAGCTGACAAACGTTTGTGCTGAAGCGAAGTTTCCGCGGTATCCGAAGCGTTCGCGGTGTGTTCCGCTGTTGCAGTATGTTCAGCTGTTGCGGAATCAGTCGTAATTACAATCAGTTGCTGATACACTCGGTACAGCGCCCACTCTTCTTCCTCGACATAACTGTCAGGATTAGTTTCGCTTGATTCAGCCTTCATTGCTATGTTGATGACACGTGTTAGCGAATCGACAGCTTGTTTGCTTGAACTCTCTGCCAAAACCGCAGTAAGCAATTTGGCGCGTTCAAGAATTAAACTTAGGTCGTGGAGTTCAACTGCTAACACCGCATCAATAATATCGTAACGGATATTGTTATCCAGCAAAATCCTTCTAATTCTCAGTTCAAAAAACTCAGTTAATTCCCTAAGCAAGAGCTGACGCACTTTAAATAATAGGTCAGCATCTTCGTAAGTGGCAAGCACAATGTTGAATAACCGGTCAAGTCTAAGTTGCGGTAGTTTCTCCTGTATAATCTGAACGATACCGGTCGCTGCACGCCGTAACCCGAGCGGATCCTGTGAGCCCGTCGGTATTGACCCGATCACAAAAGCACCCACAATATTGTCTAACTTATCGGCAATGCTAACGAGTTGTCCGCATATACTTGTCGGAAGCCGGTCACCGCTAAAACGCGGCAAATAATGCTCATTGATAGCCTGAGCAACAGCATCCGGCTCACCCTGTTTTTGTGCATATAGCTCACCCATATAGCCTTGAAGCTCGGGAAATTCATTTACCATATTAGTTACCAAGTCGAACTTGCAGATCTCTGCCGCTCGCCTACAGTTGCCAACCTCACAAGTATCCTGCGTTAGTTCTTTTAAGATTTCACTGTTAATGACAACTAAACGCTTACTCTTATCATACATCGTCCCTAACTTATCTTGGAATATTAGTTGTGTAAGTTTTTCTTGGTATTCGGAAATCGAAACCTTCTGATCCTCGAGATAGAAAAAACGCGCATCAGCAAGTCTTGCTGTTACCACTTTTTCATTGCCTTTCACAACGAGATCTATAGAATTAGCATCACCGTTACGAACTGCAACGAAATAAGGTTGCAGTGCTCCATTTGAATTCTCTACCGGGAAATAACGCTGATGAACCTTCATCGTTGTTACAAGGACGCTTGAAGGTAACTCAAGGTATTCCTCGGCAAAGCTGCCGACTAGAACTGTCGGATATTCGACCAGGTTGACGACCTCATTGAGAAGGCTTTCATCGATTGGAATCTGCCAACCTCGTTCGGCCATCAAGTCCTCTAATTGCTTCACAATCATTGACTTGCGTTCTTCTCGGTCAACTATTACATATTCCTGAGCAAGCGACTGCAAATAGTCAGCCGGGCTTTTAATTGTAACTTGCTTGCCGAGAAAACGATGGCCATAACTAACATCGCCTGATTCAATACCGGCAACACTAAAAGGGATTACCTGCTCGCCATACAAAGCAACCAGCCAGTGAATGGGCCGCAGGAAACGCAAGTCTTGCGCTCCCCAGCGCATATTCTTGGGAAAGGTCATCCCGCTCACTAACTCAGGAAGCGCCGCGCCCAGCAACTCCTCGACCGGCTCACCAATCCGCTCAATTCGCAGAAACACATAGTCAACCCCATTTACCGTGTCAACGTACAAATCGTCAGTCGAGGCGCTTTGTCCACGGACAAAGCCTTCGGTTGCGCGACTATAACTGCCGTCCTCATTGCGAGCAATCGCCAGCGAGGGACCGCGCTTTTCCTCAACCAGATCGGCTTGACGAGGCGCAACCGAGGTTGCCAGCACGGCCAACCGTCGCGGGGTTGAATAGGTCGCAATCCCCTCGTAGGTGATTGCGTTTTCATCTAACCAAGCAGCTAGCCGGTCCGCTAGCTGCTGGCAAGCACCTTCAATGAAGCGTGCCGGCATTTCCTCTAGGCCAATCTCTATCAATAAATCCTTATGTTCCACTAGTTACTCTCCTCTCGAAAACTTACCTTATCAACACACCTTAACCCTTCAGCAACGGAAACCCCAGCCGCTCTCGTTCCGCATAATACAGCTGCGCGCAAGCGCGCGCTAACTTACGGACCCGACCAATATAGTTCGCCCGCTCAGTCACGCTGATTGCGCCCCGCGCATCCAGCAGGTTAAACACATGCGAACACTTCAATATATAATCATAAGCCGGATAAACCAACTGTTCTTCCATGATCCGCACCGCTTCCGCCTCATACATATTAAATAGGGTAAACAACATCTGCGAATCAGAAATCTCAAAAGTATACTTAGAGTGCTCATACTCCTGCTGTTTAAAAATATCTGCATAAGAAAAACCACTCACCCATTCCAGCTCGAACACATTGTCCTTGTCCTGAATATAGGACGCCAGCCGCTCAATCCCATAGGTCAACTCAACCGCAACCGGGTTACATTCAAGTCCGCCCACCTGCTGAAAATATGTAAACTGCGTAATCTCCATCCCATCAAGCCAGACTTCCCAACCAAGCCCTGCCGCACCAAAGGTCGGATTCTCCCAATTGTCCTCCACGAACCGAATATCGTGCTTCAGCGGGTCAATCCCGAGAGCTACCAGGCTCTCCAGATACAAGTCTTGAATGTTCTCCGGAGATGGCTTAATTACTACCTGAAATTGATGGTGCTGATAAAGCCGATTCGGATTATCACCATAACGCCCATCCGCCGGCCGCCGTGACGGCTCAACATAAGCTACCCGCCAAGGTTCCGGACCAATTGCCCGCAGCAAAGTTAGCGGGTTCATTGTCCCCGCCCCTTTTTCCACATCATATGGCTGACCAAGAATGCAACCCTGTTCGGCCCAATAGTGTTGCAACTTAAGAATCATGTCCTGCAAATTCACGAATAACGCCTCCGTCCTTTTTTCTAAACAAAAAAGCCCTCTCATCCCTATATACCTAAACAGCATATAGGGACGAGAAGACTCCCGCGGTTCCACCCTAATTGATTGCACACTTGCAATCCACTTTATTAAAATCGGCTCAGGAGTGCCCTTCACCAGGCTATTAGCGGGCTCTCACTCTATCCCAACTCGCTTCAATAATAGTTAACCGGCTACTCTTCTCTGTCATTGCCACCATCTTTAATTACTTGAATTATATCAGAGAAGAATACTTTTTACAAAAGATTTTATGCAGCCGGATTATTTACAACCCCCACAAAGAGCGGCAAACCAGAGTTACCGGTTATCACAAAGATAAATGGACGATCCAAGACAAAGTCGATCTTTTCGTCCGGTGGAGCTGCAGAACCACACTTCATCAGTACCGTATAAGCAGCTGCTTTAACTCCTTCTTCATCCACCGTCACTCTTGCGGCGTGATCAGCTTTTGTCAGAATTATTCCATTAGCATTCTCGGTAAGAGCTGAAAAATCAGATTTTGCAACATTAAATATGTCTGTAATCCCCAAGGCCTTAAGTCCATCCGTTAAATCAATATCGGAGCTGATGTCGAATTTTGGCAGGGAAAGATTTACAATCAAATATTTTTGATTAGGATAATCATAATCAGCCTTGACTAACTCCATAATAGCGTCATCGTTTAAAAGTTCACTAGTACTAACGTCTTCGTCGGGCAGGATAAACCATATATTACCCATATCATTTAGGTTTTTAGAAATCGCACTAAATTTATCATGCCAGTAGTAAGTACTTGTCCTTGATTGAGTCATGAATTCAGTAAGCACTCCACCCTTGGGAGTATGGAATATCTGCTCTACATTATTCTCGCTAACAAATTCATCCGCCCACCTAGATTGAAAGTAAATCGTGCTTGCAAGGGCCATAATTGTATCAGTATCGAACTCAATACCTTCAATCGATTCTTCGAGTAAACCACCGGTCTGTTCATTCAGCCAATTTCTTAGAGCGTTGGTATAATCCTCGCTCCCCATTTCTCCTTGGAAAGATGAGGCGAAATACATCTCAGCTAACCTTTCCAGCGTTTCCTTTTTATAGACAAAGTCATCTGCTAACCAGAAAGAGTTTGCTAAAATGCTTTTAGAAGCTCCATCGTCAATATAATGTTTTTGCCAGAGAATGCCGGCTTGTTTCGCAGCGGTATTGATATTATCTAAGCCCATCGCCGCTAAAATCTGTGCCCGCGAATCCCCGTCAGCCACTTCAGCCAACATGGCAAGCGCTAAATAGATATTAATTGGCGAATAAACAGCATTCTGCCCTTTGGACGTGTCGAGAAAAAGTGGAAGCGTTGATTGGACGAACTCTTCCCAGGCATTTTCATCTACTAATTCAGTAGAAGCACTAATCCTTCTGTCCTGCCACCAAGTATCAAAGGCAGCATCGTACTCCTCACTAGCTAATTTATTTGCATCCGGATACTGAGCCATTAGTGGATATGTCGCTAAAATAATTGGATAATCGCCCTTAACGACCTGTGATTTATATTCAGTTGAATTTTTGCTCGGATCAAGTAACTGCTCACCACTAAATAGCGGCAGAATAAAAATACCGAGAGCCAAGGCTGCGGCAGTTCCCAGAGCCGTTAACGGCAACCAACCCCATCTACGTTTTGACTTAGGCTTACGATATGTTTCTGTTTTTTCAACCATCTCGTCATCTGCTTGTCCGATTGCATCAACAATTTTATCTATTTTCATTGATATAACCCTCACTTTCTAAATGTTTCCTTAGTCCTTGGCGCGTTCGATGGAGCTGACTTTTGACAAGCGATTCACCGGCATCGAAATTAGCGGCAATTTCCTTAATCGAATCCATAAAGTAGTAGCGGCTAAGAAACATTGCCTGCGCTTGCTCGTTGAGCGTAGCCAGAAACCCATTAATTGAATCAGCCAAAATCCGCCCATCAAGACTGTCCGCCGGCGAATCAAACTGCTCACTGCCAGCGACAACCTCTTCTAACTCACTAAGCGAAATCGCATATTCCGATCCACCGCGTTTGAGGCTGTGTTCTTTACGATAAATATCGATTGCCGTCTGCCGAGTAAGTCGACTTAAAAACACTCTTAATATAGGCGGACGATAAGGCGGAATCGCATTCCATGCTTTTAAATAGGCGTCATTAACACTCTCTTGGCTATCTTCATAATTGTGCAGTATATTATAGGCAATCTTCGCCAAGTAGTTCCCATACTTCCTTTTTGTCTCTCTAATCGCCTTTTCGTCGCGTTGCCAGTAGAGTTCGACAATCGCAGCGTCATCTTTAATCGCTAGATCATCTTTAATCGCTGCGCCATCTTTAATTTTCGTTTCTCGCCTTGTAAAAGTCTTATCTTGGTCCATCGGAGTATCCTTTCATGTGAATCTGCAGTTTTCACTTAAGAATTTGCACCCTCACAATATATAACGCAAACTATTTATTTCCGTTGCATTTTACTAATCCCGGACTTTAAAATCCCGCAAAAGGTCCAGATAACCCCGCGACTTAAGCCGTACATCAATATACTGGTCGCAAAAGGCCTCAGTTACCTTCCGTAGTTCTTCCCGCGTTTCATCACGTAGGCTAACCTCTCCCAAGCGCCGCAAGTCCATCTCGGCAAAGACGCGTAGCAACTTCACAGTATTAGCCGACAGCACGATGCCGGTCGGATCAAGGTGAAGCGAACAGACCAAACCACCCCGGCTTACACTAAACGCAACCAAGTCCCTCTTATCAGAACAGACTGCACAAGCTGCCAAGCCTGGCAGATAACCTAAAATCCGAAACAGTAGCATCTCGAAAATCCGCGCAACGACCTCAGTGTCTTTACCAGCCGCCATTTGCTCAAGAGCCGCTAATAGCTGGTCATAGAGAACTTCGTTTGTCTGGTCGGACTCGAGCACGCGTTCAACCAACTCAACCAGATAGGCGGCGTAGGCTGTTTTGTCGAGATCGCTGTAGATTGTTGCGAAATGTTGGAGAACTTCGCCTTGATTAAGAGTACCCAGATTAGCATTTCGTCCTCGAAAATATATGTATGTACCATGGGTAAAGACCTGGGTAACAACGTTAAGCCGACTGTTCGCCTTACGAGCACCGCGCACAATGATAGCGACTTTCCCCAGCTCACGCGTAAAAAGAGTGATAATCTTATCACTCTCACCGTAGTCCATGGCCTTAAGCACAATCGCCTCGACATTGTGTAGCATCTTTACACCTCTTCTTGCACCTCTTCTTACACCTCTTGGTCTGTGTTTTCTAACTCGAGCACCTTCAGATAGAGGGCGTTCTCATAACGCTTCCGCATCATTTCACAGGAAATAGCGTGGGGAACAGCAACATCGCCGTTAAAGCCATCAGCATTTACATGGCAACCGCCACCACAGAAATGGCGCACCCAACAGGTTCGGCACTCTTCCTTCGTGTAGATATTCGTATCGCGGAGCAGATTCATTGCTGCTTTATTGGTAAAGCCTTCCTCCAGATTTCCGATCAACCACTTGCGGTTACCGACAAATTGGTGGCAAGGATAAATGTCACCCTCAGGCGTCACCGCTATATAATGGTAACCGGCACCGCAACCGGTGATTCGCTTAGCGTAACAAGGTCCATCGTCAAGTTCCACCTCGAAGTGGTGAAAATAGAATTCCTGATCCGTTCCAAGACGTTCTAAGTAGGCCTCCGTCAAGCGGTCATAACTTTCATAGATTTCCGGCAAATGTTCAGACCGCAAAGCATAGCGACGGTTCTCCGGCAAAATAACCGGCTCAATCGAGATTCGCCTGAAACCCTGATCCGACAGATGCAAAACATCTTGATCAAAATCTAAATTCTCACTCGTAAACGTCCCTCGATAATAAGTATAGACACCCAGTCCATAGCGATTATCTTCACAGCCAGCCCGTTTGGCATTCAACTTCTGATAAATATTCATCAACTGGTCATAGGACCCTGTTCCATCAGCAAACGGCCTTAGTAAATCATTGATTTCCTTACGGCCATCGATACTGAGAATCAGATTGATCCCTTGATCAGCAATAAATCCCTCAATCTCTTCATTAAGCAACACGCCATTTGTCGTCAGCGAAAAATTAAAGGTCTTTCCAATCTCCGGCTCCAATTCTCGCGCATAGTGCACCAATTGTTTCACCACTGGAAAGTTTAACAGAGGTTCGCCACCGAAAAAGTCAATCTCAATAAAGGACGTATTCTTCGCTTGTCCGACAAGGAAGTCAATCGCCTTCTTTCCCATCTCGTAACTCATATTGGTCCGCTCTTGCCCATAGGGACCCGTTCCCGCAAAGCAATACCGACACCGCAAATTACAATCATGCGACACGTGCAGGCACATTGATTTAACCTCGAACTCCTCGGGGTCGAAGTTCGCTTGTGGCAAGCTACCAACCGAAAAGAGGATACCCGCTGCCACCAGCTCGCTTAACTCCTCATAAGCCTCCCTGACCACCTCCTCAGCGAAATCAGAGGCCAACTCAGTCACTATCTCATCCACATCAAGGTTCTCCATCAGCGGAATTATCCCCATCGCCAAGACATCAACCGTGAAAAGTGAATTACTATTCACATCAAGCACTATATTTTTATCCCTATAACTAAAGGTATGAACCTGACCAGGAACAACTTGCCTTGGCACATCCTGACCCGGCACTCCCTCACTCTCTACGACCAGCTTCGTCTTAGCTTCCATCTATTCTGTCATCCTCTCCGGTTAAACTTACATTACCCTAACTTCCATTACCTATATCATAACAAATTTTGTGCTTTTTATACTATACAATAAAAATGAGCTATGGCTTATAACCATAGCTCAGAAAATTGACGAGTAATCTTTAATACTAACTATTCAACATAATAATAGTTGTATAAAATTATTAGTGATTCCTTTTCTTCAACATAAGTGAGCATTACCTCTGATTTATCTTGATGTGTGCCGGAAAAACGATAGATGCCATCGTTATCCATTTCAAGATCTGCCTCGTAGCCGGCTGCTTTTACCTTCTCAAGATATTTCTCATAATTCTTAAGTTTTAACCCTTCAACCTCAATGGTTACCCCTTTCATGTTTACATCGTTAAAAACAAAAACAATCTTTCCTTCGACTTCCGGCAATTTGCCAACATCTGCTTTAGGCCATTTCGGAGCAGTAAGATCGATATCCCCACCACTGATATTTCCTACAATTTCCTCCGTTATTTTATCCGCCACTTTATCAGTAAGTTTATCAATAGCTTTTTCTTTAGCATTACAGCCCGTCAGCACCAATGCAGCAATTAGTAAAACAATAAGCAGAAAATAAATAGTCTTTTTCATTGATTCTCACTCCCTTAATAAATTGGTTAAATAGGATTAAGTACAATTTGTATGACTGTCTTTTCGTTGCCACCAAGCATATTTGCCATTATCATGACGCTGAAATCATAACCTTTTTTCTCACCGGACAAAGTATTAATATTATTGAATGTCACTGTTTCCAGATCAGGGACACCGGCAAAATATTGTTTATAATAATTGAATACCTCAACCTGGTCTTGGTTAGTTTTTAAAGAAATGCCATAGCCATTTTTACCTGTATCTTCATCAATAAAGCTTTCTGCAGCAACAACTATCGCGTTTTTGACGATTGCTACAATGTCTTGTGGATAGCCTTGCGGCAAATCTACACCATCTATCAGGTCAACATCGCGGCTTACTCCACCGGTACCCAACAATAGGTTGAGATTATCAATCCAGAGTCTATACACAGTGTTCATAGCAGCAGCCTGCTCTTCAGCACTCGCTTCTTCTTCTTGTTCTCCTAATTCATAGAAAACTACACGAAAATCTGAAACCATCTCTTGCAGATGCGTATTAACCTTTCTAATCTCTTTACGCAATTGCTGTGAACCAGGGTCTTTAGCTAATTCATTTAGTTTCTCTTTGTAGCCTGCTAGTGCCTGCATAAACAACTCTTCAAAAACCTTATGTTGGTTAATCATCTCTCTTTGTTCCGACCCAGCCTTTTTGTCCCCGCTTGCCTCCATCACAAAGTTCTCTAAACTACGGGTTACACCATCTTCACTCTGCAGTTTAGAAATTGAGCTCTGTAGCTGATTAATCATAGTTCCTACCGCCCGCGTCTCGCTAATATCCGGCTTGAAGTCGCCGCTACTGTCTAAGCTCTCTAATCCATTTTCAAGAATTGAACCGGTATAGTTTCCGTTGGCAACCTCATTTGTAAGGTCGTGCATAGCAATGGTTGCGGGGTTATAATGTTTATTTAGATATAACTTACTTATATCTGCAGCACACTTATACATCATTAGTTGGAGTTCATCTTCGATCTCTTCATAATCTACTTTTGTATAGGAATAAACAAAAGTACCTACCGGCACAAAAAACCGGTCGGTTGCTTCATATACATATATTTCATCCTTATTATAACCCTTGGAATTAGTAAAATTATTTATATCTGGTATACGAAGAAGATTTAGATCCTCTAAATCATCAGGTAAAAAAACCCTTGCATCTCCCATTCTCGTAGTGGCTGCAGTAGAAAGATAAGTTACCCATTCACTTTTCCATACCTTCGGTAAGGTAAAGATTGTGTTACTCTTTACATTAACACGGCAGGGGTTAAATATCAGATTTATCTTTCCTTCAAATACATATGGCATAACATAATGCTCAGTAAGGTTACCCCAGCCCTTGACAGTAGCAAAGCTTAAAAAGTTACCATTAGGATCATTGACAGTAACTAGATGTTCGCTCTCATAATCCATAGTCCTGGCCAAAATATAAAGCTTACCCGCCGATTCATCGTAGATGAGAATCTCTTCTGAGTTGAAAATTGCATCACCTTCACCGTGCGATTTATCATCGTAATAAGATGTCCATTTCTGTGTCTCATAAATAGTCGCATAGCCCTTGTAGAAGGTATATGAGCTCAGTGCATCCTGCAACTCTTCTGTCAATGTAAAATCCCAGCCGTCATCTGGGTCAATCTGGACTTCCGCCCTAGTAGATTGACCATCGTCAATATCCGCTCCACCACCGGATCGAGCATCCTCGATCTTATTCAAATAAATTCCCGTACCAATTGCTGCTACAGTTACCAATGTTATTGCCGCACCAAGAAGAAGTTTCTTACCCATAGCGAAAACCCCCTCATTTTATTATGTGCATGTCCGAATCAGTTTATTAACTATATTATAGCATCAGCGTAAAATACTGTATATAATTATTAATTCTTGGAATATCCAAGCATAAAGACAAAAATAACAGAGAATACTCGTGTATTCTCTGTTATGCTTCATTTTACATTGATTCACTTAATTTAATCTGCTACTTTTTATCAACCTTGTCGTAGCAAATAATGTTGCTTACTGTCATTGAGGTTTTGCAAGCTGATTGACAAGACGCTGAGCACTTATCGCATGTTCCGGATTGCATTGTTTCCTGTAAACGATTCTTCGCTATCACTTTAATATGTTTCATTTGTCATCTCTCCTTTATTCTCGCACTTATTATAGCAGAGATTACTCAATTATGGTATAACCTAATTCCTTCAGTAGATGGTCCTTATTGCGCCAGTCCTCTTCAACCTTGACCCAGAGTTCCAGATAAGTTCGCGTGCCGAGCAGTTTTTCAATGTCCTCGCGTGCTTTTTGACCAATTTCCTTAAGCATGCTGCCATTCTTGCCGATGATAATTCCCTTTTGTGAATTACGCTCAACGTAGATAATTGCACTGATCGAAACTGTTTTCGGATTAATATCGCCTTGTTTCATGGAATCGATAACAACAGCGATTGAATGCGGGACCTCTTCGCGCATAACGTCAAGGATTTTTTCGCGTATCAACTCAGCTACGATAAAACCTTCCGGATAATCGGTTGTCTGGTCAACCGGATAATAGTTCGGTCCGGCCGGCAAAATCGCATACACATGATCGAGTAGAGTTTCCATATTATTACCGTGTTTCGCTGATAGTGGAATAATTTCCGCAAAACTTGCCCGTGTTCGATAATTATCAATAATTGGCAGCAAGGCTTCCGGTTCTACTAAATCTATTTTATTTAATATCAAGTAAGTCGGTGTCCCCTTAACCTGATTTAACTGTTCCAAAATAAATTCTTCGCCCGGTCCAAATTCTTTCGTTACATCGATTAGATAAAGTATTAAATCAACCTCATTTAACGAAGTAAGCGTCATATCCATCATATAAGAACCAAGCTTTGATTTCGGTCGGTGAATCCCCGGCGTATCAATAAAAACTACTTGTCCGCGTGCCGGGTCCGTGTAAATTGCTCTAATTTTGTTCCGCGTCGTCTGTGGTTTGTCCGACATGATTGCAATCTTTCGACCCATAATCTGATTGACCAACGTAGATTTACCGACATTAGGCCGACCGATTATTGTAACAAACCCTGACTTCAAATTCTGTTTTTCCATTTCAATAATCTCCCCTCTAAAGATATTTATATTTTGGTTAATAAAAGACAAAATAAGACAGGTAAAAACCACCGATAGAGATAATCAAGTTCTGCAAAATCGCCAGCCAGTACACTCTCCGATACAGAAAATAGAGTATCCCAAACACCAACACGCCAAGCAAGTACAGATTATATTCCGGCACAAGAACTGATATCAGTGCCAATATGTAAAACGAAATGCCCACCAAAATATGCGGTTGATATTTTTTCCCGAAATTATACCAGGCTGCCTTAACACCATATGTAAAGAATATTAGTGCTAAGCCTTGAATCGAGTGGAAGGCCAACGGATCGGTCGGTGCTCGTTGCCAGTCGCCGAAGAATAAAATCATAAGATAAGGCACAACGATGATTGCACCGACAAAAACTACAATCAGAACGATAATAAAAACAGCCCCGGCAGCCGAATCTTTCGCCTGTTTCGCATACTCATCGTAATCTTTCATTGCCATATCAACCGCATTTTCAATTGCCGTATTGATAATCTCAGAGCCGAAAACAAGTGCGATACAGATGGCAACAACTAAAACCTCAGTCGCGGTAAAGTGAAGACAGAGCCCACTTGCTAAAATTGCGAGCGCACCCAACAGATGAATCTTCATATTGCGCTGTGAATTAATCGCATAGACGATTCCCTCGCTTGCCGACCGAAAACTGTTTGCAAGTCCTCTAATATTCTCCCGAGCACGTGTCATTAGTTTCACACACATCACCTCACAATATTTAAACTTGCCAACAATTCCTCTTGCTTAGCAAACATTTGCTCTGCTGCCTGTTCAGTCTCATGATCTTCACCAATCAAATGTAAAAATCCATGTAATACGAGGAACGCCAATTCACGTTCCGGCGTGTGTCCATAGTCTTCCGCTTGCCGGTAAACATGTGGCAGTGAAATTATTATGTCGCCGAGCAGATTAACCGGCTCCTCTATAACCACAAACTCATCCTCCGCACCCTCATTCATCGCAAAGGAGAGCACATCTGTAGCCTGATCAACCCCGCGATACTCGCGGTTTAATTCTCTAATCATCTCTTCATCAACAAGCGTTACTGCAACCTCACTGTCCGCAATCCCTTCTCGTGCAGCAATCGCTTGCAGAACCTTCTCAATCAGTTCCTTCTGTTCGACTGAAATGTAGTATTTACGCTGTTCATTTAGAATTGCTATTTCCAGCATCTGTACCATTAGCTCCTTTGTTTTCTGCAATTTCCGCATCATCCGGGTACTCAATCCGCGAATGGAAAATACCCTTAAGACTCTCATACATCGAGCGCGATATTGTCTCCAATTCTTTGAAATTTAGATCGCACTCGCTAAATTGATTATCGAGCATGTGATCCTTAACAATCTTTTCAATCAAATCTCCCAGTTGTTCATTGGTCACGTTAGTCATTGAACGCACGGTTGCCTCAAGTGCATCAGCAATCCCAACGATTGCTGCTTCTTTCGTCTGAAACTTAGGTCCCAAATAGCGATATTCGTTCTCATCGACCGGTCCGTTTGCTTCTTTGAGTGCTTTGTTATAAAAGAATTTTAGCACTGATGTCCCATGATGTTGAACCGCAATATCCTGGATCGCCGTCGGCAATTTGTGTGCACGCAGCATCTCCAAGCCATCCGTCGTGTGCGCAATAATGATATTTTTACTAATAATCGGCGAAATTTTATCATGCGGATTTTCAATATTAATCTGATTTTCCACAAAGAATGATGGTCGCTTAGTCTTACCTATATCATGATAATAAGCACCTACGCGTGCCAAAAGCCCGTCCGCACCGATTGCTTCCGCAGCTGATTCAGCCAGGTTACCCACGATCAAACTATGGTGATAGGTTCCCGGAGTTTCAATCAATAATTTACGCAATAGCGGATGATTAGCATTAGAAAGTTCCATCAACTTAATCGGCGATAATATACCGAACAGAGATTCCAATAACGGCAGCAAACCGATCATCAGAATCGCCGATATAATACCGTTAAGAATACCGAACGAAGTAATTTGAACCATTTCAGTAGGTGAATATAGGTGCAACGATAGGAATACAATCACAACAATTGCCGCTATATTAGCACCGGCAACCACCAGCCCGGCTATGAAAAGCGATGACCGTTGCTTAATATGCTTCATCGCAAAAGCACCGGCGATACTACCGACAAATAGCACAAAACCATAGCGATAGTCGAAAATCATCGTCTGATCAAGGTTAAACATTACACTTGCCAATATCGCAAGCAACGCACCATTCACCACAGCAAAGCGCAAACTATAAAGCGTCGTAATCAACATCACACCAAGAGCAAGCGGTGCCAAATAACCTAACGCCGGATTGTCGATTCCTCGATTCATCAGACCAATCAGCACGAACCCGGATACAACAATCAAATTGATAACAACAAGCATTAGCAACTTACCATTGTCTTGGTGCACCCAAGGATGCATCCGACGAAGCGAGAAATACATTAAAAATACTAAAATTATACTGAGCAATAGAAGCCCGAGATAAGGCCAGATTGTTGTCGAGTCTTTCAGCAACCCAACCGCATTTAAACGCTCATAGATGCGCGAATCAACGATCTCCCCTTCACGAACAAGTAGTTCGTCTTTATTTATATAGACCGGCTCAATCGTTTCCGCCGCAGCTATCCGATTGGCCTGCGTTTTTTCTGAATCATAAAAGTAATTCGGCTTAATATAGGAAAGCACGATGCTTTTCGCCAGCTCCTTAAGCTGATTATCGTTATCGTAAGGATTGACCGCAATCAGGCTTTCTGCCTGTTCATAAGCAGAAACAATCTCCTGAATTCCGATATCCTCAGCCATTACAACATCAAGCGTCGTAATTGAAATATATTTTAAGTTTTTCAACTTTTCATTCGACAACAGCGATAACTGATTAATTTCTTTAGTAGTCAGGTAATCAAGCTTGGCATTTTGTTCGTAAAACTCCGCCTCAGTCAGACCCAATCCATCAAGATTAACGCCGGCACGGAGTAGCTCACGAGTTGTCTCAATCAAATCAAATTGTTGGTCAAGCTTTCGCTTCTGGTCATTGATAATCGTCATATCAACTGTATAAACATCTTTGACCCGATTCGATGCCTCATCTTTTAGTCGATCTGTCTCAACCTCATCGACTACCTTAATCGGCGAAAAGAGCGTTACATCGCTCGGTTCACCAACCGTCAATTGATAGGTCGTCGGTATAACGAGCAACAATAGGAAAAAGTAGATAATTAAAGTCAACGCAAGATAGAGTAACCCGACAATAAAGCGATTACTCTTCGTTGCTGCCAATATATTTTTTAATAGTATATTACTCTTTTTTGCCATCTAAACAACATCCTTTTATCATCTGTCACCGGTTTTCTTTGCGTCCGTACGCCTTAATGATCTTACGCACAAGACTGTGGCGAACTACGTCAACCTCTGTCAGATAGACGAAGCCAATCTCGGGAATATCCTCCAGCACCTTAATTGCGTGAATCAAACCGGATTCTTTCCCTTTCGGTAGGTCAATCTGCGTAATGTCGCCATTCACAACCATCTTTGAGCCATTTCCCAAACGTGTCAGGAACATCTTCATTTGCTCCATCGTCGTGTTCTGTGCCTCATCAAGAATTACAAAAGCATTATTTAACGTCCGCCCCCGCATATAAGCGAGTGGCGCGATTTCAATCAAACCGCGTTCCAAATAGCGATTTACATGCTCCACGCCTAACAGATCGTAGAGCGAATCATAGATCGGGCGCAAGTACGGATCAACCTTTTCCTGCATATCTCCCGGCAAGAAGCCAAGACTCTCGCCCGCCTCAATCGCCGGCCGAGTTAATACAATTTTTTTGATCTCGCCTTGCTTAAGTGCAAGCACCGCTAACACCACCGACAAAAAAGTCTTACCCGTACCCGCAGGCCCAATCCCGAACACGATATCTTTCTCATTAATCGTATTTAGATAATGTTTCTGGCCAATCGACTTCGCCATGATTTCCTTGCCGTTATAGGTGGTGATAATCTTTTTGTCAAACAGTTCTAACAGTTCATTCGTTAAATCCTTCTGCGCTAACTCAATTGCGTAGTAGATATCTTTTTCACCGAGCAGGTAACCCTTTTTGATAAGGGTAAGAAGCACTTCAAGCATATGTCCAATCCGCTCAACCTCATCTGCCGCACCACTTAGGACAATATCCTCATTTCGCGTTAAGATTTTCACCTGCGTCTCTTTTTCGATTATATCAATATGCACCTCATTAAGTCCGAACAGCATTAAACGTTCAGCAGAGTTCCAAATGTTAAGCTTTTTCGAATATGGCGCTGCTAACAAAGGCTATCAGTCTCCTTTATATTTACTCTTATTATACAACTCTATTATACCAACAATCTGCAAATGTGGGTATAAAAAAGGGCGTATCACATCGATACCCCCTATTTGCACTCTAAAGTAAAAGCTCTTGCACAATTGTATTAATTAATTTCCCATCGGCACGCCCTTTAAGCTGTGGCATAACAGCACCCATTACACGTCCCATGTCAGCCTTGCCGGTCGCACCTACCTCTTTAATTACAGCGGTAATCACTTCTCTAACCGCCTCTTCCGAAAGTTGTTCAGGCAGATAATCAGCGAGAATCGCCAACTCTTCCTTGACTTTAGCAACTAAATCTTTGCGGTTCCCCCGTTCGAACTCCGCAAGAGAATCTTTTCTCTGTTTCACTTCACGCGCCAGTACATCGAGCACCTGATCATCAGTCAATGAAGCCTTCTTTTCTATCTCGACGTATTTGACAGCCGAAAGTACCATTCTAATTACAGAAAGTCTGGTCTTATCTTGCGCCTTCATAGCGAGCTTCATATCGTTAGATAACCGGTCAAGTAGTGACATTTAAGTCAAGCCTCCTAATACTTGCGTTTACGTGCCGCTTCAGATTTTTTCTTACGGCGAACACTTGGTTTCTCATAGTGTTTACGCTTTTTTACCTCCGCCATTACACCATCCTTAGAGATGTTTCGTTTGAAACGACGAAGAGCACTATCTAATGATTCATTCTTTTTAACGTGAATTTCTGACATATGTTATCCCTCCCCCCACATTATCCGGAAAAACGATAATGCATAGCAAAGTGCAAATTACAGATTAAATAAACTAGTGTAAATTATATTATAACCGCTTTTGAAGTGTCAATATCGATTAAATTAACTCGCATAACACCGGCTAAAAGGGTAACTTCTCTCCTGCCAAAAGGTGATAGTGCAAATGAAAGACAACCTGACCGCCATCAGCGCGGCAGTTATTAATCACACGAAAACCGCTCTCATCAACATCCAGCTGCTGCGCGATATTCTGAATCGCAACATGCAACCGACCGATTAGCGGTAAATCCGCCTCAGTCACATCCATATAGGTTTCAATATGCTGCTTGGGAATGATTAGAACATGAATTTTTGCTTGCGGATTGATGTCATGAAAAGCAATAAAATCCTCATCTTCGTAAATTATATTAGTTGGAATTTCACCATTGATTATCTTGCAAAAAATACAATCACTCATCAATCTTTCACCTCACTGTATTAAATTATTATAACACAAATAAATATCTGTATCTATATTAAAGTACCATAGGAAATATCAGACTGAGCACGGTCAAGGCGAACAGCGCATACCGTGCCAATTAACGCCGGATTACCGGCAAAAACAATCGGAATATAATTGTCAGAGTGGCCGAGTAAAAGAGACGCATCCCCATAGACAACCTCGGGTATCACCGACAAGACCTCGCCAATAAACTTCGTCCGATAATCGACCGCCAATCGATTCGATAGCTCAATCAATTTCCGTGATCGGTCATGTTTTACTTCGTTGCTCAATTGACCCGCCATCTTCGCAGCCGGTGTGCCTGTTCTTTTCGAAAACTGAAACACATGCAGTTGCGAAAACTGCATCTCCTCAATAAATTCATAGCCCTCACGAAACTCGGCATCCGTCTCACCGGGAAAACCGGTAATCACATCAGTCGTTATCGCCACATCCGGCAAGGCCTCGCGGACTCTGGCAATTCGCTCGCGGAAAAATGCTTTATCATAGTTGCGTTTCATCGCTTTCAGCACTCGGTCGGAACCCGCTTGAAGTGGTATGTGAAGATGTTTAGCGATTCGCCCCGACTCTTGCAAAGTCACGAGCAAATCTTCTGTTAGTTGGGTTGCCTCGAGTGAGCTGATGCGAATCCGCTCTAAACCTTCAATCTGTGATAGTTCACGCAGTAAACGCGCTAAATTATAATCATTTAAATCCTCACCAAAGCCGCCGGTATGAATCCCCGTCAACACAATTTCTCGGTACCCGTTAGCGACCAAGTGTCGAGCCTGTGCGAGGATTGCCTGCGGATCACGGCTACGCGACAAACCCCGTGCCCAGGGGATAATGCAGTAAGTACAAAAATTATTGCAACCCTCTTGGATCTTGATTGATGCCCGCGTCCGATCGGAAAAACTTGTCAGCGACAACTCCTCAAAGTCGCGGACCTGCATAATATTTGTTACTCGGCGGAGTTGCAACATTGTGGATGCCTCACCGGCATCACCAGCCTCATCAGCTAACCCTGCCTCATACTCAGCAATCAACTCTGCCACCCGGTCCTTGTGTTCGGTCCCGATAATGATATCAACACCGGGAATCGCCGCCACATCAGTCTCAGCCAATTGCGAATAACAGCCAATCACCACGGTAATCGCCTGCGGATTCCGTTTAATTGCCTGTCTGATCATCTGCCGACTTTTGCGGTCAGCGTTATTGGTCACAGTGCAAGTGTTAATTATGTAAACATCAGCTATTTGGTCAAAACCCACTCGCTGATAACCTTGCCCAACCAGTTGCTCGCTAATCGCCTCTGTTTCGTAGTGGTTTACTTTGCAACCGAGCGTATGCAAGGCAACACGTTTCGTGCTCATCCAATCAAATCCTTCCGCGCCACAAAGGTGACCCAGCCCTCATCCGCCAATTTTTGCGTAACCGCCAGTCCACTGGCTTCCAAGGCTGCTACCACCGCGGTTGCATTCGCCTCAATAATCCCCGAGCCGACAAAGCACCCGCCGGTCACAAGCAAATCCACAATCTCATCCGTAAAGAGCAGGATTACCTCAGCCAGGATATTGGCAACAATCACATCGACCGGCTCAGTGACTCCCCGCAAGAGATTCCCTTCGCGCACAGTTACCCGCGCATCCACGCCGTTCAGCACGATATTGTGGTTAGCGCTCGCCACCGCCACCGGATCGATATCGAGTGCCAGCACCGAACCGGCACCGAGCTTCGCCGCAGCGATGCTGAGCACGCCGGTCCCGCAACCAACATCGATTACTCGTTCACCACCGGTGATGATCTCCTCGAGGGCCTGCACTGACAGGACAGTCGTCGGATGTGTACCGGTGCCAAAAGCCATCCCCGGATCAAGTTCAATCACGAGTTCGTCGCCTTTAACCGAAGCCTCTCCCCAGGTCGGCGTAATAATGAACCGCTCAGAGATCCTCGCCGGTTTATAATATTGTTTCCAACTATGAGCCCAGTCCTCATCAGCAACCTCAACCAACTCAATCTGCCCGCTACCAACCGCGACACCAAGATCGGTAAGTCGTGCTAACTCTGCCTTAATCGCGCCAATAACTTCGGCTACAGTAAGCTTGAGTCCGCGTTTGGTTGCCACACCGGCAGCCCCCGGCTCCGACTCAGTCGACATCCTGGCATCAACGCTCGCCGGATCACTCACGAAATACGCCTTTACACACACGCCGTCCGCCGGATAATCGGCCTCCGCTAACTCATAGATTTCCCCATAAGAATCGCTAAAATCAGTTAAGAGAGTTGCCGAATCCTCAATCACAACACCGCCGCTGCCCAGATCATGTAATAAATCGGCAACCGCCTGCATTGCTTCCTCGCTTGTGTAGACTGAAACCTCAGACCAGCGCATCGTCAAGCCCCCATTACTTATTCTTAATATTATCTTTTACGCGTTCGAAAAAAGACCGATCGCCCGACAACTCCTCACCGCTAAGAGCAGCGAATTGGCGCAACAAATCTTTCTGTTCAGTAGAAAGCTTCGTCGGTGTCTCAATCGTTACCTTCACAAACTGGTCACCGCGACCACTCTGACGCAAGCGCGGCACACCTTTGCCACGGAGGCGGAAGCTCGTACCGGTCTGTGTGCCTTCCGGAATTTTTAACTTCACACCGCCATCAACCGTCGGCACCTCAACCTCATCGCCAAGCGTCGCTTGAGCAATCGACAAGCCAAGGTCATAGAAAATATCATAACCTTCGCGTTTAAAGAGTTTATCTGCCTTAACGTGAATCACAATATAAAGGTCGCCTGCCGGACCACCATTAGTGCCGGCTTCGCCCTCACCGCTAATCTTGATTTGTGAACCGGTATCAACACCTGCCGGCACTTTAACATTGATTTTCTTGCGATTGCGGACACGACCGCTGCCACCGCAAGTCGTACAACGTTCCTTAATAATTCGGCCCGTGCCGGAACAATTCGAGCAACTGCGACGATTGACAATCCGACCAAAAGGCGTATTCTGCACAACCTCTTCCTGGCCACTGCCATGGCAGACCGGGCAAGTCTCCGGTTTTGTGCCAGCCTTCGCACCCGTACCGCCACATGTACCGCAAGACTCTTCGCGCGGAACGACGATTTGTGCCTCTTTGCCGAAGACGGCCTCTTTAAACTCAATCGTCATATTATATTGAAGGTCGCTGCCTTTACGTGGTGCATTCGGATTACGCGACCGACCGCCACCCCCGAAAAACATATCAAAGATGTCGCCGAAGTCACCAAAATCCTGACCGCTAAAACCGCCGCCACCAAAGCCACCGGCTCCACCGAAACCGCCTGCTCCACCGAACCCACCTGCACCGCCAAAACCTTGCGCGCCGGCATGGCCGAATTGGTCATACTGGGCTCGCTTTTGGTCGTCGCCAAGCGTATCATAAGCCTCTTGGACCTCGATAAACTTCGCCTCAGCATCCTTCTCCTTATTGACGTCGGGATGATACTGACGAGCAAGTTTGCGATATGCTTTTTTTATTTCATCTGCTGATGCGCCCTTCTCGACGCCTAAAACTTCGTAAAAATCTCTTTTGCTCATCTGCTTCCCCCATCGTTAAAATCTATCATTCTACGCAACTAAAGCCAAAGCCCACAATGGGCTTGGCCTTAATTGACTATCTTATATTACTCTATTTCTCATCCTCGTCAACAACTTCGTAGTCGGCGTCGACCACATCGTCAGCCGAGCCTTCACCACCAGCGAAGTCACCACCTGCAAAGTCACCACCTGCAAAACCATCCCCGCCACCATCAGCACCCGCAGCTTGGGCCGCTTGCTCATAAAGTTTAACTGATAGTTGTTGAATCACTTCGCTCAATCGATCAGAAGCAGCTTTGATCGCCACAATATCTTCACCTGCAAGTGCAGATTTTAACGCTTCCTTCGCCTCGTTCGCGGAATTAACTTCCGCCTGATCAACTTTGCCTTCAAGGTCTTTCAGAGTTTTTTCAGTCTGATAAACTAAGCTGTCGGCTTGGTTGCGAGTCTCGACTTCGTCTTTGCGTTTTTTGTCTTCTTCAGCATTTAGTTCGGCCTCTTTGACCATTTTTTCGATTTCCTGATCAGATAGACCGCTACTGGAAGTAATCGTGATTTTCTGACTGCGACCGGTGCCCATATCCTTCGCCGATACGTTAACGATACCGTTAGCATCGATATCAAAAGTTACTTGGATCTGCGGTATACCGCGTGGTGCCGGTGGAATATCTGTCAATTGGAAACGTCCCAAAGTCTTATTATAAGCAGCCATCTCGCGCTCACCTTGCAACACATGAATATCAACCGCAGTCTGCCCATCGGCAGCTGTTGAGAAAGTCTGTGATTTACTTGTCGGAATCGTCGTGTTGCGGTCAATCAGCTTGGTGAACACGCCACCAAGGGTCTCAATACCCAATGACAAAGGTGTTACGTCAAGCAACACGATATCCTTAACATCTCCGGCTAAAATACCGGCTTGGATCGCTGCACCAAGGGCAACAACTTCGTCTGGGTTAACGCCTTTGTGAGGCTCTTGACCGGTGAATTTTTTGATCGCTTCTTGGACTGCCGGAATCCGTGTGGAGCCACCGACCAAGATAACCTTGTCGATTTCCTTCGGTGTTATACCGGCGTCTTTCACTGCTTGACGCAGTGGGCCCATTGTTTTTTCCACTAAACCGGCAGTCATCTCATCGAATTTCGCACGGGTTAGTGTAATGTCGAGATGCTTCGGTCCGGTCGCATCAGCCGTAATGAACGGCAAAGAAATATTAGCAGTCAGCACGCCGGAAAGTTCCATTTTCGCTTTCTCAGCTGCGTCACGCAGGCGTTGGAGCGCCATTTTGTCTTGGCTTAAATCGATGCCATTAGTTTTCTTGAATTCAGCTACGAGATAGTCAACGATTATTTTATCAAAGTCGTCGCCACCAAGCTTGTTGTCACCGCTGGTTGATTTAACTTCGAAGATGCCATCGCCTAACTCCAGGATGGAAACGTCGAAAGTACCACCACCCAAGTCAAAAACCAGGATCGTATGGTCATTACCTTTCTCCATACCGTAAGCAAGCGCTGCTGCCGTTGGCTCGTTGATAATCCGCAGTACATCTAAACCAGCAATCTTACCTGCGTCCTTAGTCGCTTGTCGCTGACTGTCGCTGAAGTAAGCTGGAACGGTAATAACCGCTTGCGTTACACTTGTGCCGAGATAGCTCTCTGCGTCTTTTTTTAGTTTTTGGAGAATAATCGCCGAAATTTCTTGCGGCGTAAATTTTTTGCCATCAATATCGATTATATGGTTCGTACCGATCTGTCTTTTGATCGACATAACAGTATTCGGATTCGTGATCGCTTGTCTTTTCGCGATTTCACCGACTAAACGCTCGCCATCCTTCGCAAAAGCCACAACTGACGGCGTCGTGCGACTTCCCTCAGCGTTGGCGATTACAACCGGTTCGCCGCCTTCCATAACTGCTACACATGAATTCGTTGTTCCTAAGTCAATTCCAATTACTCTGCTCATTTATTTTCCCTCCACAATTTTCATATTATTTATAAACTGAAACCATCGACGGGCGAATTACCCTGCCCTTAAAGGTGTAACCTTTCTGAATCACTTCCGCGACTGTGCCGGGTTTGCCACCGTCAACCTGCATCACTGCTTGGTGGTACTCCGGGTCAAAAGTCGTTCCCGCCGCCTCAATCTCCGCCAAACCGCCTGCGGTCAGCGTTTCCATGAACTGGCGAAAAACAATCTCAATTCCGTCTGCCAACGCTTCACAACCGGTGTGCTCATTCGACGCAACGATTGCTCGCTCAAAGTTATCCCAGGCCGGTAACAGTTCACTTATTAACTGCCCATTAGCATAGAGCGCGATATCGGACTTTTCTTGGGTCGTTCGCTTGCGGTAATTGTCGAAATCCGCCTGTGCACGGAGCAGTTTACTTTTAAGTTCATCATTTTCCAGTTGCAACGCCTCAAAACTATTTAGTAATTTTTTCAGATCTTGATCGGTTGCAGTTTGCTGTGTTTGTTCAACTTGCTCAGTTTTCTTAGATAAATCTTTTTCTTTGTTAGCCATTAATACACCCCCTACTTCAAAAACCGTAAAATATATTCTGAATAGTCATCGGTTAATGCATCTAAAATCTTGATTACACGGCTGTAATCCATCCGTGTCGGTCCGAAGATACCGATCGTACCCATTGGCCTACCAGCTATCTGATAAGAGGTTGTAATGATGCTACAATTGCTCGCACCGGCGATATCGCCTTCAAGCCCGATTCTAACCTCTATTCCCTCGTTAGAAGACTGTAACAGCTGTTTAACGCTCTCTGTCTGCTCGAATAATCCCAGCAGACCGCGAATCGTTTCGACACTGGAAAACTCCGGTTGGTTGAGCAGGTTGACGGTGCCACCGAAAAATATTTTGTTCTCCGGCGCCAACTCAAGATTATTAGTCAGATGCGCGATAATCTCTGACACCCGCTCATAATCATTCAAGTTACGCAGATAGGTATCCTGAACTGCAGTTTCAATCCGGTGACGCAGTTGATGAAGCGGCGTGCCGACAAGTTCATGGTTGAGAATCTTAACCAGGCGTTCAATCTCATCAGATGTTAATTCTTGCGGTAGTCTGATCGTCCTGCTTTCCACTCTGCCACTGTCAGTCACCAGGATAACAACTAAGCCATCCTCAGCAATCGGAACGATTTCGAGTTTCGTCAGGCGGGTAGTGTGCAGGTCAGGTCCCATGATGATACTTGTATAGGTCGTTAACTCCGACAAGATATTCGCCGTCTCCTCAAGCGCTAATTCAAATTGATTCAGCTGCTGGGCAAAGTGTTCGCGAATATTCGTCAACAGTTTCTTCGACACATCAAGGTCCTTGGGATTAATCAGGTGATCGACGTAGTAACGGTAACCTTTGTTCGATGGAATGCGGCCTGCCGACGTATGCGGCTGGACTAAGTAACCCATCTCCTCAAGGTCAGCCATCTCGTTACGAATCGTCGCCGGACTAAAATTAATATCGCCCATTTTGGCAATCGACCGCGAACCGACCGGCTCAGCGTGCTTAATATAGTCGTTAATAATCGCTTGGAGTATTAACTTTTGCCTCTCTGTTAACAAATACATCACCCCCTGCCAACAAGCTTGCAAACTTGCAAACTTGCAAACTTGCAAATTGCTTGCATACAAAAAACCTAACTTAATTTAATATCTTGTTGTTTGTTAGCACTCTCACTCGTTGAGTGCTAACATAATTAAAAGATACCATAAATTAGTTAGGCTTGTCAATCATTTTAATGCAGTATTGATGCAATTGAAGTGAGTTAGTGAGTCGCCGGCGGTAAGTGCGTTTAGTCGTGGTTATAGGCAGGCTTATTTTAGAAATTCAGCAAAGACCTGATTGCCAAAAATCAGCCCTTTCGGAGTTAAACGGAGGCGGGTGTCTAAGTGAAAGCGGGTGTCTGGCTTGTCCGCAGCCGGAACTGATGAAGCAGGTACCAACTCAACCAAGCCCGCTTGGAGTAAGTGTACTATCTCGTCTGCATAGTCAGCAAGTAAGTCGCTTCCATAGCGAGCGCGGTAAGCCCCTAAGCTGACACCGGCTAACATGCGGAGACCGAGGATCATTGTGTTTTCCCGCTGTTCAATAATCGAAGGCTGATGGCGGATAATTTGTAAGTTGTCGAGACCAGCGGAGTCTAATAAACCGGAAGTCAGATTATTGCCTATGAGCGAGTTGCTGCCTATCAGTGTTGATATGTATTTTTCTATGTCGGGCTGGTTCTCATAGCGGACACCATGAAGGTAACCGTGAGCACCGGCACCGGCACCGAGGTATTCTTCATTCTGCCAGTAGGTTGTATTGTGGCGAGACTCATAGCCGGGGCGAGCGTAGTTGCTGATCTCATAGTGGTTGTAGCCGTTTTCCTTAAGCGTTGACATCACGAGCTCGAACATGGCGAGCTCGTCGGATTCAGATGGTAGATCAAGCTTACCTTCAGCTGCTAGGCGACCAAAGGTTGTCCCCTCTTCGAGGATTAGACTATAGACCGATAGGTGAGGAAGATCGAGGGCTATAGCTTGATCAAGGCTAATCTTGAGGTCAGCAAGCGTCTGACCGGGAATGCCAAACATTAAATCGAGGCTGAGGTTATGTAAACCGGCAGCCTTTAACTCTTCCACTGCTGTAACAATCTCGGCTGCGTTATGAATTCGGCCGAGGCCGGCTATCAGATGATCTTGAAATGCCTGCGCACCGATACTAACTCGGTTGATGCCGCCTGCTTGGATGGCGGCGATTTTGACAGGAGTTAGAGTCCCGGGATTAATCTCAATCGTATATTCGACAATATTCGACAAGTCATGAGAACCAACATCACGCACACCGGCACCGTGCACGCCTTCATCACGCGCACCATCAAACTCAAAATTCTCCCGAATCGTCGCAAACAAAAACTCAAGTTGACTAGGTGCAAGAACGCTGGGCGTCCCACCACCGATATAGATGGTCGAAAGCACCTCACCGCGATTCTCTCCTACTAACAGTTTGAGTTCAGTCGCTAAAGCTTGTAAATAATCATCAATCAAATGTTCGCTCCGAGCGAACGAATTAAAATCACAATAGGCACACTTAGCCGCACAAAATGGCAGGTGAATATAGAGGGCCTTAGCCATCCTATTCCTCGATTTTCAGTACGGCCATGAAGGCTTCCTGAGGAACCTCAACGGAACCGACTGATTTCATGCGTTTCTTACCCTCTTTTTGTTTCTCAAGCAGCTTGCGTTTACGGGAAATATCACCCCCGTAACATTTGGCGGTAACGTCCTTCTTCATCGCTGAGATCGTTTCCCGGGCAACAATTTTGTTACCGATTGCAGCCTGGATTGGGACCTCGAACATCTGCCGAGGGATAAGTTTACGCAATTTCTCAGTAATCGCCCGACCGCGAGTCTGGGCGTTATCCTTATGAGTGATGAAAGACAGAGCATCCACCTTCTCATTGTTCAGCAAAATATCGATCTTAACCAGCTTGGACGCCCGATAGCCGGACAATTCATAGTCGAGCGAAGCATAACCGCGCGTATGCGATTTCAGCTGGTCGAAAAAGTCATAGATAATCTCCGATAGCGGCATATCATAGGTGAGGGCAACGCGATTAGAATCAAGATAGCGCATATCAACATATTCGCCACGTTTGCGTTGGCAGAGTTCCATCACCGCACCAACATATTCGTTCGGCACGAGGATTTTCGCCTTAACATAAGGTTCCTCAACATGCTCAATCATGACCGGGTCGGGCATATCGCTCGGGTTTTCGACAATTTTCTTGTCGCCCTTGGTTGTGTAAATGTGATAAACAACGCTTGGCGAAGTCGTAATCAGGTCAATCCCGAACTCCCGCTCAATCCGCTCTTGGATAATTTCCATATGAAGGAGGCCAAGAAAACCGCAACGGAAGCCAAAGCCAAGCGCTTGCGAAGTTTCCGGTTCGAATCTTAAGGCACTATCATTAAGTTCCAGCTTCTCCAGGGCCTCACGCAGGGCTGTATAGAGATTGGTCTCGATTGGATAGAGTCCGCAGAAAACCATCGGATTAACTCGCCGGTAACCTGGTAAAGGGGCAGCTGCCGGTCGCGCTGCATCAGTAATCGTGTCACCGACACGAGTATCTTTAACATTTTTCATCGAAGCCACAATAAAGCCAACATCGCCGACGACCAATTGATCTGTCCGCGTCATTTTTGGTTTAAAAATCCCCACTTCCGTCACTTCAAAAGTCTTACCCGTACTCATCATTTTGATCCGCATGCCTGGCTTGACTGAGCCGTTGACGATTCGCGTATAGACGATAACCCCTTTGTAGAGGTCGTAGTGGGAGTCGAAGATTAGGGCCTGCAAAGGTTCATCAACCGAACCGGTCGGCGCCGGCACTTTCGCAACAACCTGCTCGAGGACATCGGCGATACCGATTCCTTCTTTGGCAGAAGTGAGAACTGCTTCAGATGCATCAAGGCCAATCACATCCTCAATTTCTTGGCGGACGCGGTCGGGATCGGCTGCAGGGAGGTCGATTTTGTTGATAACAGGAATAATCTCCAGATCATTCTCGAGAGCTAAATAAACATTAGCCAGAGTCTGAGCCTCAATCCCTTGGGCAGCGTCAACAACGAGGACAGCTCCCTCACAAGCAGCGAGCGAACGGGAAACCTCATAGGTAAAGTCGACATGCCCCGGCGTATCAATTAGATTAAGATAATATTCAAGCCCATCAGATGCTCGGTAGGTCAGGCGGACTGCTTGTAGTTTAATCGTGATGCCGCGTTCGCGCTCGAGATCCATGTGGTCAAGTAATTGTTCCTCCATATCGCGCTCCTCAACAGCACCGGCATATTCGAGGATTCGGTCAGCCAGTGTCGATTTCCCATGATCGATGTGAGCGATAATGGAAAAGTTGCGGATGCGGTCTTGCTTAGATAAATCATGCATTAAAAGTGCCTCCTGTATAAGTTCGGGTTATTCGATTTATTATATCAATAATATATATCGGCTACAATAAATAAAAGTATGGTGGATTATCTTGCATTATCGCCGGCGATATGCTAATATATTTCAAGTTAGAACGGATTAACCTGAGGAGGTGACTGTAATGCCAAATATTAAATCAGCAATCAAACGCGTCAAGGTAAATGATAAGAAAAGAGTACAGAATACAGCACAAAAATCAGCGCTTCGGACGTCAATCAAGAGTTTTGAAGCTGCTGTTCAGAATAAAGATGTTGAAAAAGCGGGTGAGACCCTGCTAACTGCGACGAAGAAAATCGATAAAGCAGTGACAAAGGGCCTGATCAAGAAAAATACAGCTGCGAGGAAGAAGTCAGCTCTTGCGAAAAAGTTTAATGCACTAACAAGTGAAGAGGCAGTGGCTGAGTAAAAGAGACTAACGACCTATTATATATAGGTCGTTCATTATCTAAACACTTAATATTAAGAAAAAATATGAAAGAGGTTTTTATGTCAAAACATCTACTAATTAATAGTAACAGTAATAAAATGTTAACAGTCAAAGATACTTCTGTTAATTTAATTATTACTTCACCCCCTTACCCAATGATTAAAATGTGGGATGACCTATTCTGTAGCTTTAATGATTCAATAAACGATGATTTAGAACATGGTAAGGGTAATAATGCATTCGAGAAAATGCACAAAATATTAGATGATGTGTGGAACGAATGTGATAGAGTGTTAAAAGATGGTGGGTTTATTTGCATAAATATTGGAGATGCCATAAGAACCTTATCTAACAATTTTCAATTGTACCCTAATAAATGCAGAATAATGAACTATTTCAGTAATAAAGGATACAACTCTTTACCAGGTATATTATGGAAAAAACAATCTAATACACCCACCAAGTTTATGGGTTCAGGTATGCTTGCTGCAGGAGCATACATTACGCAAGAACATGAACATATTTTAATTTTTAGAAAAAACGGCAAAAGAATATTTGATGAGAATGAAAAAACGTTTAGACGCAAAAGCGCTTATTTTTGGGAAGAAAGAAATATGTGGTTTTCAGATTTGTGGGACTTAAAGGGGACTAACCAACAAATTAAAAACAATAATAAAACAAGAGAGCGCAATGCATCTTTTCCATTCGAAATTCCATATAGATTAGTCAATATGTTTTCAATTTATGGCGATACCGTTCTTGATCCGTTTACAGGTCTTGGTACGACCAATATAGCATGTCTTGCTTCAAACAGAAATAGTATTGGCTTTGATATAGATAGTGAAATTATTAAAATTGCACAAGATAGAATTATAATTTCCAAGAATACTATCAATTCTCATATACAAAACAGGATAGATAAACATATAGATTTTATTGAATCTCTTCCTAAAAACAAAATTACAAAATTATACACAAACCAACATCACGACTTCTTAGTGAAAACTAAGCAAGAAATTGAAATTGATATTAGGTACCTTGATACAGTTAAATACTCAAACGAGGAAATTATTGGAACATATAAATAAAAACATTAGTTAAACCCTATACAAGAATACAAGAAACAATGATTAAAATAAATTACAACAGTTTAAAAAATCTTACCTTTCAACCTCATAAACAATCGCATTCTTTTTTTTATTTTTATCATAAAATATCATTTTTGCATTAATAGACTCTTGTAACATTGGCTTCGTTCGATAAGATTCAGGTTTTATAGAATAAGCTTCATTTCCCACAAACCCATCAATCCCTTGCGATTCTTGATTGGGGGTAGACAGTCTGTATTCGCTTCCTTCTTCTTTTGCCAATGACGCTAATATCGCTTCTTGAAAATATAAACCATTATATGTTTTATTAATCACAAGATCTTCTACCCAGTTTTCAACCATCTGTTTGTCTATAAGTAAAATCGCTTTTTTTAAATTATCAATCTGATTATAAATTCTGTTAGAGGCGTCTTTAAGCCCTTCAGGTTTTTTGTCAATATACCATTCCTTCCAATTATTTATATTAATATCAGCTTCCTGCTCTATAAATTTCGGGAATAATTCTGATAATTGTCCAACTATTTTAGGTCTTGTTCCTTGGGCGTTTTGATTTGCTAAATTTAGTAATTGAGTTGTATATTTAGGAAAATCATAAATATAATTTCTGTTGTAATGTTTAATATCTTCTGCTTCAATAACATATTTTTGATAATTTTTACTCATAAAATCCCCCTTATAAAAACAATTTATATACCTCAATTTCCAGAGCATTAGCAATCCTTTGTATATTTTCGAGCGATATACTCCGTCTATGCCGCTCTATATCACTAATATAAGTCCTATGCAATCCGCTTCTGTCCGCCAACTGTTCTTGAGTATATCTTTTCTCAATACGATATTTTTTTACATTATTCCCAAAGATTTTTATTAAATCCACATAACTTACCCCCAGTTAAACTAATGATATATTTACTTGTAAATAATGTATACAGACAATAAGTGACAATTTACTGCGTCAGCATGGCAAATATATTGAATTAAAAATTAAACTAATGTATCATTAATCTGTGATTCTTGTGCTTAATGAATTTTAATAATTTAATTATTAATTGATGGAGGGCTAAAAGTGGTTTCTATTTCTAATAATAATAGTATAGATAAAGATACTTCTTTCTACATTGTAACTCTCAGATATGATAATTTTTTACAATTAAAAGATAATGATTTTTCTTTAATCGGCTTTTCTGAACGAAGCAAAATTGCTGAAAAATTGAAACAAGGAGACAAGCTGGTAATTTACATAGGTTCAAGAGTTTCTAAAATTGCTGGTATAATTGAAATCAATAGCACTCTTATTTGGGATAACGATTTAATATGGGATGATATTTTCCCGAAGAGATATAAAACAAATAAAGTAATTATATTAGATCCGGAAAAATATGTAGAAATGAGATTAATAAAGGACGGTTTATCATTTATTAAGCCTGAAGTGATAAGATTTGGAGTTTACTTTATGAATGGTTTAAAGAAACTTAAGATTGAAGACTACGACTATATCTATAAACATTGTATTAATAAAATGAGTATTTCAGAAAACTAAATTTATATTATTATTTTAATAAAGCAACCCACTTATATGTGAGGCGACTCCTTAAAATTATTTTTGGTCTGACTTTAGAGGGGCACATTACACCTAAAGGGTGTTTTTTTTATAGAAGGGAGGACATAATTAATGTTTTTATACATAATCTATATGTAGTGAACTCATAAAGTTAGACTAAACTTTATGGGTTCACTACAGTTAAGCAGGTTTTTTGCGTTTGCTTAAATTGAAATAATAGTCTTTATTAAGAGTTTCTATTTAGGTTATTATCCATAAGCCCCTTTGACGGAATTGAAGCCTTTTTAAAGGTATTTCGTACAGTCCTTGCCTCTTTTTCTCCTTGTCGTGATATCTTATCAATAATCTCCTGACTATAAATTAAATCCTGTGTAGAAATTGTCATTTTAACCGCTGTACCTTTAAATGATGTGTCGCCTAATTCAACATAACTATCACCATTTATAAATAAATATTTATTGCCAGATGCCAAACAAAATGTTCCTTGTAATTCTTTGCAAATTCCACTTACCATATAAAGTCCAAAACCTGAATTAGCCCAAGGTCTTTGTGATGGATTTGGCTTAGACGGTTGAAAAGTTTGAGATATCCCCGCTTTGATAGCACTTATTATAGCATCTTCATCAGTTTCTATATATCTCCTATATACTGAATTACGTTGTAGGCTGTTTTTTATACCTATGCCCTCATCTACAATAGCAATTTCTGCTGTATTATTCGACCAATATTGACCACAAATCCAAGCCTTATTACAATCTGCATGTTCGGGTATATTTCGTAATATTTCACGAATCAAGTAAGTTATTAATACATGCATTTCTCTATTTTCACGGCTTAGAATCTTAGCAAGCTCGGATGATTTTATTTCAATTGCATCTCCCATTTCGATCATTTGACCATTTCTAATATTATCTTTATGAAGTTGATGTAAATCAATTTGAGTGATCGGAATATAATTATCATTTCCTGTTGCTTCACCCGGTTCTTTCCCAAATTGAATTTTATCTGACACTGCCTTGAAAAAGCCCATATGAGAAGCATAAGAGATACTTTCTTTTTTGATATTGTTTTCAATATAAAAAGGTATATGAGAATATTTATCGCGAAATTGTCTTAATGAACAGGCCGCTAATAGCATCCCAAATGGACGAACCCAATTCATATTTGCATAAATAATAAACTGATCATCCATTTTTAATGCATTTAACTCATTAGCAAATTGCAAACTCTCTATAGTTTCAAGTGAAGTTATTTCAACTCGCATACTTTTTCTCCTAATTTAATACTATTATACATTATATTTCCAGATAAATTATGTCTCCTTTTCTTATTATGTATATGCACTTTTATTATATAAAAGTAACCAAAAAGCCATGTCAACTATACCCCTTTTTCGAAACTTTTCCTTCTGAAGAAATATTCAAAATAGGATAATAAAAATATATTGTTTGCATAGTAATTATATCACATGTTTTATTAATTTCAGTCTGAGCAACTACCATTGTGCATGTTAACAATACGCTAACCTTTTACGAATATTCTTAAAGAGCTGACAATACAAGATAAACAAGCTATTATTATTAACTAAGGATAGATTTTACATTAGTCGACTATACTCAACTAATGTAAAATCACAACAGGCCAATATTATCATTATTAAATAATATATATCGACCTTCAAAAAGCACGAGAATATAAAAGTAGGTATAACGTCTTGTATTTATTCCAATTTATTTATATTTTCAAATTTTCTAACAGAACGTTTACTTACCCAACCTGAATATAACCTACCCGTTTCCGCATCAATATATTCTACTTCAAAATAATATGGAACATCATCAATTATAGTAACGAGTTGGTTAATATCAATAATAGTAATTATATTTGAGTTTTGTACAGGTTCGATCCGTAGTTTAGCAGATTTAATTGTATCATAAACAAAATTAGAAGTTAAAGACAACACTATTGTCACAACAACTTTTAAAATCCAAACCGCCATTTTAGTGATGTGTGAGCGTTTGCCCTTACTTATAAGAAGCTTTTCCGTTTCCATTCCCCAGTTATCAGGATGTGCTAATATTTCAGCAGCATAATTACAAGCAATAATTTTATCATTTTCAGTTAATACATAAGTTTCTATATCATTGTTGATTGAATTAAAATACTGTGATGTACTATGATAAAGCATTGAAATTTGTTGTAAAGATGGCTGTACATCCCTAAATAGATGAAATAACGGTTGAAAATCGGTTTGCATCTTAGCTGCAAATTCTGCTGATTTTTGAATTGCAGGATTTAATAAATTTGAAAATTTCTCAGAGTCATCCTTTAACATTTTTAGTGGCAGATACATCAATTGCACACGTCTCTCCAGTTGTTGTATAGTTTCAATCCATTGATTATTAAATGTAGTTGAAAAACACAAATTTACTTTATTTAACACTCCCATGTTTAATTCAACTTTTTGCCAGGTTTCATTTAAATAATCTATTTTCCGCACCACATCAGCATTAGCAATTTCTATTTTTGGTACATTTCGAAAATATAGATTCATGTTTTTCATTATGCTTGCCCCTTTATTTTACAAATTTACAATTAATACATAAATGTTAGCTATATTTATATTCGACAGTGTTATTTACAACATTCATAAGTGCAATAATAATATCGGACACTACTCACCAAATTAATTACAATTCTACTTCACTTTCTTATTTTATTATATATTTTGTAGCTCACCCACATTAATGCAACATCCAAAAACATTTTCTCAACATCATAGAATGATTTTAATATCCTACCCTAATATTCTGCATCTGTCTCTTTAATAAGCTTAGCTATACAATTCATTTCAGTTTTGACTGTGCCACAGCCGGGAGAAGGAATATTTCCATTATTATCTATGTAATTAATGTACTCTGAAATCACACTCATTCTGATTTAATCTAAACTTATTATCAAGAATATACAAGGTGAATTTTCGCTTCTCATTAACTACTTGACAGATGAAAACTATTAATTTAGGATGTAATAAATAGATAAATTTTTTTATTTTTAATTCGGACTATTTTCGTCCGAATTGCCATAGCTCCTAATAACAAAAGGTGGTTTACATGATTAGAAAAGATACTGATTACGCCATGAGGATGCTTGCCCATTTAGCGGAAAACGAGCTACAGGACTTTATCTCTGTAAAAACTATTGCTAAGGAGCAAGATGTTCCTACCGACTACGCCTATAAAATTATCCGCAAATTAAATACGGCCAAGATAACAAAGAGCCAAGTAGGCGCACATGGCGGGGTGATGTTGAATAAAGAGTTAAAGTTTATCACTTTGCGTGATGTTATTGAGGCTATCCAAGGTTCTATATACATAAGTGAGTGCGTCCTAAACTCGGGAATTTGCTCCAGAAACCCTGTGTGCAAATTTTCTCCGCGTTGGGCTGCCATTCAACAAGAGTTAATGTGTACGCTGGAGAAAACTACTCTGGCTGATATCTTGAATTGATTGGGAGGTGCTGTACCAAATCTACAGATTCAAGTGCTAATTGAATGTAAATTAAAAGATCGAAATTTATTTAAAAATCTAAGGAGGTATTTACACGCATGAATCCTATCGACATTGGTTTTCTGTTAGTAACCGGATTAATAGCTTTATATCTTTGTATTCATTTTTATCGCGGTTTCATGGTCAACAAAAAAATCTACAATATCTATTATATTATCGGCTTTGGCGTGCTGCTTGTCGCCGGGTTATTATTAATTTTCTTTTCTTATGACATATTAGCAAGTCCTTTCGTAATAATCGTATCTACCCTGATTCCGCTTTCATTATCACTGGGCTTAGTCACTCAATATTTCCCTAAACAGAGCAAATATTACCTTGCTTTTGTTGTACTTGGTTTTCTTGCTATTGCCACCGGCACACTGGCTGATCTTGGTACTCTGGGAACAATCATCCTTGCATCAGTTCACTCTGTTGCCGGATTGACCCTGTTCCTGATGCCTATCGTGCTTGTTATCAAGAAAAAAGTTCCCGCACCTTTCGCTATGGTCTCTCTTGGTGCAGCTCTAATCGGTATTGGCGGTATTGCACTCGGTTTCTTGAAAACCGGTCGACCTTTATTGTTCTTTACTCAAGAAGTCATCTTCTTGATTTTAGCACCGCTACTCTTCCTGATGGTCGCAAGCTTTGCTGTTGGTTTTATCAAAGCTAACAAGCTGGGCGGGGAAAAGATTGCTCCCGCTAAAAAGAAATAAAGCTAATTAACAAAAGGAGAGCTCAAGCAATGTTGCTTGAGCTCTCCTTTTGTTTTTATGTTAAATATTTATTTGTGAAACCATTTGTATATTCTTATATGTCAATGATTGTTCATTATCAACATAATCAATTATTGTCTTAGTTGTTTTCCTCTCTATCAACTGTTCCAACAGTCGCATGACATTACGCCAAAACTTATCTAAATCAATATGCCGATCAACAATTCCAACTACAGCCTTTTCCTTGCTAATCCACCTAACAACACCATTAACATTAGACCATTTGAGATATGACAACGGAATCAGAGCTACCCCAACAGCGGTGAGTCGCTCTTGTAATACCGGGAAAGTTAAGGCCGGATCTGTTCCAATTAATTTGCGTGCTTCCGTTATGCTTTGCTTAAGTTTTCTTTGATTATAAGGTCCCGTGACAGTTTGCTCACCAAAATTCAACACTGTCTGAATCCAAATATTAGCAGCAAATATACTCTGTTTATCTTTTATATAATTAGAATTATAGTGCATATTCATCACATCTGTCGTCATAACACCGAGAGATGAAACTGCGAAATAATTATAGTACGCTTTTAATAATTCAATTTTATCTGAATTTTCACCCACTACTCCAAGTTTCAGAAAATAATCATGGTCAATATCATTAAAATATTCTAATTCCTGCTTCATCTCTTTTTCTCTTTCAAGTTCAAGCACTGCTGAGTCGTAGTCTTTCTGCAGGTTCAACCAAACTTCAACACTCGTACCCAACATATTCGATAACCGCGAGGCAATTCTATTAGAAACCAATGCTTTACCGTTTATAAGATCACTTAAGTTTTTTTCTGTGACCTCTAAGCGGTGGGCAAACTCTTTCTGGGTCATATTTCTATCGTCAATAATTTCTCGAATATAGTACCCCGGATGAAAAAAGAGTTGATTATTAAACTCCAACTTATTGCTCATAATGATTTGACACCTCCAATACTCGTATCCCTTCGATTATCTTATATTGAGATTGAATATCTAATTTCTCTTCCTCAGTGTTTAAAGGTGGGAATGGAACAAAAATTAATCTGCGACCAGACTTTTTCCGTAAATTCAATGCGAATTGACCTTTTCTATCACCAGTCAGTTTATGTAAGTTATTTTTTTTAAAAATACTTAGATCCTTTAAACTTTCCGCACTTTCTAAAAATTTTAGAATCGACCAGATGCTCTCGGCATCCTCAGCACCGAGTTTTCTTCTTGCATAACCATGGTCCGTACATAGTTCTCTAACTTTTTTATTAGAATACTCTATCACCATAATTGTAGTGTCCTTTTCTATAATAGTCAAGATATAATTACCCAAATGGTAATTATATTCACGGTATATGATTTATATACTCTTCCCTCACTTATATATTCGACACCTCAACACAAATTCCTTCTTAAAAACAAATAAAGCTTATTAACAAAAGGAGAGCTCAAGCAACATTGCCTAGGCTCTCCCTTTGTTTTTATTTCTGTAATTGCTTAACTGCTGATTCACTAAACTTAACCTGATAATACATTATTCAACCTCGATCAGATCCCAGACTTCAGTGTGGTCATATTGTTTTTCTTTGCGAGCAGCTTTCACAGCATTAAGAATTCTCGTCTCATCTAACTCTAAATCTTCGCTCCTACCCCACTTCATCTCTACCCCGCCGGCATCGAACTTTTTCCGCTTACCGGTAATCGTCTCAATCTCAATCCGGTACAAGTCGGTAACCTCTATCCCCGAGTTGACCGCTGCATCAAAGTAGTCCATTTTGTCAGGTGTATATTTTTCACAGATAAGCCTCAGGGCTTGCAACTTCTCGCTGCTATCGGTAACTATGTAAACTTTTCCATCCACTATCGCCGACTCAAATTCCGTTGTGAAAACATTGCTTCCCAAGAGGTCCGGCTGCGTCTTGTCATCTGCAATCGCCTTTAATTCTTCTTGCGTGTAAAGTTCGGGAATCTTAACCTTGCCAACAAAGGTCACGCACACACTCTTGTTTTCCGCAAGAGCCGCGACCTTCCTGCCACTCTTTGCTGAGTGGAAATACAGATTATCGCCGCTCCTAACGATTGAAAGCGGAACCCCAAAAGGAGCGCCCCGATCAATCATCGAGACAACACCATAGCTTGACTGATCAATGATGTTGAGCGCGAATTCTCTGTCCATTTCTCTGTCTTTTCTTCTCATAATGACCTCCGTTACCTTTGCCTCTGCAAGCGCTTCCCTCGTTGCATTTTCCATACCGTTACAATAATATCACTGGCGAAAACTACTGCCAATAGCAAAGCCAACATATCCACCATGTCATTATCAAGCGCTCCGGTAAAACGCATTAACGCCGGTTGCACAATAAATTTAAAAATAGAGATGGCAGTACCGAAAATTAACAAACCTTCCAAATAAACGCGACCGTTCAGGTTAAAGGCTTTGTTAGTGTAGTCCCACCATCTCCGCTTATAAACTTTTTCCATAAGAAATGAACAAAAATACTCAAATGCCCCACTAATCACAATCGCCAACACAAATACTGCAGCAAGATTAGTGATATTCCACAGAAGCCAGAGTGCAAGCATGATCGTAATACCGTAAATTGGGCAGTATGGACCAAAGAGAAATCCTCGATTAATTAATCGCCGTTTCTCACAAAGCGAACATACTACCGATTCATAGAGCCAACCAAGGAAACTATAGAATAGAAACCAGAGGAAAAGCTCACTGATTAACATTGACACCTACTCCTTTATTCTCTCAACTGCAAGGAGCACCAAAGTTTTCTATGATTCTATCTATGATTCAAGTTTTTTCGTAGCCAAATCTGCCTTAACATGATTAAGCCTTGCAACAAGCGCAGGTCCCGCTAACAAAGCAGCTCCCAGCGCAAACAAAACAATGCTGATAATCATAATTTCTGTGCCTAACACATTGACCAGATTCGCTTCACCGATCATGTGTGAAGGACCCGCCCAGATTGGCATTGTAATCAGCACCAGCCCGGCAACGATTGCTGTGATACCCGCACCGGTCTTTTTGTCTTTGCTGCCGCCGCTACTAAATACATCACGGTATTTCTTCAAACCCGGCAGAGCAAGTATCGTGAAGACGATTAGCGCCGCTACGTTCGCGAAAAATTTGACGTTCGCCGGAACCGCTTTGCCGATAATTGAAGCTGATGCAAACATGTGCATGCCACCAACAATTGCACCAAGGATTAAAATGTAAATTGCATAGCGGAATGAATTCTTGCCACCTTTAAACAATTGGACCAAGACAACAAGTCCAGTAAAACCGATCAGAGTCGTAACGATTACAAAGGTCTGCCACATCCACTGATAATCCGCAATCATGCTGAATTTCGGGTAATTATCAAGGTTAAACGCCACACAGGAAGTTCCAATACCACCGAAAATATTCATCAGCACAGCCATACCCATCAACACGAGAGCTGTCCACACAACAACACCTTTTTTGTTTTTCATTTCATCTCCTCCTCCTTATGTTCAGTTTATCACGATTTTATTTCAATTTGTTTACATTCGCACATTTTCACTAATTCTACCCAATTGCCGGAGTGTGCATATAGACAAAATAGTGTGGCTATTTAATGTTCTATATTAGCAGTCCTTGTATTCCATTAAAAATATAACCGACGAGTATGATTCCAATGGTGCAGATAGCGACAAAGATTGCTAACAACTTCGGCTTAACCGCTCTCCGCAACATAATTAGCGAAGGTAGTGACAGGGTTGTTACCGCCATCATAAATGATAGCACTGTTCCCAACTGTGCTCCTTTATACAGTAGCGCCTCCGCTATCGGAATCACACCGAAAATATCAGCATAAATAGGAACTCCGACAATCGTGGCAAGCACCACGCCCCATGGATTATTGCCACCCAAAAGTTTCACAACCCAACTTTCTGGTATCCAATTGTGAATCAGCGCGCCAATCGCGACACCTAACAGGATAAACGGAAAAACCTTGCGAAACGTCACTCGCAGCTGGTAGAGCGCAAAGTCTAACCTTTCCCGCACCGCCAACTTTCTCATCGAAAAATCATCAGCAGACGAATTACGAATAAAATCCTCAATCTCACCTTCCAGGCGTGCTCGCCCGATTAGGTAACTGCCCACAACTGCGATCACCAACCCAAACAGGACATAGAGAAACGCAACCTTGCCACCAAAGACTCCGGTTAAGAGCACAAGTGACCCAAGGTCAACCATCGGTGATGAAATTAGAAACGCAAAAGTCACGCCGAGCGGTAGGCCTGCCGCTGTAAAGCCAATAAAAATCGGAATCGACGAACACGAACAAAATGGTGTCACTGTTCCCAGCAGTGCCGCAATAATGTAAGCGCTGATGCCGCGGGATTTGCCAATCAACTTTTTGCTACGCTCAGTTGAAAAAAAAGTCTGCACATAGCTAACCAAGAAAATTAGCGTGCAGAGTAGAATCGTTATTTTAATAACATCGTAGACAAAGAAATGAACGCTTCCCGCCAGTTGCGTCGTCGGATCGTAGCCGAGCCGCACAATAATATCGGTGATTAACCGTTTGAGCCAGTCCATTCCCAGTAGTTCATTCTGAATAAAGCTACCGAGGTTATTTAGTAGCTGCATACGGTGGCTGCTCCAATTGCATCAGGGTTGAGAGTTAATATCTCGCTCAGCATGTTCAACACTAATTCGCTGCCCCTTGCAGACAGTGAGTAGTAAGTCCATTTGCCGACTTGACGGGCGCTAACAACACCGGACTCAACCAATATTTTCATGTGATAAGAGAGCCCGGATTGGATTAAATCAATCTCTTCGAGCAAAACGCAGGCGCAGCGTTCACCTTTGCGAAGTTCGCCAAGGATCTGTAAACGCTTTTCATCTGCGAAAGCTTTTAATATTCTAACTTGTGCTTGGTAGTCCATTTATAAATACTCCTCACATCTATAATGCGTCAATGCGTCGCACATACGTGGCGAACTGTTCATATGTAGTGAACGGTTCATATGTAGTGCGTCATTTATGCGCAACTCGCTATACATATCAAATATTTTTGATATGAGAATATTATAGATTTCCCTTCTCTGCATGTCAATACCCTTCCTTAACATTTTATTGCTAATATAATACTTCATCAACCAAATAAAATAGCAGGTGCTCAAATTTCACCGCGCCTCTTACCTTGCCAAGAGTCGCGCTTGCCCTGCCAAGAGACGCGCCTACCACTAATTGAACATATTCATGTTTTATGGATATAAATAAATAGCCTGAGCTTTATTTTAAAAAATAGCCATAATTTAATTTTCTGCGGCCTTTGGCTTGCCAAGAGACGCGAGAAAATTAAATTATGGCTATTTATACTAACTAAAACTATTTATTTACATAAAACATGAACATTTCAACTGCCAACACCTTATCAATCCGCCCTGACTTAATTTCATAATCAAGTTCAGCCAGCTTCATTAAAATCCTCTGCAACTGCTCTTCACCAAAACGCCTTCCCTGCTGCAACGCCAACTTAGCAACATAAGGGTGAATCGAGAGCAAAGACGCAATGTCACGCTCCGAGTAACCGGTTCGCGCCGCCTCTTTGGCTAACAATATTATCCGAAACTGCCGCGCCATAAGCGCCAAAATTTTCACCGGTTCTTCTTTATTCTTCAGGAGATCATAGAGTAACTGGAAGCCCTCTTCCATTCGCAGGTTCGCCACAGCGTCAACGAGCAAGAAAATATTTTCTTCCAGCTGCCGCACCGTCAACTCCGCAACGATTGCCTCCGTAATCTCTCCACCGCTACCAACATACAGCGCTAACTTCTCAATTTCTTGTTCCAACAGTTGCAGATCCTTACCTAACTTCTGCACCAAAAGTTGCGCTGCATCCCCGCCAATCTCTGCACCCGCAAGCTCTGCCTTCTTCACCACCCACGCCAACAGCAGATAATCATTGAGTGGTGCGAACTCGCGGACAACAGCGCTATCTCGCATTTGCTTAACGATTCGGCGCCGCTCATCTAACTTTTCGTAGTCAACGGCAAAAATCAGCGTACTATACTCGACCGGATCCGCCAGATAGCGTTCCAATTCAGCAATATTATGTTCAACCGCTTTCGCCAACTTTTGTGCAGTAAAAAGCGCACCACCCTTAACAACAATCAGCTTGTGTGCTGACATGAAGGGTGGCGTCTCCGCCTCTTCTATAATCGCCTCGATCGCAATCTGATCAAGGTCGTAATTGATTAGATTCAGGTCGCGGTCATCCGCCGGGATCAATTGATTGCTTAGTTTTTTAATTTCGTCCTGAATCAGATAACTCTCTGTACCATAGAAAAGATAGATTCGTCGCTCCAATGTGGTTACCTCAATTCTATTTCAGTATCCGCCTCATTTATCTGTTCAACCGTCTGCGTTACTAAATCAACAGTATAGCTTGCTAAAAGCTTACCATCTTCAGAGAAAAGTCTGTAAATCATTATATCATCAGCAAGTAACTGATAGTCCACCCGCACACCATCTAACCAACCGGCTGTGCGGAACACCTCGTTACCCAAATTATAGACAGTAAGCTCATTGCCTGTTTCACGCACCGTATAATCAGAGACACGTCCCTGATCAGGAGGCATCGTTCCGCCGGTAGCATACCGGTCAACATCAGCACCCTGAAGTCCCATACTTGATTCCACAGCAGGACTCTCAGGTGGTGCGCTTTTCATACCTAATCTCGCACTAAAAGTATCCATTTCCATATTACTACCTCCCAAGTTATCGCTAAGAATCACTCCCGCAGGAATCATCAACACAATTGCCGCTGCGATAGCCATACCGTATCTGCGGAACCAAGTTTGTTGGCCTAAGCGACCAAACCGGCCGAAACCTTTTTCGTTTTCAGCAACTCCTTTGCGACGTGCATTTTCAGCTCTTGTAGTAGCGATTCTCTCAAGATCAGGCATTATACCCTCTATCAGATTAAGTTTTGCGGTCGTTGCCTGTGGACCATCAATGGTGATGTGAGCAAGTCCGAGTTCAAGCTTGATCAGCTTCTCACGATATTCTTCGCAACTCGCACACCTATCAAGATGAAGCGCAAGTCGCTCTCGCTCATCGCTGCTAAGCGCAGCATCAAGTTCCTGCTGAATCAGGTCTTTAAAAGTATCGCATCCTGTCGAATTAGATAATATATGCTCGCTCACTTTGCTCCACCTCCTCGATAATACTCTTCATATATTTTTTCACGCCCCCGGAAAAGGTGCGATTTCACTGTATTCAGCGGTACATCAAGCGCCTCGGAGATCTCATTATAAGAGAACTCCTGTACATAACGCATAATCATCACATCGCGCATCGTCTCCGGAAGCGCATTAATTAACTCAATTAAATCTTCGGCAACAAGTTTGTTCGTAATCTCATGTTCGAGGTCGGAACTCGCTTCAATCTCTAACTCTGTCCCCTCGATTGACATGGCTTCCTTCATACTTCGAAACTTATCCTTGCAAAGATTGATCGTAATCCGTTGCGTCCATGTCTTAAACTGCGCCTGCTCCTTAAATGTATCAAGCTTAGTATAGATGCGAATCATCGCCTCTTGGGCAATATCTCTGGCATCGTGCTCATTCTTCATGTAGTAAAGAGCTGTATTGTAAATTGACCGTTCAACCTTTTGCAAAAGTTCAACCATCGCCGCCTGATTCCCGTCCTTAGCAAGACGAATCAAACGCGTTTCTTCAGCTCTCTCCGCTTCACGTGCTTGCTGTTCGCCACGTGCTTGCTGTTCGCCACGTGCCCGTTGCTCTTCGCGTTCTTCAAGTCGCTCCACCTTGCCTGCTCCTTTCTCAATAGACGCCTCACCTTTTGAAAATGTTTCAACAAGTTGCGCCTCAACTGCCAAATGCACGGTTAGTTCCGGATGCACGGTTACCAGAAATTTCGACTTTTCTCGGCAAAATAGTTACACTCACCGCACCCATCTCATCCGTCCGCCAGATTTCCGCCCCGAAAATTGCGAGACGCGCCACAACATCCGGCGCCGGATGTTTGTACCGATTATTTAAACCTACCGATATTATAGCATTTTTTGGACTCAGTCGGGTAAGCCATTTTTCAGTGGTCGAAGTATTACTTCCGTGATGACCAACCTTTAAGAAATCCACCTGCGGAAGCATATATTCGTTTAAGAGAAACTCCTCGCCTGCTTGTTCAATATCCGCAGCAAAGAAAATTAACGATCCATATAAATCTGCGAGCATAACAAAACTATGGTCGTTCTCCTTAGACGAATACGAAACATCTACAGGTAATAATGTGAATTGACTACTCTTATCTAAACGAAAACTCATCGCATCGGTCACTTGATAGATGGGTACTTTTTTCTCAATTAATTTTGCGGCTAATTGGTTGCCCAGCTCCGTCCGCGGAAAACCGGCTTCAGCAATAAATGCGCCTATTTGGGCATAATCAAGAACAGCGAAAAATCCCTTAAGATGATCTGCATCCTCATGGGTAAGCAACGCATAATCAATTCGCTTTACTCCCTGATATTTGAGAAAGGGAACGAGAATATTCTTGCCCACCTCAAACGGATTAGCACGCACGCGCCACTCCTCGCGAGGAAAATCAACTGCCCCACCACTATCAATTAGGAGCGTTGACCCATTGGAAGTGCGAATCAAACAGCTATCACCCTGCCCAACATCGATAAAAGTAATCTTAACCGGATTAGGTAGCACAACAGTAATGATGAGTGTAAGTAATAAGGTTATTATGATAAACTTTTCAGTTAGAAAGATTAGGCGCTTCAGTTTGAAATTGATAAAAGCACCTCGGATCTGTCGACGAAAAATTAGCCAAACCAGAGCGATATAGCATGAAAAAACGATTAAACCGGAAGCAAGATTACCGTAGAAATGCAGCGGTGTCAGAGTTGCGCTCCACTCGATAAATTGAAACAATGCCTGTAGGAGAACCGACATTGACTTTGCCGGAAACAGCACTAATGTTGTGCTAATCGTCCCGACTATTAAGATGAGTAGCGCAAAAGGTAGAATCAACGAACTAAACAGCGGAACCACCAGCAAATTCGCCAGCCAAGCAATTAGTGAATATTGATGAAAATTGTAAAAAATTATCGGAAATGAGGACAACTGAGTTGTAGCTACGAGTGCGAGCGCGCTGATAAGTTTGCTTTGCCACGGGGTTTTATGAGTATTTGCGTTTTGCGCGCTTTTGTACCGCAGTTTGGCCTTCAATATGCGTTCAACCTCAGGAAACGCAAACAGAATAAAAAACGTAATCGTAAAAGATAACTGAAATCCAACATTATAAATCCACAGTGGATTGTAGAGCGTCATGACGACTAGCGCAACACCAATCGTCTGCAGCGACCGAATCCGGTTCCGATAAATAATGCCGTAAAGCATCAACATGCTCATAATCGTCGCCCGCACGACTGACGGGCGTAAACCGATTATTATCAAATAAATTACGAGGACGAGCATCACTGTTGCAGCAGCATTTTCGCGTGTCATGCGCATTCGCTGCAGAAGCGAAAATAGTAAGAAAGTAATAATCGATAAATGCAATCCGGAAATCGCCAAAATATGACTTAGTCCGGTTATCGCAAAGCTATCACGCAAGTCGGCAGGAATATCACCCGATTCGCCAAGCAAAATTGACTTGAGAAATCCACTCTCCGCCTCGGTAAATAGCCTTTCAAAGGTGTTATTAAGTGTCTGTCTAATATGGTTCAGACGATAATCCGCCGCCGAACTTGCCGAGAGTCTCACGCCATCAATGCCGATTACAACTATTTTATGATAGACATGTTCACGAGACAGATATTTTTCATAGTCGAACTGTCCGGGGTTGCTTGACAGGTTAATCTCAGCGAATTCACCTTCGAGTAGAATCCCCATGCCTCTATCCCAAGCACTGACAATCTCAATATCAGCTTCCTCTTGCAAATACAGGTGCACGAGCACCCGCTTCTTCGTCGCGAGTGGCTGCTCAGCGCCCGCAGCCCAGCTCACCCCCACCGGTCGCATCATAAACTTCAGCAAATCCCCATCCCTTACCGGCTCCGTATCAATGTATCCGCGCAGCCCCACCACCCCGGTGGTTGCTCGCAGCTCGTGCAATTCCGAGTTATGCGTCAGGTTATATTGCTGATCGCGCGCGATTCCCAACAACAAGAAACCGCACAGTAGCAACACCAACCAGCGGATGGATCGCGCGCTAAACACGCGGTAGGAACCGGCGACAAGCGCCGTTCCTATCACAAATGCAGGCACGGCTATCAGCCATGCCTGCACTATCATCTCACTAATTATTAAACCAATTAACCAAGCGACCCCAATAAATAATAACGGATAGCGGCGTATTATCTCCATACTTATATATTCGAGATAATTTCGTCATTTCCTTTTTTATTTGAGAAAAACTTTCCTTACCCAATCACCTTACTCTCCTTCAGGTCCCGCATTCGGGTAATTAATGCAGCGCCCTTCCCAAGTCCTAATCATGATTTCATCCTTACTCTGCGAAATCAAGTAGCTCGGCAGGATCGGCGTCTTTCCGTATCCCTGCGGCGCATTGATAATATAGGTCGGTATCGCAAGCCCCGAGGTATAACCGCGCAGGCTCTCCATGATTGCAAGCCCTTCTTCAATCCGAACATTAAAATGCGTCGTTCCGGAAACACTTTTGGCATGGAAAATATAATAAGGCCGCACGCGAATCCGCAATAAATCCTGATTCAATTTTTTCATCACATGCTTATCGTTGTTAATCCCATTTAGGAGAACTGATTGGTTGCCGAGTGGCACACCGGCACGAGTCAACAGGTCGCAAGCGCGAGCCGCCTCCTCAGTGATTTCTTGAGGGTGGTTGAACTGAGTATTTACGTAAATTGGGTGATATTTTTCAAGGATTGCGCAGAGCTCCGGTGTTACCCGTTGCGGCAGTGTTACCGGCGTCCGCGTGCCAAAGCGAATAATCTCCACATGCGGAATCTTCCGCAACTCTTGCAGAATCCATTCAATCATTTCGTCACTAATCATAAAGGCATCGCCACCGGTTAGCAACACATCGCGAATTTCAGGATTATCCGCCACATAGGCGATTGCCTCTCGCAAGGCTGCCTTCGGCGTACCAACATCAACCTCGCCAATATTACGTCGGCGCTGGCAATGTCTGCAATACATCCCACATTGATTGGTTACATAGATGATTAGCCGATCCGGATATCTCCGCGTAACAAAAGGCACAGGTGAAGTCAGAGCTTCACCCATCGGGTCATCTTCTCCATAAATATCTGTCACCTCAGCCAGCATCGGTATCGCCTGCAGGCGCACCGCATCTAAGGGGTTGTCGGGGTCGATTAGGCTCAGATAATAAGGCGAGATTGCCCAGCGGTATTTCTGTTCAACCTCTCTGATTGCAGCCTTTTCTTCCTCCGTTATCGCAAAAAGCTTAGCTAATTGCTCGACGCTCGTTATTCGGTTCCGTAGTTGCCATTTCCAATCGCGCCAATCCGCCTCGGTTCCTTGTAATAGCTCTAATATCTGCTCTTTTCTAAGCTCTATCATTCTCTTTTGTGAAAGACCAGACGGAATGCTATCCTTAACTTCCAGATAGTCGGTAATCTGTCTTTTGAGCTCATCGGCTCGCTCCAGTGAAATCGTTCTTCTCTCTTCGTCAGTTAGTTCGGTTCCCTCCATATTAAATCTGGCGTCAACCATTACATCACCTTACCTTTCTACCACTGACAGTTTGATTACCCACGTCATTTTAAATTTTTCTACACCGCATCATTGCACCGGTCTTGCTCGTCAGCGCTTAACACCATGCTACACTAGTCTTGTTGTCTAATATATTGACGATAGATTATGCCAGCCTCTTCAAATAGTTGCGAAACTTTCGGATGGTCCTTCTCATAAATGCACTCAAATACAACCTCAACGATGCCGCTGTTTGCCAGCATCTTTGCGCAATTATAACAAGGTGAATCGGTCGAATACACTGTCGCCCCCTCACGATCGTTACGATCAGTAAACAGCATCAAGTTAACTTCCGCATGAATTGTGCGAATACAGCGTTCTTTCTGCTCACCGTTCTCCTCAAAATACTCCATCATACAACCTTGCTCCAGACAATCAGCAACTCCCGACGGACTACCATTATAACCTGTTCCCATCAGTTTCTTATCCTTCACCAAAATCGCACCCACATGTCGTCGCGGACAGGTTGCCCGCTCAGCCACATTAAAAGTTAATTGCATGAAATATTCATCCCAACTCTTGCGCTTAACTACCTCCACCTCAGATCCCTCCAGCTCGCTACTATTTTCTATTGTTTATTATATCGTATTTACCAACCATATTTGCACCTAAATCATAATAAAATCTTTAATTTTCGCAAAAGTGACACTGCCAATCCCCGATACACGCATCAAATCCTCGATTTTTCCGAACCCACCAACCCGTTCGCGATAGCTGATAATCTCACGTGCTTTTACTTCTCCGATTCCTGATAGACTCATCAACTGGCTGAGCGAAGCGGTATTAATGTTAATTTTAGCCGGCTGTGTAGCGCCAATTCCAGTGCTTCCGCTCACATCTTCGGTGCCGACAGGCACGCGCACGATTTCACCCTTCTTCGGAATAATAATCGCCATCGCATCATAGATCGTGCTCGCCAAGTTGATTTGCATCGTATCGGCCTCAGCAAGTAATCCGCCTGCCAGCACTATTACATCGATTACACGTGCATTCGCGTTTAGCTGATAGACACCGGGGTTAACCACTGCACCTTTGATATCGACCAACACTTGCGGCGATTCTGCGACCTCCGCTCCGTCAGCATCCGAGCCGCTCGTAATGCCTGCTCCACCTGCTCCACTCACAATAGTTCCACTCGCACCTGCTCCATCTACATCCGAGTCTATCACCTGCACCCCTTTGCTAAGATCGTTCGATGCGAGCGATTGAAACTCGGGCATGTCCGGCTTCTGAAGCAATTTGAATCCCCCAATCCCGACCACAATTACAACAAAAACTACACCAACAGCTACAACTACATACTTCCACTTGCCAACCAAAAACAATTAAACCCCTCCAATCAACCACAGTTGATAAATATGAACTTTTCTAGAAAGTGTTACGATAAGTGTGCACCTTATCTCTAAATAGTATAAAATCAACTATAAGCTTTGACTTCTATATTTTAACATATATTGTTAAATATTTGTAAATTATCGGTATTATTTCTAAATTAAGTAAAAGGATATGAGGGGCGAATGAATAAATTAGGGAATTTTAAATTTTTAATAGGTTTCTTTATCTTGGGAATACTGGTGTTCGGGCTTTATGCGATGACAATGCTAACGCTGATGAATGACCCTGATCGACCAAAAACCGGCGGTGTTGGCGGTCAAGAACCCGGCGGTAAATCAACAATTACACAGCTGATTGAGAAATATGATCTTGATCGAGAAGAATTCTTGACTGCAATCAAGCTTCCGCTCGACTATCAAGATGACGGTGAACTAATTATTGCAAAGGTACGTCGCGGTGAACTGTCGCAGAAAGACATCCATGATTATATGTCACCAATAATGGATGCCTACGCCAAGAAGGAAAAAGAGGAAAAAGCAAAACAGAAATAACTTCTGTTAAATTGCTCAAAGTTAAAGAATTTCGCAATTGTTTATTCTACAATATGACTTAATATAAGTTTCAATTGTAGCTACGGCTAATTTATTTTATAGACTGAAAGAAGGTATAATCTTGGCCAAAACTAAATCTCCACATCATGTTCCATGGTACAAGCAAATTCGTACCTATCGAATTATAACTCAGGCGATTGTCCTGATTTTTATCGCAAATATATTAAGACATCATCTATTCCATTTTGATCGAAACCTTGAGGAGTACTGCCCATTTGGCGGTTTAGAAACACTGTTTTCCTTCGCAACGAAGGGTGAGTTTTTACGCAATACCAACATGACCAACCTTGTTCTATTCGGACTGGTTGTGTTGATTACACTGCTTTTCCGTGGTGGTTTCTGCGGTTGGATTTGCCCACTCGGTGCAATGCAAGAGTTAATTCGCAAAATAGGCAATCTAATCGGCAAGATTCCCGGAATCAAACAGATTAACCGCAAATACCGCAGTGCATTACGAAAAAATCGCGAGGGTCTGCATGCATTTGACAAACAGATGCGCGTAATCAAATATATTTTATTGCCTGTGATTATAATCGCAACCTGGTTCTCGGCAACACTGGTAATTCGTGACTACGACATTATAGTCGCTATTATGAAAATTACTACAAAGCAGGTTAACTTTGCACTCTTGATGCTAATCTTTTTTATCGTGCTGTCGCTCTTTATTACTCGTCCATTCTGCAAATATCTCTGCCCAATGGGAGCAACTATCAACCTAATCGGAACAGCAAGTCCGCTACGGATTGTCAAAAACGATGCCGCATGTACCAGTTGTGGATTGTGCGAACGCAGTTGTCCAATGAACATCGATATCGTTGCACAGGATGGAAAGATTGATGCAATCGACTGCAACCACTGTTTGAACTGTATGGACACTTGTAATCAAGACGGAGCACTTGATTTAGAGTACTTCCCAAAAGATTTGTATAATCTGAAAAAGAAAAAAGCATTCCTGAAAAGGCTTTGGACAGAAAAGGAAGAGGTTAATGAGCAAGCTTAAGTTTTTCTACGGCTTCATAATACTTGTGTTGCTTGCAAGCGGATTTTACGGCGCTTATGTAGGTGGGCTATTTCCTAACATGACTCTTGATGCCCCTGTTGTTAAAGAACTCGGGTATGAGGATTTAATAGCAATTTCCGGTAAAGGAATTGACGCGAGCCGCAGAGGAACGCACAGTATTCGCGAAATAATCGCAGCCTATGATTTATCTAAAGCTGAATTCTATGAGACATTAAAGATTCCTGAGGATTACCCGGACACCAAGACGGTGCTTGAAATGATTGGTGAAAAGATTGTCAACTCCAAGGATGTACAAGAATATCTAACACCAATCGTTGAAAATTTCAGTAAGCCTCAGTAATCTTTGCTAGCTGTTATATTTTTGCCCACCGGGTTAGCCACCGGTTTAGCCAACAACGATGTTAACTAACTTTTTAGGGACTGTAATAACTCTCTTAATTTCTTTGCCGGCAGTCCACTCCGCAAGTTGTGTTGCCGCTAACACTAATTGTTCAATTTCTTCCTTCGTTGCCGCAGTCGGCACTACTAACTTACCACGAAGCTTACCATTAACCTGAACAGCAAGTTCAACTTCATCAAGTACCAAATATTCCTCTTGATAACTTGGCCAAGGCTCATGATAGATTGACGCCTTGCCGCCAATCAATTGCCACAATTCCTCGGAAATATGCGGTGTCATCGGTGACAATAGTACTATAACCGTGCGCAATGACTCCGCTAACAGCGTCTTGCTAACTTTATCAGAACTGCTATATATTTTATTAACCAGCTCCATCACCGCACTAATTGCTGTGTTAAAGTTGCTTCGCTCAGCAATATCGGTAGTTGCTCGTTTAATTGTAAGATGCAAAACGCGGCGAAGCTCTTTATCTTCTTCCGAAAGTTCAGTCTCTACAATGTCTCTATCGCCGGCTTGGTATGCTCGGAGACTTTCCAAATTGCTCTCCACTGCGCGCCAGACACGGTTTAGGAAGCGAAAACTTCCCTCAACCCCGGCATCCGTCCAGTCAAGATCACGATCAGGCGGCGCTGCAAATAGGATAAACAGACGCGCCGTATCGGCACCATACTTCGCAAAAATCTCATTCGGGCTCACAACATTACCCTTTGATTTTGACATTTTGGCGCCATCCTTAATAACCATACCCTGCGTTAACAGAGACTTAAACGGTTCCTCGAAGCCAACCAAACCGGCATCATAAAGCACCTTGGTGAAAAAACGCGAATATAGTAAATGCAAAACTGCATGCTCAACACCGCCAACATATTCGTCAACAGGCATCCAGTCGTTCACCTTGCGCGACTCAAACGGTCCATCTTGGTAATTCGGACTAATAAAGCGATAATAATACCAGGAAGAATCGATAAAGGTATCCATCGTATCAGTTTCCCGTTTCGCCGCTCCACCGCACTTATGACAAGTCGTATTGACAAAAGAATTAGATGTTGTCAGCGGATTCGTCTTACCATCAAAGGTTACATCCTCCGGCAAAACAACCGGCAATTCACTCAGCGGAACCGGCAACATACCACACTTCTCACAATAAATTATCGGAATCGGCGCCCCCCAATAGCGCTGGCGGGATATCAACCAGTCGCGCAGGCGGTAATTAACGTTAGCTTTACCTTTGCCGATTTCTTCAAGGTGTTCACTAAAGAGTGGCAAAGCCTCACGATTATTCATACCATCGAACCGATGAGAATTAACTTGAATTCCGTCTTCAACGAATGCTTCCTTAAGATCTGCTCCGTCCAAATCTTTATATTCCGGTTGATCTATCGGTGCAATAACGATTTTGATCGGTAAATTATATTTTCTTGCAAACTCAAAGTCACGCTCATCATGGGCAGGAACGCCCATTACAGCTCCGGTCCCGTAGTCAACCAACACATAGTTAGCAACCCAGATCGGAACCTGCTCACCGGTCAGCGGATGTTTAGCATAGCTACCCGTTGGAAAACCTACCTTCTCCGCTTCAGTTGAGGTGCGCTCGATTTCGCTTGACTTCGCAAGTTCACTGATAAATTTTTCAATTGTCGCTTCGTTCTCTTTTCCCTTGATTAGTTCGGGAACTAGCGGATGCTCCGGTGCAATTACCATATAGGTTACACCATAAAGCGTGTCCGGACGCGTTGTAAAAACCGGGATTTTGGCATCATTTAATTCCGGTACTGTAAATACAACCTCAGCACCTACACTCTTACCAATCCAGTTGCGTTGCATCATTTTAACCTTGTCCGGCCAACCGGGCAGGTTATCCAAATCATTAAGCAGACGTTCAGCATAATCGGTAATTTTAAAGAACCACTGGCTAAGTTTGCGTTTAGAAACTTCACTTGAACACCGCCAGCACCGACCGTCTTCAACCTGTTCGTTGGCAAGCACTGTGTTACAGCTCGGGCACCAGTTAACTGCCGCTTCTTTTTTGTAGGCGAGACCGCGCTCATAAAACAACAGGAACAGCCACTGGGTAAATTTATAATATTCGGGCAGACTTGTGCCAACGTAGCGCTCCCAATCGTAGGAAGTGCCAAGGCGTTTCTGCTCGCTAATAATCTTCTCCATATTGCGGTTAGTCCATTCAGCAGGCTTTGCACCGCGCTGAATCGCCGCATTTTCCGCCGGTAAACCAAAGGAATCTGCGCCCATCGGGTGGAGGACGCGATAACCGTTCATCGTTTTAAAACGAGCGATTACATCACCAATCGTATAGACACGCAGGTGCCCCATATGTAAACCGTCGCCTGATGGATAAGGGAACTGCTCCAGCGCATAGAACTTTGGTTTGCCCGGATCCACATCAGTTTTAAAAAGATTCTGCTCTTCCCAGATTTTTTGCCATTTTTCTTCAATTTCTACCGGTCGGTAATTCTTTTCCATTAATTCTCCTCCTAATTGCGGTCTGTTGAGTTGCGGTCTGTCATATAAGTCCAGCCGTCTTGCTGATAAATAACTCGTTCACTCATCAATTTACCAAGGGCGCGCTTAAAGGCTGCCTTGCTTAACTTAAATTTTTGTTTAATGATTTCCGGTGATGTATTGTCTGAATACGGCATAGCACCACCACGTTCTTGCAGGAAATTCAAAATCAAATCTGCATCCTCTAACCGGCTAACTTCACGCACCTGTTTCATCGAAAGATTGATTCGTCCATCCTCACGAGTGTAGCTAACCCGCACTGAAATCTTTTCACCCAGTCGTGGTATATGCGTCTGCTCACTAATATGTAAGAAGCCCAACTGGTTATAATCAGGTAAATAAACCATCACACCGATGCTCATCAACTTAATTACTACGCCATTATAAAAATCTTTGCGACTATCCGGCAATTCAATCGTTTCTCGTTTAGCTAAAAACTCATCAATCTCCGATTCTTCACTAACAAGAGCAGCCAACATGCGACCTTGCTTATCAAAAGTCATCTTGGCCAATACGCGATAACGCTCATTGCTTCGTGGCCACCGGTCACGATCTGTCGGTAGTTGATCGATCGGTAACAGCAGTTGTTTGCTGATTCCATTTTCAAGAAAAAATCCCATCCGCGGCGAATAGTCCATCACTTCAAGTAGTGCGTAATCATCAAACTCGAGGAATGGCCGTTCAAGCGTTGCAGCTGCCCGTCCTTTGTGATCGTTATACAAAAAGACGGTAATCATCTCACCAACGATTGGCGTCTCTCCCGCCAGCTCAGATTCATGTAACAGAACATCCTCATACTCATCTGTCAGAAAGTAGCCAAAGTCAACCTGACGCGCCACCCGCAGACTATGATAGATGCCGGTTTCCAGTGCCATTAGACTAACTCCTCTACACTAACTCTCGGCGCATCTGCCCAGAGTCGCTCTAAATTATAAAAAGCGCGATCTTCTCGGTGGAAAATATGCACTACTACGTCACCAAGGTCAATCAAAACCCAACGGGCATGACGCAATCCCACCATTCCGCGCACTTCAACGCCTTGTTTGTTCATTACATCTTTGATTTCTGTCGCAATTGCTTGCACCTGTACCTCAGAATTACCACTGCAGATAATAAAAAAATCCGCTATCAAAGAAATATCTTTTATATCTAAAATAACTGTATCTATTGCTTTCTTGTCAATCGCCGCCGTTGCCGCTAATTTCGCTATCTCAGCTATTTCTAAACTCATCTAATCTCCTCCAATTATTTGTTTTAGTATTCCCATCCTGCTCCTGTTCAATCTCTGATAGCAGATAGTTGCGCGCTTCCAAGGTCAGCGGGTAAATTCGTGATTTCTTCTTCAATAAAAAATTAATCGCCCCATCAAAGACTGCCAACGTCGCAAGATTTAAGTCGTGTTCCGCCAACAGGCGAATCTGCTCTACACCATCAAAGTTGCGATTCGGCTCGATATAGTCAGCCAAGCAGATTATTTTCTCCTGATCAGACATCTGCACGCGTCCGGTCGTATGATAGCGAACCGCACTAATTATTTCCCGATCGGTTATCTCAAGCTCGTCTTGGATTACAATCGAAGCAACAGGCCCATGCCAGAGTTCTTCATTGTGTTCCAATAAGTCGTTCGGCAGTTCTGAGTGCGTCTTGATAAATTCAGCTAACGCCGCGCTTTCCCAATCCTTACAGTAGTCATGTAAGATGCCTATCGCTTCAGCCTTAACCGGGTCAGCATTAAAGCGCTTCGCTAATTCGACTGCATAGTTAGCAACTTCCAGCGAATGTAGATATCTTTTTTCACTAACCCTGGTTAGCAGTTTTTCTTTCAGAAAATCAATCTGCCTCCACATACAGCTGATACTCCTTAATATATTTTTCAACGGCGTCCGGCACTAAAAAGCTTAAGCCGCGACCGTCGCGAACATATTCACGAATCAGCGATGATGAAATTTCTAACTGCGGCATCGGTGTCATGCGAACTCGGCTGAGTATTGACCGTTCGTCTGTCGCCAGCTGAGCTTGTGCTGATTCACTCTCTTTTCGCCATTCATCGCAAGAAATGCGATCCAGTCCGATAAAATCAACGATCTCGATCAATTCGTTGATGCGATGCCACTTTGTAAGGGTGCTAAAGATATCGGCGCCGATGATAAAACTGAAATAAAATTCAGGATACTGCTTCTGTAGCTCAATCATCGTTTCATATGTATAGGACGGCGTCTCACGCTCGGACTCAATCGTACAAACTTTGTATTCAGGTTTAAGTTCTGCCGCTAATTCAAGCATCGCGACACGGTGTTGATAAGGCATGATTGGTTGGTCAGTCTTATGTGGCGGTAGGTAGGCAGGCATGAACCAGACCTCATCCAGTTGATTATAGAACAACACTTGATCAGCCGCTACCAGATGCCCCATGTGTACAGGGTCAAAAGTTCCACCGATTATGCCAACACGTTTTTTCAAGTCAATCATCCTTATAATTCAGTCGTCTTCATTATTCTCTAATCGACTTATTTCTAGTCGTCTTCATTTTCTGCTAAGGCCGCCAGTACTGTTTCGCGCATAAAGTCAGTATCAGGCGTTATGCCGGTCCACTTCTCAAAAGCAATCGCACCCTGATTAATAAACATCCCGAGCCCACTATGTGTCTTCGCACCCTGCTCAGCCGCTTCGCGTAAAAGCCGCGTTTCCAACGGATTATACACGATGTCGCTTACCAGCTGTCCTGCATGGATTAACTCCTGCGGAACAAGCGTCTGATTAATGTGCGGACTCATACCCACCGTTGTCGTATTGATAATAATATCTGCCTCCGCCACAAAGTTGTTTATTTCATCAATTATAGCAATTTTTGTCGGAAAATTCACGCTTAAATTATTTGCTATCGCTGCCGCTTTGTCGAGATTGCGGTTCAATATTGTTAGCTCGGCAAGCGGCTCCTGTGCAAGCGTATAGGCAATAGCACGTGTCGCTCCACCGGCGCCAAGGATTAGCACACTTTTGTCAGCGAGAGAAATCCCCGTTTCTGTTAGCAACGATTGCAAATATCCCGCACCGTCGGTGTTGTAACCAACCAAACGTCCATCTTTGTTAACCACTGTATTAACCGCACCAATCGCGACTACCTCGGGCGAAATTGCATCAAGATAAGGAATAATAGCTACCTTGTGTGGAACCGTTACATTCGCACCGGCAAAATTCAGTGCCTTTAGCCCCGCAACCGCACGCTCTAATTCACCTGCGGCAACATTAAAAGCCAGATACTCATATTTCAGATTCAGCTTAGCAAAAAGCGCATTGTGCATCTGCGGTGACTTCGAATGTTTAACCGGATTACCGATTAGTCCAATTATTTTTATATCGTTATTAATCATTTGGTCTGCTCCTTTATGTGGTCTGCTCCTTTATGCTGTCTCGTGTTAAACATCAAGCTTGCGCACTTGCTAAATCAGCGATTTCCGTATTTCAACTGCGATTCCTGCCGGCACATGAACAGCAATCTCTGCCCGTTCACCACTAATAGTGACAAAGCCCAAACCGGAGATTACAATGTCAATTTTATTTTTCCCGTTATAGCTAAAGCAATGGCGTACGATATTGCTAAAACGTTCGACTTCGTCTGTTTGCGGTGGCGAGAGCATCTCGCCTAAATGTTTCTGATATAATTCGTCAGCATTCACCAATTTCGTTCGGTGAATCTTTAGAGAATTCGCACGATACACGACAAAGGAGTTTCGCCCCGAACTTAGCTGGTCAACGCGAGCTAAACCGCCTAAGAACAGTGCTTGTTCACCGCTTAACTGATAGACAGCAGGTTTAATCGCCGTTCTCGGTGTGATTGTTTGCAAAGATTCAGCACCGAGAAAATCGCTGTAACGATCCTGCAAGATTAGGCCCGGAGTATCGATAATGTAACTATCATTATCGATTGGCAACTTAATCAAATCAAGCGTAGTTCCCGGGAAATGAGAAGTAGTGATCTCGCCTCCTTGGATGTTCATCCGCTTTAGCAGTTGGTTGATAAAGGTTGATTTGCCGACATTGGTAGCACCGATTACATAAATCTCTTTATTTCGACATTTTTCGTCGATAAATTTAATTATCTCATCCAAATAAAGCCCTTTATGAGCGCTCATTAAAAAAATCTTCTCCGGCTTAAGTCCGGCTTTTTTTAGGTATTCAGCCAGCCAGTTTCGGACCCGATCGTGTCCTAAGTCACGACCGAATAGGTCTATTTTGTTGGCAATAACCACGAAACGATTACCCGCTATATAACGCGGAAGTGTGGTCACCAAAGACCCCGCTAAATCAAAAAGGTCAACAATATGCAGAACAACAGAATCATGAAAATTGATTCTGTTAATCATTTGCGTAAATTCAGCTGCAGCAAGGTCAGTCGGCAGCGCCTCATTATAATGCTTTATGCGAAAGCAACGTTCACAAAGCGGTTTGTCGCCGGCAATCGAATCCTTTTGTATCGGTGCCCCGCAACCCTGACAGGCTCGTCCGGTCATCTTTTCTCCTCCCGTTTATAGATACCATGTTTTTTAAGTTTTTTTATAATAAATTGCTCGAAAAAACGATTAATTTTTGTCGGCACAGATTCACTCTCGGAAATAGGTTCAACAAGGATTGTAAAAAGTCCGGCACGATTTCCGCCCTGAATATCGGTTACGCGTTGATCACCAACCATCGCCGTCTCCTCCGGTTTGGTGCCAAGCATCGCTAAAGCTTTGCGATAAGAGTAAGCAAAAGGTTTCGCCGCCCGTGGCACATAGAGAATATCCAGCGGTTCCGCAAAAGCAGCCACACGCTTGTGGCTATTGTTTGAAAGAATAAGAAAATCAATCCCCTTGGCCTCTAAGTCTCTAAGTAACTGCAATAACTCAGGCGGGCGAACTTCATGATTCGCTTTAACCAGAGTATTATCTAAATCGAATAGGTAAGCGGTAATTCCCGCGTCTTTTAATTGGTCATAATTTAATTCGTAAATTGTTGTAGCGTAAAGATCGGGTTCAAAATTCGTAAGTTTCATCTAATATCTCCCTTCTTTCTAAATATACCATAGACGAAGGGAAAATTGAATGTTTTCTAGACAAGTATCTGCGGTACTCCGGTCTTTGGATGCTTAATCAAGATTGGTGAAATTCCATAAGCAACCTCAAGGTTAGCTGCAGTGAGAACCTCATTAACTGTGCCGCTTGCGGCAATCTCCCCTTGCTGATTCAAAAGCAGCAGACGATCGCAAAACTGAGCAACCAGATTCAAATCATGCAGCACCATTATAATCGTCAAATTCTTATCGCGTTGCCAGCTACGAACATGTTGCATCAATAGCTGTTGATTACCGATATCAAGATAGGTTGTAGGTTCATCTAAGATAAGAATTTCCGGATTCTGTGCCATCACGCGTCCGAGCGAAACCAGTTGCCGCTCTCCACCGGATAACCTGGCAACGCTTTGTTCGCGACGCTCCCACAATTCAAAAGTTGCAAGCGCCTCCGTTATAATCTGATAATCATACTCGGTTAAGTTGCTAAACCGCTTCAGCCACGGATAGCGACCCATCGCCACCACCTCTTCGACGGTAAAAATCTGTTCGCGCATCCCTTCTTGCTCGACGACGCCAACCAGCTTTGCGAGCTGTTTTTTGTTATATTCACGGAGTGGGCGACCATATAATTCAACCGTTCCCTGTCCTAATGGTAGGATGCCGGTTAGGATTTTGAGTAACGTCGTTTTACCACAGCCATTCGGACCGATAATACCGAAACTCTCGCCGGCATAGAGGTCAAGCGTTATATCATTAAGGACAAGGCGCTCCTTGTCGTAAGAGAAACTAATATTGCGAGCATCAAGTATCTTGCTTTTACCGGCATTCGGCTGTCCGTTTACTTTCTCGTTCATCAGCTACGCCCCCTTAGAGTTTTTCGCAAGAAATATGCAAAGACAGGCGCACCGATAAAGGCGGTCAAGACACCGATCGGTAACTCACGCGCCGGTACAATTGTGCGCGCTAAAGTATCGGTAAGCAGCATAAAGATTGCTCCCGCCAAGATCGAAACCGGAACAAGAACACGATGATTAGGCCCCGTTAAGAGGCGCATCAAATGAGGAATAATCAAGCCAACAAAGCCGATAATACCAACGATTGAAACGGCAGTCGCAGCCATGAAAGAAGCAATGACCAGTATTGCAATTTTTTTCCGCTCGACATTCATGCCAAGATGCGTTGCCGCCCGTTCTCCAAGCGACATCACATTCAGCTCGCGTACCTGCGTCAACAGATAAAATGAGCCGAGCAGGAAAACCGGCAACAGCACAAGAACATCGATCCAATCTCGATTAGCCAGTGTGCCCATCGTCCAAAAGATAACCTTCTCCATCGCGTCACCGGAAATCGTTACGAGGAAAATAAGAATCGCACTATTTAACGCCTGCATAATAACACCGGCAAGAATTAATGTCTGCGTTCCTCGCTGATTATTAATCCGCGCCAACATAATAACAAGCGCCAATGTCACGAGCGCACCGATTAGTGCAAAAATCGGGATTGTAAAATAGCCAATAACGGTACCGCCCAAGAAGATAATCGAACTTGCAGCACCGATTGCCGCACCGGAAGATACCCCGAGAATATAAGGCTCCGCCAGTGGATTATGTAAAATACCCTGATAAGCGACGCCGGCAAGAGCCAGCATCGCACCTACCAGGGCAGCGAGTAAAATCCGCGGAAGTCGCAGATTGATAATCGTATCGAATTGTGAACTAGTAAAATTTCCTTCAATATTAAGAAACGGCAACTGACTGCCGAGTATCTGCAGCACAGTGTTCATCGGTATCTTTACAGCACCAATCATGATTGTCGCAAGAATCGACAAAATGAGCAAGGCAAATAAAGACCCGAGCCAGTAGGCTAACTTACGCCGCTTTGTCCGCATCGAATAACTCCGGATAGAGCTTTTCCGCAAATAATCTGAGCGCATCAATAATCCGCGCACCTTGGCGACTTACCAGGTTATTATCAAGGTCGTAAACATTGGACTGCTTAACAGCAGTAACATTAGACCAACCTTCACGTTTAACAACATTCCGGATAGCTTCCGGGTCATAGCTACCATAAGTCGTAAAGATGATATCAGGATCCTGTTCAAGTACTTTCTCCTCACTATATTGCACCCAACCGGAAGCTTCAACAATATTAATGCCTCCCGCCAATGTAATTAGCTCGTTCATAAATGTTCCCTGTCCCGCAGTCCAGAGGTCATTAGAAATTTCCAACCATACCTTGCGCTTATCTGTATCAGCGATACCGGCAACTATGTCAGCAAGCTCTGCCTGCTCTGCCTTCATATCGGCAACCAGTTTTTCAGCCTCTGTACTGAGACCCGTTACTTCACCGAGTGCAATAATTGTCTCATACACTTCAGCTATACTCTGTGGATCATACTGAACCGTTGGAATATCAAGCTTCTTGAATGAATTAATTAACTCATCGCTATGCGCACCAAAAACAACTAAGTCAGGCTCAAGGCTTAGAGCTTGCTCTACATTCGGGTTGATCCCGTCTGTAAAAACATACTCAACCTTCTCGCCGATATCAGCAGGGTAATCATCGTAGATAGTCACAGCAACCAAGTTATCAAGCAGACCAAGTGCGACTAAGATTTCTGTGTTGCTTGGGAAAAAGCTGATAATCCGCTTAGGCGTGGTGATCTCACCTTCGCCTGTGCCGTTCCCCTCGCCACCTTTGTCGGCCGGTGTGCAAGCCACCAGGCCACCTACTACAAACACCATCACTAACAGTACTACCACAAACACTTTAAAACTTTTCTTCATTTCGACTAACCTCCCTCAAATAATAAAAACCCAATTACTTAGAGGGATAATTGGGTAATACATCTATTAGACGCTGCTTCTTTCCCTCGAAGAGTTAACATCTATCGCGAATAGGCAGGTCTCCTGACTCTTGGCTATGCAATTCTGCGCCTTCCCATCGTTTTCTCACACATGACGACAGTGGCATTTAGCAGTTGCTTCCAATTACAGTGGCGGGACCGTGTTGGTTTTACACCAACTTCCCTTTTCATCCTCGTAAGGAACCTATTCACTACAAACTATTCAGTTTTTTATAGCATATCGCATTTAAATCCGAGATTCAAGATTAATTAGAGATCAATTCCTTTAACAGCAATCTGACCTTCATTATAATAATGCTTAATCATTTCAATTTCCGAAACGAGGTCAGCAAAGTCCAGCAACTCTTCCTTAAGTCCGCGACCGGTGATGACTATATGTAAGCCTTGCGGTCGATTCTTGAGCGTAGCAACCACGTCTGCAAGCGGCAGGACATCGTCGATCGGAAAACCGGTAATCGCCAAAGCATAGTTCAACTCATCAAGCACGATTAGATCGTATTTACCGGAATTAATCTGCGCCTTCGCGAACTGCCAAGCTGCTTTTAAGGCTCGACGTTGCTCTTCTACGGTCTTTTCCCAAGTAAAGCCGATTCCCAAACTCTTGACATTGACACCAAGCTGTTTAAGCGATTTTAGCTCGCCGGAAAACGACTCTTCACTCTTGATAAACTGAAAGAAACCAACTCGCAAATCGTTGCCCACAGCACGAACAGCTAAGCCGACCGCGGCGGATGTTTTTCCCTTGCCATTACCGGTATAGATTAATGTTAAACCCTTGTCCATAATCATTATTTCTCCAATTCTTTATCGATTCGGTCGATTAGTTCTTTCGCCTCTGTAAAATTAGCATCAATTTCCAAAGCTTGCTGCAGATGTTCCTTAGCGCTTGCATAGCGCTCGTTAAAGAGCTCGATCAGAGCTAAATTATAATGGATTTCCGGAAATTTTGCGTCCTTTTCCAGAGCTGATTGATATTGTTTGATAGCACCTGCTTGGTCACCTTTCGTCAACAAGGCATTACCATAAAAAAAGTAAAACTGTGGCTCATCCGGATATTTTTCGACAAGAAAGCTGAAAATCTCCTCTGCTTTTTCAATGTCGCCTTTCTGGAGTGCCTTTTGTCCTACCAAATAAATCGCGGCGCTGCCACCGGTATTGTCCGCTTGAATCGCCGATACGGAAGCTGCGCCCAGTCCAATGACAAGAACTGCCGCAAGCAATGTCAACCAAATACGGCGTTTCACTCTACCGGAAGGCAGATGCGCGAGCGCAGCAACAAGAAAACCGCCAATCAGGCCACCGAAATGTGCATAAAAATCAATGTTCGGCACCGTAAAGCCGATAATTATATTAAGAACAAGAATCGTTATAATGTCCCGACCAACAGTCGCAAAGAACAATTTGGGATAACAATAACCGAAATAGAGTAACGCCCCAAAAATTCCGTAAACCGCCCCCGATGCTCCTGCTGCAATATTGTCCGGCGCAAGTATCATACTGATAAGGTTACCGGCGATCCCCGAACCGAGATAAATCAGCAAGAAACGGACAGAACCGAATATTTTCTCCGTAACGCGACCAAGATAATAGATTGCAAGATTATTAAACAGGAAATGGACAATGCCAATATGTAAGAACATTGGCGTAATTAGCCGCCAATACTCACCGCTCCTAATCAAGTAGCTCTCCTTAGCACCAAAGTTAAGTAATACCTCTGTATTAGTGCTGCCACCGCTTAGCGTCATTGCCAAGAAAACAAGCGCATTGATTGCAATCATTGCTATCGTAACTACCGGCTTGCCATGATTGAATATGGTCTCTGCTTCCTGCTGCTGAGCGGTCTCTAACTCGCGGAGTTCAGCTAATACCTGTGCCGGATCAACTTCGAATGCGTCCATCGCGCCGCTTGTGTCATCCGCTCGCAGCAAAGGCTTCGTAAAAACTTCGCGCGAAAGCTGCGTTCCGGCGAAGAGCGCTTGCGGGACTGCTTCGCTCTTTTGTGCGAGATCGATATAGCCTGTGTTAATCGTAAATTTAGAACCTGTTAGTAGTTGATTTTCTTCGAGGACCTGCACTACTTCGTCTGAAGGGGACTCCTTAAAAACATAAAGATTGAGCATACGAAACCGCGTTCCGTGAAGATGCTCAATCAGTTGTCCCGCTACCTTCTGCATCTGCAAAAGGTCGTTAGAAATATGATTCGGCCAAATATAATCAAGCGGTGCCAACCGAATATAGAGGTATTCCTTCGCTGTTCGCTTCTGAAGGCTAATTACTTGCTGATCGCTATTCACATCAATTTGATTTTCAGCAGTGTCCGGCAACAGCGAAAAGCCGTAATTAACAGCGAGATCACGCGCAACTGTCCAAAGATATTCTCTAATCTGCATTTGACCGCTTCCTATTATAAATAATAATTCCCGTCAAAAATATAATCAGAGCAAGCGCCACAAGGGACGCAACAGCAACCCAGCTATCGAATTTCTTGCCGTCGTCACCCGGTGTTCCCGGTGTTGTCTGTTCATTGTTGTCAGGTGGCTCGGGGATGGTTATCTCATTTTTACCGGTATCAATCCGACCCGGAATATCACGACTAATACCGTTGGTCAACTCAATCAAAGCCTGTGCAACCGTTCCACCGGCAACTACTATCGGAATAAAATAAGCTTCCAATTCCTGGTCGAAAAACTGATCGTCAAGCTTTTTCTGTCTAAGCGAATCGCCGGTCGTGATGTATAGTTCACGCGCACCGGAATACATTAAAATGAATATAGTATCTTGCGAAAAATTCCGATTAGCAAAAATCTTGCGGGCATCTGCTTTGATATCGTAATTATCCTGAGTTACAGGCGTAATCAAATAACGATATGTCTCGGGAAGTTTCCTAACGTTATCCTCAATTGCCACCTTCTCCTCTGATGTAAAATAATCATATGGATCAATGAGGACAAGATCACTCGCGGTACTACTGCCCAACGCTGTTAGCGGCAACAATAGTGAACTTGCTAAGCAAATTGCCAAAATTAACGCTATTCTCTTAATAGTCTTAATGCTCACCGCAAACACCTCTTATATATAAATCTAAACCAGCAAGTCTCTTTAATCAAGTCTCAGCCGGCCAACTCCTTAGCGATAAAAACAGTGTGTACCGATATGCATAATAATCGGCCGAGTAAAATAACCAACCTTAGAACGTACCGGGTCATTAAAGAATAGTGCCCCATTAACCGGATCTATCCCACGCAAAGCATCTTCAGCAGCTCGATAATACGGATCTGTCGGTTTAGCCCGATTATATTGGCCATTGCCAATCGGTGTAAATTGTCCACGCTGAAAAATCACTTCCTGCAGCGTATTAGGGAAACTTGTCGATTTAATCCGATTCATAATCACCGCACCGACGGCTACCATTCCCTCATAAGGTTCACCGATTGCTTCGGCATAGATAATTTTGGCTAACATTTCGAGGTCATCAAAGTCATAAGGGATAACCGTTTCAGTCAGCGTGTAGTCTAAGGTAATTTTTTCAGTGGACTCTAAATAGATGGTTGAGCCCATCTCCGGCTCGCCCTCTAACATATTGTTCCAGACACGCAATGCCTTTTCTAAAATCCGCAACTCTCGCGAAATTTCATAAAAAGTCTGCCAGGGAGCAACCAGGTAAGTTTTATATTCACGTATATTAACATGCCTGCTATTCTCATCCCAGTCAACAGCCTTGTCGTAAAGTTCAGCTACACTGCGAAGCGGTATATACATTCTACCATCAATAATCATCGCACGCGATTCTATATAGAGCGCTCTGCCGTCTTGGACCACACGGCGACTGTTTAGTTGAAATACAGTTGCAATCTCACCATCAGTAATCGTAACCTCGCGCGTCTGCTCATTCCAATCAACATAAAAACCCAATAGTTCAGTATAACTGCGAATTGGAATATAGGTACGACCACTGATAATCCGTGCTTGATCACTGCCGCTAAATTCCTCACCATCAACAAAAATCGTTACCTCACTCGCCACAACTCCTGCCGGAAAGAACGACAGTATAATCGTTAGACAAAGTAGAATTAGCGGTATTCGCCACTTTTTTCTAACCAAATCAAAGTTCTCCTATCCAATAAGTTTAGCCTATTTTATCATATTCGAATTGACTATGATAGAGATTAGCGTAAAAACCACCGCGCTCTAATAGTTCATCATGACTTCCTTGTTCGACAATATCACCTTGGTCGATTACGAGAATCAGATCAGCATTGCGAATCGTCGATAATCGATGAGCAATCACAAAGCTGGTCCTGCCCTCCATCAGAGTATCCATCGCCTGCTGGATCAAGATCTCGGTCCGGGTGTCGACGCTACTCGTAGCCTCATCGAGGATGAGCATATCGGGATCCGCAAGAATTGCCCGGGCAATAGTGAGCAGTTGCTTTTGACCTTGTGAAATATTGTCCGCCTCTTCATTAAGCACCATCTGGTAGCTGTCAGGTAACGTCCGCACAAAATGATCCACCTGGGCAGCTTGCGCAGCCGCGACAACCTCTTCGTCGGACGCACTTAACTTACCATAGCGAATGTTGTCTGCAATCGTTCCGTTAAATAACCAGGTATCTTGAAGTACCATTCCGAAGAGGCCGCGTAGGTCATTCCGCCGGAACAGGCGGATATCGTTACCGTCAATCGTAATTGCACCCGCATCTACATCATAAAAACGCATCAGTAGCTTAACAAGCGTTGTTTTGCCCGCGCCTGTCGGACCGACAATCGCAATCTTCTGACCGGGATTCACACAGGCGTTGAAGTTTTGGATGACCGGCTTATCAGCATCATAGCCGAATTGAACATCACTGAAGCATACATTACCGGTAACTGCAAAATCATTGTTCTCTTCAGGAATCTCTTCCTCTTCTTCTAAGAGTTCAAACACGCGCTCAGCCGCAGCTGCTGTCTGTTGCAAGACATTCGAGATGCTCGCTATTGAGGAAATCGGCTGAGTGAATGAACGAACATACTGAATAAAAGCCTGAATACCTCCAACCGTCATTGCACCGGTCGTAATCAAATAGCCGCCAAGCAAACAGACCGCAACATAGACCGCATTCCCGATAAAGTTAATAATCGGCATCATCAGACCGGATAAGAAATTCGCCTTCCAGGCAGAATGGTAGAGGGTTTCATTGTATTCATCGAATTGCTCAATCGACTGCTCTTCACCATTAAAAGCCTTCACAACCAAGTGGGCGCCGAACATCTCTTCAATATGGCCGTTAACATGGCCGAGATACTTCTGCTGATTTGCAAAGTGTCCCTGCGACTTGCGCACAATAATCGCGATAATCACCAGTGAGAGCGGTAACATCAGCAAAGTTAGCAAGGTCAGTTGCCAGCTAATTGACAACATCATCACGGTAATCGCGATAATTGAAGTAATCGCCGTTATAATCTGCGTTATGCTCTGACTCAGTGTCGAACTGAGCAGGTCAACGTCGTTCGTAATCCGCGACAGGACTTCGCCGTGCGGAGTTTTGTCGTAATATTTAAAAGGCAAACGGTGAAGCTTATCCATGATGTCGCGGCGCAAGCGATAGGTAATGTTCATACTAACGCCTGACATGATATACCCCTGTACAAAGGAAAGCAGCGCACTCACCAAATATATGCTCAGCAAGAACAAGAGGATTTGACCAATCCGCTCAAAGGCGATGCTTCCCGTCCCCGCAATCTGCTGCATAACGCCGCTAAAGAGGACGTCAGTTGCTTTACCTAATATTTTCGGACCCCATGTCGCAAGGATTGTCGCAATAATTGCGAAGGTCCATACAGCCAAGATTGCCCATTTGTAGGGACCGAGATAGCGGAGAAGTTTGCGTAAGGCACCAATGAAATCCTTCGGCTTCTCTGCCTTGGTCATTAGACCACGCATACCGCCACCGGGTCCACCATGCCCGCCCATGCCACCGCGACCCATCGGGCCTCTACCGGTGGATGTGCCCGGCTTATTTGAACTATCGAAGCTTTGGTTTACTGTTCGTCCGTTACTCATAGCAATTCCTCCTTCGACAGCTGTGAAGAAGCAATCTCGTAGTAGGTCGGACAAGTAGCAAGAAGTTCTCTGTGGGTTCCCTTACCGACAATTCTGCCGTTTTCCAATACAATTATCTGATCCGCCTGCATAATGGTACTAACACGTTGGGCAATAATAATCTGCGTAGTGCCGGTTGCATAGTGCTTAAGAGCTTTGCGTAGCTCACTATCGGTCTTATAGTCAAGCGCTGAAAAACTATCATCAAATATTAGAATCTCCGGTCGCTTAATCAATGCTCGCATAATAGCGAGGCGTTGCTTCTGACCACCGGAAACATTGCTTCCACCTTGAGAAATCGCATAATCATATTTCTCGTCATAACTATTAATAAATTCATCTGCCTGGGCAATCATCGCTACCTTAGCGATTTCTTCATCAGTAGCATCTTGCTTGCCATAACTCACATTAGAGGCGATTGTCCCTGATATTAGGACACCTTTCTGTGGCACGTAGCCAATTGAATGCCTAATCTCGCCGAGCGACAGCTCTGTAAGTGAAATGCCGTTAAGCTTAATCGAACCGCCCGTCACATCATGAAAGCGCAGTAGCAAGTTGGCAATCGTCGATTTACCGGAACCGGTTGACCCGATAATCGCTGTTGTCGTTCCCGGACTCGCGGTAAAGGTAATATCGCAAAGTGCGTTTTCCTCCGCATCCGGATAACGAAAATCTACGCCTGCGAATTCGACTAACCCCTTTGTGGTGGATTCACTGAGAGTACGCGGCTTCTCAGGATTGACGATCGACACCTCGCTAGCCAGAACTTCGTTAACCCGCTCAGCAGAAACAGCCGCGCGCGGCAGCATAATAAATAACATCGACATCATCAGGAAGGACATAATAATCTGCATCGCATACTGCATGAATGCCATCATGTCACCGACTTGCATAGTTGCATTGGCAATCTGATGGGCGCCGACCCAGATGATTAATATCATAACGCCGTTCATAATCAACATCATCGCCGGCATCATGAAAACCATAACTCGGTTGATAAACAGATTGGTCGCAGTAAGGTCAACATTGGCTTTATCAAAGCGCTTTTCTTCATATTCTTGGTTACCAAAAGCACGTACCACCATCAGCCCGCTGAGATTCTCGCGAGAAACCAAGTTAAGCTTGTCGAGTAGCTTTTGAACCAGCTTGAACTTCGGCAAAGCAATAAACATGATTATAACGACGAGAACAATCAACAGTATGCTGGCAAGCGCAATAATCCAACTCATTGAAGGCGACTTGCTGACCGCCATAATAATCCCGCCGATTGCCATCAGCGGTGCATAGCAAACCATGCGGATCCCCATCATCACCAGCATCTGTAGCTGGGTTATGTCGTTGGTATTCCTCGTAATCAATGAAGCTGTGGAAAATTTGTTAAACTCTGCGCTGGAGAAAGATTCGACTTTGGTGAAAACAGCGCGACGCAGGTCACGAGCAACACCGGTCGATGCGCGTGCTGCCAGAAAGCCCACCGAAACCGCCGCGAAAACTCCGAGCAGTGCAATAAGCAACATCATTAAACCGATGTTTAAAATATATTTAGTCTGGCGAGCACCCAGATCGATGCCGAGCTCTTGGTAGAACGCCTTTGTCAGCATAATGCCCGATTGTTTCAGCATCTCAGGTTCCATTAGAAGTGCCCGTTCGCGAGCATCATCAATGACAACCTGAGGGATTGATTCAATCATCGGCAGATAAGGATAGAGATTAGTAATGTCGAGCTGTGCTTGAGTCATGCTTTCAGTATCCATGCGACCGGTTAAATCGTCAGTCGGGAATTTCGGATTCGCTGTACTTGAATTCGCAGACGGATTCGACTCGCCCGGTTCACCTTTACTCGCATCCGGTTGATACAGTTCTTTAAGTAGGTCAACAAAGGTAAGAGCAGCAACACCAAAAGCCTGCTCGAGGTCAGCGGTTGTGCTTGCGTCAAGATCTTTTAGTGCTATTTTTAACTCATAGCGGTTATCGTCGCCCAGCCGGTAGCTATTAGCGATGAGAGTCCGTTCATCTTCGGTCATAAACACGCGAACGAGCTGCATCGCCTGGGCTGACAGTTCTTCAGGAATAGGGCTTTCAATCCCACTCTGCTGGATGCCGACATTAACGATGCGCGACATATAATTAGGCAGACTTAGTTCCGCAATCGCCTGAACAAATAATAGGCTGATTGCCAGAATAATGCCTGCCATAAAAGGTTTTAGATAGCGCGCTAATTTTAGCAAGTAATCATCCCCTTAATTTCTAAACTGAAAATAAAAACTGTTTCTATTTATTTTATCAAACAGGAGCAGTTAGCGCACTTTATATTTTTATGTGTCCTTGCGCAGTATCTCAAGATATTCCTCATAAACAAAAATACGATTTCTCTTCGTGTCGTCAGTCTGCCTTAAGATACCAAACTCCATAAATATATCCACACCTTTTGCAACTGTGTTATATGCAAGTCCAAGGTCCGCGCTAGTCTTTTTAATTTCGATAATCGGGCTCGCTTCCAAATAATTTAGAAGTTTAACCAGATTCTCGGAAGTTCGTCCAACTTCAGTGATTTTGTTCAGATTCCGTTTGTGGAGTTCACTCAGTTTCTCTATAGTTACAATTGCATCTTCAGCCGATTCAATGATTCCCCGCAGGAAAAACTTAATCCACTGCTCATAGTCGCCTTTGGTTCTCACCTCAGTTAGTCGTTCATAATACTCAATCCGATTTCGTTTGAGAAAATAAGAGATATACAGAGTTTCATAGGTCAGAATACGCTGTTCTAACAGGAACAAATTCACCAGCAAACGCCCAATCCGTCCGTTACCATCAAGAAACGGGTGGATGGTTTCAAACTGATAATGAATTAGAGCAATCTTAATGAAAGGATCAATCTCATCTTCTTCGTTGATAAACTTCTCTAAGTCAGACATAGCCTGCTTCATGTCTTCCACATTCGGCGGTATATAACGAGCGCTTCGCAATGTGCTTCCACTCGGACCTATCCAGTTCTGGCTACGCCTAAATTCACCAGGCTCTCGCTCATCGCCACGAGCCCCTTCCATTAAAACTTTGTGAGTTTCTTGGATTAGCCGATTACAGAGGGGCAACACATTGAGCCGCTCACGCGCATACTGAATTGCTTTTATATAATTAACCACATCCGCGACATGTTGATTAGCATTGCTTTCAACCTTTGGATCGAGAATATCATCCATCGTTGCCTGCGTCCCCTCAATCTGAGATGACAAAAGCGCCTCTTTGCGGACATACATCGAGACAAATAGATCAATATTAGGTATATGTTTAGATGCCCCTTCCAGGTTGCCAATACTGAGATTACCCTTGGTTAGAAGGTCTGCCATTTCCCAATCGAGTTGAATCTCTGGTTTCGGAGGCAAGGTAACCGGCACAAAAGACCTATACGCAAGTTCTCCGCTTAAGTTTTTTCTATAACCACCCGCACGATTATTCACTCTTCCACCTACTCCTCTCCACCGACTTAAATGAAATAAGATTGCTTGTTTCTGTTTCTTATTTCATTTTAATGCATATATTGAAATAAGTAAAGCCCTCGCATTTTGTTAGGCAAGGGCTTGATCGAATTACATAAAAGATATAAAGACATTTATTTTGCTATATTGCATAAGCGCGGCCTTATGAGCGTTAGGCGAGTAGAGACGCCGCGTTGCGATATAGAAAATAAATGCCCTTATCAACTTAATATGCATAATTCAACTATTTCAAAATATTGCTGCTATTCACCACAAGTGTACTGTACAGGAATAACACATCTTGTCCATGGAAATCAACATAATCCGGCAACAAAACAGAATTGATATAACGCGTATCAACCAAGGTGATTTTGCTGTACTCCTCGAGCAAGAGTGGTGCAATACTCCCACCGAATGAATCACGGAAAATAATTAGTTCTTTGCCGGTCACGTTGTGCGGGTTTTCAATCGTCGTTAGTGCTGTTGCACCGGACAAAAACACATCATATGCGTCCATTCCGGTCAATCTGTTCTCATCGTATACGCCCGGCGCTTGATCCGGTTCACCTTTGTATTCTATGTTATTAACAACTGCATCACGGGTCCACATGCTTTCAAGGTAATAGAGTTTGTCCGGCTTAATATTAAGGGCCGCTTGACCGTAGTAAACTCCATAGAAGGGATAGTGCTCACGTTCCACATATTCTATCTTGCTTGGATCTGTCAGAAAATTCATACGCTCAGCTATCCGCGTCACTACGCGATCCAGATTCTCTTGGCGCCAGTGGGTATCGGTGCGGTAAAAATCCTCAGCCGTAAGCGTATCGAACAGATTAATATAAGTCATGTTCCGGACGCGCTCGGTCAAGTGCTCAATCATCAGCTCATAATCAAGCGATAGGTAGCCATTCTGCTCAGCAACAAAGTAATTCTTGTCAGGAATAATTGCATAATAAACCTTGCTCTCCTGCAAGAACTCCTCATAAATCCGGTTTAGATAGTCAGCCATCCCCTCGACCCGATTCAGCTTCAGCGGATATTCGAGTTTATAGACGCTATCACCAATCACGTAGATATTGTTGTTATCGGATTTTTTAAATAACTTAAACTCAACAAAAGCCTTGATTGCCCGGAAACCATCACGCAGGAAAAATTGGTCCAGCGTGTAGTCGTCGAACTGCGTCATCGCGTCGCCTGCAAAGATGCTCTCGAAATTAAGTGTTGGCAGTTGCTCGAGTTTGCGGCGCTCGCTCTCAGATAGTTCCTTTGCCGGCACAACAAGATTGACTAAAAACACCGATACCAGCAATATGACGAATGTAACTGTGATAATTTTGTTTTTCATAATTAACTCCTTAGAATCTAAAGTACAGAAACGGGTTAAACGACGAATCCACCAGATAAGCTGTAATAATAACCATCAGTAGTAGATAAAGCGCCGGCTCAAGATAGCCAATCACCCGACTTGCCCGTTCGCGCGTAAGCAGACGCGAAAAGATATTCCTAAACAAAGGCGTCGCCGCCACAATTGCCACCAGAATTATCACCAAATAGCTGCGCAGATAATAGATTGCCTCAGCATTAGCGAACGGAAGTCCACCAAGCCCTACCATACCCTGTAGATAAGAACCGAGCGCAGACATATTATCGATGCTAAATATCACAAAACTGAACAGCACCAGCAACAGAACATAGCTGTGCTGAAAAAATGCAGGCAGGCGCTCCAACAGATTGCGCAAGAAGTACTTTTCCAGCACCAGAATGAGGCCGAAATAAAGACCCCAGATTACGAAATTCCAACTTGCCCCGTGCCAGAAACCGGTCAGGAACCAGACGATGAAAATATTCCGGAACCACTTCAGATTCGAAACACGGTTCCCGCCGAGCGGTATATAAACATAATCACGGAACCAGCTGCCGAGCGAAATATGCCAACGGCGCCAGAACTCGGTTATACTTTTCGAAATATATGGATAGTTAAAGTTCTCAAGGAAATGGAAGCCAAAGATTCGGCCTAAACCAATTGCCATATCACTATAACCGGAAAAGTCAAAGTAGATTTGGAGGGCAAAGGAAATCGCCCCCAACCAATAAATCAAGACCGACGGGTTGTTGGTTGCCAGAGCAATCACATGGAGTTCGCCAAGAGAGTTTGCGATTAGAACTTTCTTTCCGAGACCTATCACAAAACGCTGCACACCGTAGGCGAAATTATCGAATGAATGAGTGCGAGTGTTAATCTCGTCCGCAATCGTTCGGTAACGAACGATCGGCCCAGCTATTAACTGCGGGAAGAGCGACATATAAGTCGCGGTTCCGAGCAATGATCGTTGCAATTTAGCATCGCCGCGATAGATATCGATGATGTAGCTGATTGCTTGGAAAGTGTAAAAACTAATACCGATCGGTAAACCAAGACCAATTTTGTCGATGTTTAAGCTAAACACTGCATTCAGATTCTCAATAAAGAAGTCCGCATACTTGAAGAAACCAAGCAATAATACATTGATTACAATCGCTGAGATGAGCGCTTTCTTCGCCTGCGGTTGACCGAGATGCTTATCAATTACCAGACTATGTAGGTAGTTAACAACAATCGAGAACAAGAGAAGTGTTACATAGATTGGCTCCCCGTAGAAATAGAAAAATAGACTCGCCACCACCAAGACAACGTTGCGAAAACGAGTCGGCACAGCGAAATAGATTATAAAGACTATCGGTAAAAAGTAATAAATGAAACTAAGACTGGAAAATAACATCTGCCTGCTCTTTCTAAAAGGTAGGGTTCCCCCTACCTTTTATCATTAATCAATTATTGTTTTTGTATTGATGTGAAAATATTTTTCTGTTAAAACTATTCAGCTAATTTTTTGAAGCTATCATGTAGTGCTTTAGACTCGTTATCCATAATAAGTATAACAAGATTGCCAATATTATCAACAACGATATTTTTATCTTCTACGCCAACACAGATCCATTTGCGACCATCAACATTGTCTTTGATAGCTTTTTTGATTTTTTCAATATCTGCACCGTCGTTAGCTCGCAGTAAAACCATTGAGTGGGCGATTGAAGTAATCATTGCTTCAGAAGCTAAAGCTTCTTTATAGTCGATATCAGCAGTTCCCAGGAAATACTCGATATTTTCTGCATTGATTTCAGTTAAACCTTTCATTAGGTCCGAGAAGTCAACAACTGAACCTGCGTACACTTTTTCGATTAGTTCTTCAAGTGTTCCTGTTATCTCAGTCTTACCTTTACCATTGTTACCGCATGCTGTCATTGTAAAGATCAACGCGATAGCGACTAAAACTAGTAAACCTTTTTTCATTATTATGTCCCCTTTATATTGTTTTTATAGTGGTGCTCTTAACGGCACATTGACATAGACGCAGGGAGTTGAAAAAAGGTTGCAAGGGAAAATTATTAAAAGCTGTAAAGTAAGATACTTATGTGTCCGGCCGGTTTGCCTTGATGTCCACCAACTGCAAACCCATTGCTTGTCCAAAAAATATTAGGGTTTTTCAATGATGGATCAGCAGCAACTTCACTGGGAGTAGCCAGCTTGCCGTACCCCAATGATTCAGATATCGCCTCACCTGCAGTTCTTAAGACGTAGCTGCCATTCATATAAACTTTGCCGTCATTACTTACCGAGATCGTAGTCATAGATGCGCTGGGAATAGATATACCCGACACCATATACATCTGATTATAAGGTTCATACCAAGTTGTATTCATCGCTGCAGCTATTGCCTCTGCAACTTTTTGATTTCGAGAAGAACCAGAACTTAAATTTTTAAGAGACGGATTGTTTTCATATGCACTTGCAGTAGCAGCTTTGATGTTAACTGCATCTAAAAGAAACTTTGTCTCTTTGGCTTTTTCAACATAGCCATAGACACTGGGAATAGCAATCGCAGAAAGGATCCCAAGAATCACAATAACAGCCATCACCTCAATTAAAGTGATGCCTCGTTGATTATTAAATCTATTTCGAAAATCTCTTAACAAGTAACCACCTCACATAACGTACCATTTAAAAACTATATAGCAAAATTAATAAATGACCGGCATCCTTTGAACCATGACCGCCTACACCTAAATGGCCAGCCCAATAAATATTTTCGTTTTTAAGCGACGGATCAATAGCAATCTCACTTGGCGTCGCAAGTTTCCCATAACCGAGGGCCTCTGATAATTTTTCCCCAGCGGTTCTAAGCACATGATCTCCTTTTAGATAAACCTTGCCGTCATCTGTAACCTGAATATATGATTTTGATGATGTAGGGACATCTATGTCAGTAATTCCATACAGCTGATATGTCCCATATTCAAAACTTGTCGTTCTCAGCATAGCAGCGATCGCTGCTGCGACATCCATATTACGACCGGAACCCGAACCTTTATTTTTAAGAGCTGGATTACTTTCATAGGCAGCGCCGGTTGCAGCTTTTAAGTTGACTGCTTCTAACAAGAATTTAGTCTCTTTAGCCTTCTCAGCATAGCCATAGACGCTGGGAATGGCAATCGCAGAAAGAATCCCAAGAATCACAATAACAGCCATCACCTCAATCAGTGTGACACCGCGCCGGTTATTAAATCTATTTCTTATAATTCTGAACATGGATTCTCCCCAAATAATGTGCCGTATATAAATAAACGCAACACTTTTTTGTTGTGCGCAAATTATACCATGTAAGACGTCCATACACAATCAAAATGCGCTATTGTAAAGCCTTCATGCTTTCTAAACGTGCAATGGCCGGTTGCTTCAATCCTACAAAGTTTGCAAGCTCTTTTTGCTATAGCGATTTCTCTTCTAATGTAATCAATGTATTAAACTCTTAATACACAAATATATAATACTCCTCAGGGTTTAACCCTGAGGAGTATTATTAACATCGTTGTTGGTTCATATTTTAGTCGAAATCTGGTCCCCTATTTTCTATCCACGGTTCCAGATACTTATTATGGTGTCACAATCGTTGGTTGACTTCCAATTAATACACTACCGTCAGCCTCATTGATATTATAATTTTCTGAACCAACGAGTTCATTCAACAATTCTTCTAGACCACCACCGACTTTATAAATTGCCAAACCGCCAGCCACTTTAGTGGGGTCTGTACCTAATCTAAACAGTGTGTTTTGTAATTCTACATTAGTAAAGCTACTTACAGCACCACTACATAAATTAAGTGCATAACCGTGTTCACTGCCGATGCCATTAACTCCACCGCCACTAATGATTGAATTATCAATGTTAAGGGTTGAGCTAACAGGTCCGTATTCAATACCAAATCCAAGCCAACTGTCACCACCATCTCCACCAGTAATAATAGAAGACTGTATAGTAACTGACCCAACATTACTATTCTTACCTAATGCTATAGCAGTACCACCTATACCATAGTTTCCGCTATCGATAGCATATGAGTTTCCGCCCTCAACTGTGGAGCTAGTAACTGTAAAAGTGCCTTTACCTACATTAATAGCTGTACCCGCATTGTAGATATCACTATCCCCACCTTTTACAATCGAATCTGAGATAGTGCAATTATATGTCTGTCCTTGACCATAAACAGCATGTCCGCCTCCTGCTTGGTTAAGACCACCATCTATATAGGCAGCATCATACCCATTATTTACCCCATTACCACCTTGAACCAAACTACCATTAGTAATGTTAATAGTACCTGTCCCATTAAAGACATAAATTCCGTCACCGGCAGTTCCTTGATATTTATGACTATTTTCGTTAGCTTTATCGGAGTCTTTAATGTTATTTCCACCTATTATAGTTGCATTATCAATAGTCAAATTACCAGAAGTCCAATATACAATAGCTCGTCCCGACTCGTTCGTATTGATTGCATCTCCGCCTTTGATTACTGCACCGTCTTTAACTGTTAAAGTTGCATTACTTTGCAACTTAACAGCAGCACTATCCATAAAAGAAATACTGCCGAAGTCAGTAGTAGTTCCTGACTGCACCAAACCTTCCCCTTTAATTACAACATTTGATGTTCCAGTAATTTCAATTACAGTCTTAGCTGCTGCCCCAGTAACATCCGGCGTAGATAATTTTTTACCATTTAAATCTAATGTGATGGACTTATCAAGCGTTAGAGTATCGGTAAGAACAAAATTTTTACCCAAAACTATAGTGTCATCCACACTTGCCGCATCAAAAGCAGCTTCAAGCGTTTCATATACTGTTTTGGTTGTTTCATTGTAAACTGCAGGATCAAGCATTAGCCGCTTGCGGTGTAAGTTAGCACCATAGTACTCATATACATCCTCAGCTACAACTATTAGTCCCTCCGGAAAATCATTATTGTCAATTATAGCCTGCATTGTAACATCAGAAATTAGCTTATCAGGATCCTCATCACGACTGTTAATCAACATTGCTCCAAGACCATTTATATAGTTGTCATAAATAGTAGGATATACTTCAAATGAGTTCGGATCCCAACCGGAATTAGTCTTGCCGGTAAAGGAGATGCTACCACCAATCGTATTGCTACGGATAATACTTTTATCTCCATCAGCCCCATTACCAGCGCCATTAGCCGGAACGATACCGCCCTCAAGTTCGTTATCAACTATTGTGTATTGACCTACCGTTGTACCCGCTAAATAGATAGATGTATCGTCATTTGTTATAGACTTAATCTCACAATTTTTGACAGTTGAGTAATTTGCTCCGGTAATTTCTACAACTTTTGACCAACCACCGTAATCTTCAATAGCATTAATTACAAGTCCATCCAAAGTAACATTGTCTGCCGTAATATGAACGGTAGCTTGCTGATGATTGCCTTTACCATACCCTGTCTCCCATTTAGCTTTTAATATAGGTTTATTATTCATATCTGCTGCTTTAATTGTAATTGACTTATCTATCCATAAGTAGTTTTTAAGTTTTCCATCTTGTCCAAGAATAACGACATCATATTCACCTGGCCAAACTAAGATAGTATTACCAGCAACAGCGCCATCAATAGCAGATTGAATCGTGCTGTATAATTTCCCACTATCTTGATTGGATACTTCGTTATCTTTTACAGCTCTGATAACTCCATCACCAATTCCACTTTTAGGAGTAAATTCATTATTGCTAAGAATTGTTCCCAATAGATTTTCCGGATCATTATCATAGTTTGTCCGGTCATCAAAAACATGATACGTATTATCTTTAAACTGATTGTTATCAACTGTTACTTGTGGTATTTGCTTATCATAGTAGTTTCCAATAGCTAATCCGATATAGTTATCTTCTAAAATATTCCCCGTTATTGTCGCTCCGGTAGGTACCGTATCATGTCGACTAACAATTGAGATAGCTGCAGATGAATAGTTAGTAGTACCTTTGCCATAGTTGCTAAATTCATTGTCTTCAATCATAACATTAGTTGCACCTTCACTTACCTCAACACCATATTCAAGGTCTGTGTCAGAATCTCTTCCAATAAATTCATTATCATTAATTGTACCACCTGTTATGCCAGTTCCATAAACTACAATTGCATTGCGGTCAATATTTTCGAAGATATTTCCACTTACAACAAAGTCCTCCGCAACGCCCACAAACACTAACCCTGCACCTTGATTGGTAGTCCATTTTATGTTTTTAATTATAGAGTTTTCTATGGTTCCGGAACCGTAAGAACGGATTGCCTGATAAATATCCTTTCCTTCACCATCCAATGTTACTTTACTCAAGTTGAACTCTACGCCACTTTCTACTAAAATCCATCCACGATTATCTCCGCTATCTTCAGTATTCTGAGCAGGTTTAATGATAGTCGTATCTTTGTTGCTTCCTATTATTGTTAAATTCTTGTCAATCACAATCTGTCCACTCTCAATAAATTCACAAGCACCCAAAGTTATCGTGTCATTAGTATCTGCAGCATTAACTGCATCTTGAATGCTGTCATAACCAATGCTTTGAGTTGTATTAAAAATAGGAGGATCTTCGCCAGGTTCTGTAACATATAATGTGTAAGTGACTGTTCCCTCTGCATATAGGTCAGACTCAGCCTGAGTTGCGGTAATTACAGTAGAGCCGACTCCGACAATTGTAACTACACCTGTGCTTGTGTTCACTGTCGCAACCGCGGTGTTGGTACTTACATAAGTAATCGCTCCGTCACCTGTTCCCGTAGCTGCATTTGCAAAATCTGCATCTACAACCGATTTATAGATAGGGCCTGCATCAGCAAAGGACACAGTTGATACCGCGAGATTAGCGGTCACCGGGAAAGTAACAGTGAATGTTACCCTATTACCTACACTGGCTCCTACTGTAGTAGTTGTACCCACGGATGTTGAGCCGCTCACTGTTGGAGTAAAAGCACCCTCCTGGAATGCCTTACCATTCTTAGATACTAAAGTTATTGTTGCAGTATAAGTTGTGCTTGCTTTAAATGTACCGCTCGCCGTTAAATCCTCATTCCACACTACATTTGTGACTGTGTAGTCTTCATTATGAGTTGCTGTTTCTGTAGCAGCTGTCACCTGTGGATTCGCACCCAATACAGGCGCTTCCACTGTAACAGAGGCACTTGTTATTACTGCCGGCAAGACATTTACAAATACTGTTCCTTGATGCGTAACTGTTCCGCCTGCATCCTTAATCTGAACAGTAATAGCTGTTCTGCCGGATTTGACAGCTGTAATCGTCAGACCAGTCGCACTATCAACACTGACAACATCAGTATTTGCGGATGTGACATTATAGGACCCTGTTCCTTTATCAGGTACATACGTGATTATCGCATGCAATGTTCTACCGATTCTTAATTCATCCGGATTATACGCTAAACCGGTTAAGCCGGTTACAACAGTTTCCCCTGTAACATTACCAGCTGCCGTGCCTGATGCACCTACTGTTCCGGAGCCTTCTACTGCAATAGTACCGCTATTATTCTCAATAGCTATATCAGTTTCGGCAGTAACACTTTCCAATGTTCCATTATTAGTAATAGTTGTACCTGCCGCATCTCCGGTTGCGGTAATACTTGCAACATGTGCGCCAGCTTCAACTGTAATACTAACAGGGCTATTGGCAGTAATATTAATACCACCATCAGCAGTTTCCGTAACAGTAATATCCTCCGGATTACCCTCAATAACTATGGTAGCTCCGTTAGAATCTGTTAGAGTAATCCTGTTGCCATCAGCCTGCTCTATCCAGGAACTACTACCTACATCAGCAACAACTACCGCTCCGGAAATAGCAATACCGTTATAAACCGTTGCCATACCGGCCGTCACCGTTAAATCACCCACTAAGGATGGATTAGCAGTTCCGGTGAAAGAAATACTTGACACATTATCAGCAGTAATATTCAGGTTACCTGTTAAAATATATGCACCGAAATTAATCGTAAAGCTCTTATTACCGGTACGCACAGCAGTAACGGCCCCGTTAATATCGGCACCCAGATTAATTGTTTCTATATTATTGTGTTCTAAAGCAACTTTAAATTCGTTAGCAGTCGCTACTGTCGCCGTAGTTGTTGCACTATACACGATGCTATGCGAAGCAACTGCGGAGGAGTTCATTCCGGCTTTGATGGCAATCGCTTTGACAACAAATGTTTCACCATCATAACCACCGGTATTGCTTAACGTAAATGGCGCAGTATATAAAGCCGACGCTGCCGTTGGCGCCGAACCATCAGTTGTATAGCGAATCTCCGCACCATCAGTAGTTGTTGTCAAGGTCACCGTAACCGCGCCGGCATCATTCGCTAATCCGCTCGTATTTGCAGGATTAGTGCTAATAGAAACTGCTGCCACTGTTGGCGTAGGCGGTGTAGTTCCTCCCGGATCTTCTCCGCCCGGATCAGTTTCGGCCGGAGTACTCGGTTTCGTTACAACAGTTGCTGTCTCGCTTTGAACCACGAGATTCTGAATTGTGGCATTGGAGGTAACAACTTTGATACCTTCGCCGACAACCGTTACTGTTCCGAAATTCCCTTCAAGGATAACATCGTCGCTTCCATCCTCAATCAACACGACATCAATTTTCACGCCATCAGCGCAGACAACGCGTACTTCCCCATCCACACGGGAAATAACCATTGAAGATATCTGCGAATCTCCAACAACATGGATAGAATTAGCGCCACCACCACGAACAAGAACGCGGCCGGTTACCTTAACTCCATCTAAAGTAATATCACCATTGCCAACACCATCACCAATAATAAGATCACCTGTTACTGTTGAGCCTTGCAAAGTTACATCAGCAACATTGACCATCACATTTCCCGAATAAGTATCGGTATAAGTGCCGGCTTGATTAATGTAATGCTCAATTACATTCTTCATGACCTGCGTAAACTCTGCACGTGTAATGTTTCCGGTTGGATTAAGTAAGCCGGCAGACCCTTGGATATAACCGGCATTAACCAGTGCTGCTACCTCTTGCTTAGCCCAACTTGCAATCTTGTTAGCATCGGAAAAATTCTTGTCCATCGTTTCCGCCGGTGTTAGTTTTAATGCACGGGCAATAATTACGAAGGCTTCCTGCCTTGTAATCGATGCCTTCGGCAACATTAATCCATTGCTACCTTGCATTATCTGCATTTGATATGCCTTCGCTAAATAATCTGCATACCATTCACTAGTCTTAACATCCGGGAAAGCTGCAACGCTTTTCTTCACTTGTGCATTAAATGCACGAGTGATAATTGTAGCCATCTCGGCGCGCGTTAAGTCACCCTTCGGATTTAATTTTCCGTTTGCCCCCACCAAAAGACCGTTATCAACAGCATGTTGCAGAGCAGCTGTCGACCAATCATTTGGCATATCACTAAATCCTCGGGAGTCGTTCTCAGCCATTGCCATAATCGGCATCGTACCAAAAATTAAGACAATGGTAATCAGGAAAACCAAAAATCTCTTGATTTTCATTTGACACACCCTCTTCTTCAGTTATTTATAAATACTTACACAGCTATTCCGTTCGCCGTGTAAACTTTAGGTCAGTTGTGTCTTGCCATTGTCTTAATCAAACGTCGAGTTACTTTGGGCATTTATTATACCACACAATTTATCTGATTCAATGAATTTGCCAATAAATTGTTAATTATTTTTTCTTGATTAGTAAGTAAATTACGTGGGAAGTCGCTGTTTAACACCGGTATTCACTGTGTTTAACAGCTTAGAATAATGTAAAATAAAAACCCGTCAGGGACTAAGCCCTGAGGGTTAGTATTTAGTTCAAATGCCCAATAATCATCCTAAATTTAACATGTAGTCTATAACTTTACCGTAAAACTTGCTCAACTATAATCTTATTAATTTTTTCTTCCAGTGTGCTTGTGTATACTGATCTAAATAACTCGCTTAGCCACATAAAGTTAGGCATTATTTCAACTGCTTCCGGTTGTTCTTCTAATATGGAAGCAACAAGGTCATCGAAATCCATATCTCCCCATATATCAACTATTGTGTTCTCAACAGTATATGGTGCCCCATGGAAATAACCTTTAAACGCGACTATAAAACCACGATTATAACCTGTCAATAACTCTGGTACCTCATAGTAAAGATCTATATAATCACCTTTCACTAATTTTACACGTTGATTATCACTAAAATCATCAATAATTGTACTTACTTCTTCTGTTCCATTCTTTAAAGCTGAATTAATATCTAATCGCTTAATATACATATTTCTATTTTCCGAAAAATCGATGCTAACTTGGCTAATCTCAAAAAATCCAGCACCACCACTTAAGCGAACTTTAATTTCATCTGCTTCGTCACTAATTAAGTTGAGGTCAAGAGGCACAAGAAACTCTTCCAACAAATGTGAACCGGCACCAATCTCACCTTGAACTATCCACTCATTTCCATTCCAAAGTTCAACTACAAAGGTTACTGCGTTAACACCATATACAAACTGTTCGAAAATATCTGGATGTTCAATTAATTTTTCAACCCACCACAGATTGTTTTCTGCGTCAATTAAGTCAGTAAACCACTTACCATACATATCAACAATTTCCGTTGCTTTTACATGGAACATTAATTTAGCAATTTGTGAAGTCTCTTCCGGTCGCGAGAAAGCTGCTTCATAAGATTCTACAAACTGTCCTTGCGTTAACAAGTCACTTGAGGAGGTTACAATTAAGCCTTCAGTAGTAGCTTCTCTAAGCCAGCTATTACCTGCTGAATCTACGAATGATTTAGGCGCGAGTCTCTCTTTTATGGTGTGCGGGTTACCAAATATATCGGCCATAATTCCCTTGACCTCGTTAGTTTCGAGATAATCCACTGTGTACAGGCTGAACCCGTTGGCAAATGTCTGCGAATCCATTTCTTCTGTAATCCTAATCTGATATTGGTCATTAACCGGTTGTAATTTTCTCAGCGTACCATATGTCGTATCTTCGAAAGCTCTATTTACTGAATAAGAGACCGGCTCATGTTCAAGGTTAAACACGTCTCCATCATAAGAATAGACAAGCGGACAGCTATATGCACCATTATAATCATAATTAATCTCTGCCTTAACATTAGAATTATTAATTTCAACATTAATTTTCCCGGTTTCTTTTGCTGCAGCACTATAAGTTGCCGAAGCTGTTGCAACTCCAGATGAATTCGTAGTCCCTGTCGCACTCCAAGTTCCTTTTGAATTTGAAAATGTAACTGCTATACCATTAAGCGGTTCTCCAAGTCCATTTCGAACAATGGCTTTAAGATTCATTGTAGTTGCTATGGCACCGGAATACTTGTCAGAAACCAAGATAATCTCATTGACAGCTTCACTTGATAGGAACTGCACCGTTCTTTTTTGAACCAACGCTTTTGTAGAGCCGGTAACATAATAGTAGTCATAGCTGTCTACGGTGTTTTCGTTTTTAGTAAGTTGACCGCCTTCAACAAGATTGATTTCCCCAGCAACACCACCACCATTTTCAATCACAAGCGAACCCGCAACAGATAAAACCGCTGGAGATGTAGATGTGAAATTGAAGTTTGGCGCTATACGATAATATGATGCACTGGATATAGGATAATCTGAATACCCACTGCTTTCAACCACATATTCATAAGGATTGAATACAGTGAGTCTGCCACCGCTAGCAACAGTAAGTGTTGCAGAATCTTCCACAACCATTGTCGCACCAGGAAGTAATGCTATTTGTGTGTTGATAGAAAGATTGCTATTCTCTTTTACTGCTATATGCCACGTACCATCAAACGAAAGGGATTTACCGCTTGTATTAGTGCTAAAACTTCCAATTTTTACACTCGTTGAGTTAACAGACGCAACTCCATGTAGTTCAAGCTTTACGTTTCCATTAATACTATCATAAGTTTTTAATGCATACCCCTCGTCCATCTTAATTAATGGCTGATCCTTCCCAGTTTTATTACTTGCAATTAATAGAGTACTTGGATACCAACTGTTACTCATATAAATCATAATACTTGCATTATAAACAGAGCCAGCGTTAATTTTTATTGGAACTTCAATATTAGCAACCGTATATTGATCAAAAGGAAACGCAGTCCCAGGCATGCTTGATGTATCTGTTCCACCCCTAAATTGTTTAACAAATGCAGCCTCAACCACAGTAGAACCGTTAAGTGCTTCAATCGAGCCAGCTCCAGATATAAATCCAATCGCGTTCAAAGACCCATTACTTGCGACTTGGACTTCACTATTCTGTTCTAAATTTAATTTTGAATAATTAAAAGAATTAATTATCCCCATGTATTTAGTCGATGCGTTGCCTCTTAGTGCATTTACAGTTAGAGTTCCATTAACAGCAAGTTTGATATCTTCTGGCAATGTCAAGGAGACATAGAACTGATTGCGATTAATCGCTGTCGTATTATTTACACCCTTATCGATTTTTGTTTCTAGCGTATTATCGTACGGTAGAAGCAGTGTTACGCCAGTTTTAATAACATATGGAGTTGATTCACTATATCCATATGTGAATGTCCCAACATCAGCAGCAGCAAATTTTGTATTATATTTAACGTAAATAATATCTCCAGATTTTGATTTGGAAAGTGCATCTTCAATAGTTAAGTAATTCTCGTTTTTCCCGATTGTTACAGAGCCATATTTAAAAACAACATAACCATTGTAATCTTCGTATTGAGAGCTGCTTGCTACAACATATACTTTTAAGGTAGTTCCGCCATCTGCTAGATTAAACGATGTAATTGCTGTTCCATTTTCTTTATCATAATAAGTAATATTGTAATCACTAGTTACATCCGTTACACCTGAATAGATTGGCAAGCGGATAGTATCTGTCTTAACGGTATTGTTAGTATAGCTATAATTAACATAGTTAATGCCATCAATTTTTTCGTGTCCAATTCTTAATATTGGCTCATATTGTGCTGTTACATCTACATCTGCTGTCACATTGTTAAAACTTCCATTCCAACCAGTAAATTCAAACCCATTCCTTTCCGGTGGCGTTGGTGCTGTTGCAGAACCTCCATAGCGTACACTTTCTGTTTTGAGAACTGAATTATCATGGTTTTTAAATGTTACTGTGAAAGTGTCTCTATCATAGTAGAGTTTGAGTACCGTGCTTCCGTCGCCCACAATTTCCCCACTCGCTACTCTGCTTTCGTGTGTTGTATTTTCAGTGAAGCCTGTATATGTTTTAGCTGCAGCTGTTACTGAAGCATCGGTTGTTCCTGTTAGGTTTTCTGTATCTTTAAGTACGTAAGTTTCACCACTTACAGCTTGTTGGTAGTGTTCTACCTTATAGGCTGTGTTTGTATTCGGG
>CAZWWX010000005.1:0-96792 GCA_964637775.1 uncultured Caryophanales bacterium
TCCCACTCAATCGTCCCCGGAGGTTTACTTGTAATATCAAGCACAACGCGGTTGACACCTTCCACTTCACGCAGGATCCGCTCACTTATCGCCGCCAACACTTCATAAGGAATCCGCACCCATTCAGCACTAATTCCGTCAATTGAGTTGACTGCCCGAATCGCTACCGGATAGGCATAAGTCCGCTGTCCATCAAGCACACCAACGCTCCTGATATCCAACAAAGCCGTAAAATACTGCCAGATTTCGCGGTCTAACCCAGCCTTGGCGATTTCATCCCGCAAAATATAATCCGACTCCCGCACGATTGCCAGCTTCTCCTCAGTTATATCGCCGATCACGCGGATGCCAAGTCCCGGCCCCGGAAATGGCTGCCGACCCACAACCTCATCCGGCAAACCCAGCGCTGTCCCAACCAACCTCACTTCATTTTTATAAAGGCTCTTCAACGGCTCAATCAACTCGAACTCTATCTTCTCAGGCAACCCACCGACATTATGGTGCGACTTAATCGTTGCCTGTGAACCGGTGCCGCTCTCCACAATATCTGTATATAAAGTACCCTGTGCAAGGAAGTCGAACTTGCCGAGCTTACGCGACTCTTCTTCGAACAAATAAATAAACTCATTTCCGATAATTTTTCGCTTCTGCTCCGGATCGCGCACTCCCGCTAATTTACCCAGGAAACGCGCACCCGCATCAACCTTCACCACATTAATTTTAAATTTTTCAGCAAAGGTTTTCATTACGCTCTCAGCCTCGTTTTTGCGCAAAAGACCATGATCGATAAACATACAAGTTAGTTGATCACCGATCGCCTGATGAACAAGCACCGCTACCACCGCAGAATCCACGCCGCCACTCAGAGCACAAAGCACCTTCCGATTACCAACCGTTGACTTAATCTCAGCCAACTGCTGTTCGATAAATTCTCCCGCTGTCCAATCCTTCATATCTCCACGAATATCACCATTATTACCCATGCTCTCGGCCCCCTATAATTACATCTAAATCATACTTTTTCTTAATATAATTTTATCTCAGCTAACTACTCCCAGTCAATTAGGGTAACCGCCTAAATAAAAAAAAGACCAATCCGCAGATTAGTCTTTTGTCACTTCATTGTTTTTTCTCAGCCTAAACTGTACGTTTTAGCCTTCTCTTAAGCGAGCGACTACATCATACCGCCCATTCCGCCCATACCACCCATGCCGCCCATGTCCGGCAGACCTTTGTGGTCGCTTGGTTTATCAGCTATAACCGCTTCAGTTGTTAAGAACATACCTGCAACGGAAGCAGCATTTTGCAGTGCTGAACGCGTAACTTTTGCTGGGTCAACGATACCAACTTTGATCATGTCAGCCCACTCACCTGTTGCCGCATTAAAACCAATTCCCGGTTTCTCTGTTTTTAACTTCTCAACAACGACTGAACCTTCCAAGCCGGCATTTAGTGCAATCTGTCTTACCGGTTCTTCAAGCGCACGCTTAACGATGCTGACACCGGTTGCTTCGTCGCCGGTTACCTTGATTTTATCAATTGCCGGAATCACATTGATTAGAGCTGTTCCACCGCCGGCAACAATTCCTTCCTCTACCGCCGCGCGCGTTGAGTTTAGTGCGTCTTCGATGCGAAGTTTTTTATCTTTCAGCTCAGTTTCAGTCGCTGCACCAACTTTGATAACAGCAACACCACCACTAAGCTTAGCTAAACGCTCTTGTAATTTTTCTTTGTCGAATTCTGAAGTTGTAACGGTCAATTCTTGCTCAATCTGTTTAATACGAGCGGCAATATTGTCTTTGCCACCGGCACCATCAACGATAATCGTGTTGTCTTTAGTGATGCGAACTTGACGCGCACGTCCTAATTGCTCAATTGTAGTATTTTTAAGTTCAAGACCAAGGTCTTCAGTAATAACCTCACCTTTGGTTAGAATTGCAATATCTTGCAGCATCGCTTTACGACGATCACCAAAGCCCGGCGCTTTAACCGCAACTGCAGTAAATGTACCACGAAGTCTGTTAACGACCAATGTAGCAAGAGCATCACCTTCAAGGTCTTCAGCAATCAGTAAGATTGGACGGCCTTGTTGAACAACCTGCTCAAGTACCGGCAAAATTTCTTGTATGCTCGTAATTTTGCGGTCAGTAATTAAAATGTATGGATCTTCAAGTAGAGCTTCCATTTTTTCAGTGTCCGTAATCATATAATGTGAGATATAGCCGCGGTCAAACTGCATACCTTCAACGATTTCCAGCTCAGTGATAAAGCCTTTAGACTCTTCAACCGTGATAACGCCTTTCTTACCAACGCGTTCCATCGCTTCAGCAATCAGTTCGCCAACCTCTTCATCAGAAGAAGAGATAGCCGCAACCTGCGCAATCGACTCTTTGCTCTCGATCGGTTTAGAAATCGCCTTGATCTCAGCAACCGCTGCGTTAACAGCTTTTTCGATACCCTTGCGAATTACCATTGGATTAGCACCGGCGGTTACGTTTTTCAAACCCTCGCGAATCATCGCTTGTGCAAGCACCGTTGCAGTAGTTGTGCCGTCACCGGCAACATCGTTAGTTTTTGTAGCAACCTCTTTGACCAATTGCGCACCCATGTTTTCAAAAGCATCTTCTAATTCAATATCTCTTGCAATCGTCACACCATCATTAGTGATTAACGGTGAACCATATTTTTTATCAAGAACTACATTACGACCTTTAGGTCCCAGTGTAACTTTTACAACATCAGCTAAGGCATTAACGCCGTCTAACATCTTACGGCGAGCGTCCTCACCAAAAATAATATCTTTAGACATTCCTTTCTCCTCCTATTCAATCACAGCAAGAATATCGTCTTCTCGCATTATTAAGTAAAGTTCATTCTCATATTTAATTTCTGTGCCTGCGAATTTACCGAAAACTACGCGATCGCCAACCTTTACATCAAGTTCAAACGTCTCACCCTTATCGTTACGGTGTTTGCCGACCGCAACTATGACTCCCTCTTGCGGTTTTTCCATTGCCGTATCAGGTAATACTATACCACTTGCAGTTGTCTCTTCCTTTTTCAACGGTTGGACAGCCACACGGTTCCCTACCGGTTTAAACATATTTAAGCCCTCCTTATTCAATAAAATTATCCTATTCAATTGATTAGCACTCAACCATGATGAGTGCTAACAATTATATATTAATCTTAAATTAAAAATATTTCAAGTCTTAAATTACTTTTCGATAGAAATTTCTTCAGCGAACACTTCGCTCTCACGTTCAAGCCTTGCCTTACGCTTCCGTGCAAAGATACGCGACAACCAGATACTTACCTCATAAAGCGTAATCAGCGGCACAATTACCAATAGATCGGAAATAAAGTCCGGTGGTGTAATCGATACGCCAACAATTACCAACACCAGGTAAGCGTACTTCCGAATTCGGACTAACAAATTCGGTGTAATCACGCCGATTTTGGTTAAGAATACAATGATAACCGGCAACTCGAACAATAACCCGAACGGAATAATCAATTTAAACATGAATGAGAAATATTGGCTCATCCCAAACATTTCATTAACATCAAGAATATCCGTAATCATCAAGAGAAACTTGATAACCATCGGAAATAGTATGAAATAGCCAAATGCAACTCCCAGTACAAATAACAGAAAAGCAACTGGGATAAACCAGATTGTTGATCCCCGCTCTTTTTTGGTTAATCCCGGAGCAACAAATTGCCAGATCTGAAACATGATGAAGGGTAACGTGACAACAAAAGCAATCGTCAAAGCTATCTTCACGTAAATCATAATCGCATCAGCAACATTAAATACGTTCCAATCAATCCGCTCCATCGCCGGACTGGACCGGAAAAAATCAATTAAATCCGGTGTTATAAAGAACCCCAAAATAAAGGTTCCGACAAAAACTACCGCCACCCATATTAATCTATTCCGTAATTCTTTCAAATGTCCTAAAAGCGACATTTTTTTATCTTCTACAGCCATCTCTCTTCCATCCCTCCGCAAATCTTGTTCGTCTATTCTCTATCCGGTGCGACACAAACTTATCGCTGCTACGCCTCATCCTCTACGTCATTTTTAATATAGTAAATCAATGTCTGTAGTTCCAGCGTTATATCAACATTATGCGTTAATACCTTGTCCGGTACGATGAGCACGATTGGTGTCATGTTCAGAATCCCTTTGATGCCCGCTACAACCAGACGATCGGTAATCTGTTGTGCAACCTCAGACGGCACCGTCAGAATCGCAATCTCCACCTCATAGGTTTCGATAATCTCTTCCAGTCGATCAATACTATAAATCGGAACACCGTCAAGTTCGCGATTAATTACAGCCGGATCATTATCAAACGCCGCAACAATATTAGTGTTCCTGCTCCGATAATAGTTATACTGTAAAATCGCGCGCCCTAAATTTCCGGTACCAACAATCACAACATTAGTCATCCGGTCATGCTTAAGGAACTCCCGCAAAAAGTTGAACAAGTAGTTTACACTATAACCATAGCCTTTGCGTCCTAATTCTCCTAAATAGGATAGGTCACGTCTAATTGTTGCCGAGTCAATTTGCAGCTCCTTACTTATCTGTGTTGATGAGACCCGCTGTACACCCAGAATATGCAGCTTCTCGAAATATCGATAATATAGCGGTAACCGCTTTGCTGCCACGCGCGGTATCTTATGCTCAGTTGACATCAATCTCCACTCCTTCAGTCAAAATCAAATCAAGTGAAACATCATGCTCCTCAATCGCAATCGGTAACTTATCAATCAATTGCTCATTATAAGCAATCCCTATCGTATAAGGTCCATTTCGAGCCAGGTATCGATCATAATAACCGCCACCATAGCCGACGCGATGACCCCTATTATCAAAAACTATTCCAGGAACTAATATTATATCAATATCCTCAATTATGAAAGGCTTTTTGCCAATTATCCGCGGTTCACGTAAGTCGTAAGTGCCCTTAACCAACTCTTCGCCCTGCTCCACCTGCCAAAAGGTGAGAACCTTCCCCTCGCACTCAACCCTCGGCAAAAGCATCAGCTTCCCCGCAGAAAGTCCGGCTTCTAAAACCGCGGTCAAATCAACTTCACTGCCATGCGCCGCATATAGAGCGACAACCTTCGCTTGCCTGAAGCGCTCACTCTCGATTATTTTCCGGGAAATAGCTGCGGATTGCTGTTCTCGACGGCTTGGCGAGATTTCATCGCGCAGAGCCAGATAGTGTTTGCGGAGAACCTTTTTGTCAGCCGGTTGTTCATCAGACAGTTGTTCATCAGACAGTTGTTCATCTGCCAGAGCGAGTCCGGCTATCCCATTCAGATCAAGCTCACTCCATGTATTATTTAAGTAATAATAGTACGCAACGCTTCCGATCATTGCGGCGTTGTCGGTGCATAACTCCATGTCGGGGATCGTCAGCGTTGCCCCGAGCCGCGTAGCTTCCGCCGTCAGAGCCGCGCGCAATGCACTGTTTGCGGCAACGCCGCCAGCCACGATCAAGTTGCGCGCGCCTTTGTCGGCCAGCGCCAATGCAGCCTTGTCCACCAGAACATCCACTACTGCCTTCTGAAAACTTGCGGCCAAGTCTGCCGGCGCTATTGCCTCACCGCGCCGCTCAGCATTGTGCCACACGTTAATCACAGCTGACTTCAACCCACTAAAACTAAAATCATAGGGATTATCCATCCGCGCTTTCGGCAATGGAATCGTCGCGGCTCCCGATGCGGCTAACCGGTCAATATTTGGCCCACCCGGATAGGGTAGGTCCAGAACACGAGCTACCTTATCGAACGCCTCACCCGCCGCATCATCCCGAGTTTCGCCAAGTAACTCATAGGACAAGTGATCCTTCATATAGACTAACTCGGTGTGTCCTCCGGACACAATTAGAGCTACGAGCGGAAACTCGAGCGGTTTGACCAGATGGTTGGCATAGATATGGCCCGCTATGTGATTGACACCGATTAGCGGGATGTCGAGGATAAATGATAGCGTCTTGGCAGCCGCTATCCCCACGAGCAAGGCACCAATCAGGCCCGGACCATAGGTAACGGCTATCGCCGTTAGGTCCTTACGGTCCACGCTCGCCTCAGCGAGCGCCTGCTCCAGCAGGAGCGTAATCACCTCGACGTGCTTACGCGAAGCAACTTCCGGAACCACTCCCCCATATTCTTTATGTATATCAATCTGCGAAGAAACGAGATTGCTAAGAACCTCGGTACCATTACGCACAATCGCAACCGAGGTCTCATCACAACTTGTCTCTATCGCAAGTATGTAAATGTCTTGCTTTAATTCTTCTTTGCCCAAAACTTCATTCATCATAGATTCACCCACATTATTATTGCGTCTTCGCGCGGATCGATATAGTAATCTTTGCGAACTCCATAATTTACAAAACCCAACTTCTCATACAGAGCAATCGCCGCTTCATTCGACTTGCGAACTTCGAGCGTCATACGCTCTGCCCCTCGTTCCTTAGCAACGAGCATCATCTGTCGAACAGCCAGTTCAGCAATTTGCCGGCGACGCGCCTTGGGGTGGACAGCAATATTGGTAATATGGGCCTCATCGACGATAATCCACATCCCCATGTAGCCGACAACTTCACGAAACTGCTGATTGCCTGCACTTACCTGCTCCATCACGATATAATACGACACAATATTGCGCGTCAATTCATCAACAAAGGCTTGCCTTGGCCACGGCATCGCAAACGACTCCGCCTCCACTGCAATTATGCTGTCAAGGTCTTCGATTGTCGCCCGCCGGATATTAATTAGCTTGCTATCGCTCTCTTTTGAACTCTTATCCATCTCAATCACTTGCTTTTCCCACCTTTTTCAGCTTTTCGGCATAGGCCAACTGCAAATATGTCGGCGTCAAACTATGCAAATCAGCCGGCTCGCCACGCAAAAACCGCAGATAGCCAATTAGCCCCAGCACACCCGGCCTTGGAAAAGCAAAGTCGGCAGCCGCTAAATCAACGAACTCTGTCACTTCGAGCAACGGCAAATGTTTAGCAATGCCCTCACCCACCACAAGCGTTCGCTTCCGCTCATTAGGACCTGCTAATATAATCTGCTTTATCTCTGCCAACCAATCTACAAGAGGCATTATCCGCTCAGGCGCTAACTCTACCAACAAGTCTACAGAAAACTTACCTCTAAAATCCACACCACCGGCAACATTGTCACCATTGCAAACATCCACACGACTTCCGCTAAACAAACCGCTATATACTTCCCCCCGCCGTGCGTCGATAATTGGCACAATCGCACCTTCGTAATGACGCAGTGGATAAGCCATCGTTTCCAGAGTCGAAACTGCAACCACCGGTATTCCCAGTGTCCAAGCGAAAGTCTTCGCAGTCGTCACTCCAACGCGGAGTCCGGTATAGGAACCGGGTCCCTTGGCAACCACAACTAAATCGATATCAGTAGGTTGCCAACCGGCAGTCGCAAAAACCTCTCCCACAGTCGGCATCAACTTGATCGAATGATTTATTTTGAGATTGGTAATCGACTCGACAACCAACTGCTCATCTTCCAGTAACGCAACTCCCAGCGCTGTTGTCGATGTGTCAAGAGCTAGAATTTTCACTGTTAATTAGCACCTCACAAATTTCCTGATAACGTTTGCCGTGCGGCGTCAACCGGAATATCCGCTTCTCCGAAGCGACAACTCCGTATTCTTCCGCTAAACCACCTGACGTCCCAACTCCGTACCCATCCTCGGTAAAACCTGACGCCCCATTTCCGTACCCCTCAGCTCGCGTAATCTCAATCGCTAAATATTCAGCCGGGAGCAGCTCATCAATAATCGTTCCCCACTCAACAACGGTAACTCCGTCGCCATAAAAATACTCATCAAAGTCAATATCGCTATAACCGTCAGCCAGCCGGTAAACGTCCATGTGGTTGAGCTTAAGCCGACCGGCATATTCCTTTATTATCGTAAATGTCGGACTATTAACAACACGACCAATCTCTAACCCTCTTGCTAATCCTTGGGTAAAAGTTGTCTTCCCCGCACCAAGCTCACCGTCGAGCGCCACTACACTCCCAGCAAAAAGCTGCTTCGCTAACCTTTCCGCGAAACTAAGTGTTTCCCCTACGTTATTTATATTAACCTCATACGTTCGGCAACTTCCCTTAGTCATATTGTCCGCCCCTCACCGATAAATCGAAATCTAACCTTACCCACGCACCTCAACCAGAACACAAATCTCACACACTAAATACATTTACTCAATATCGTCTTAACATCGTCGAAATACAGTTTCTTGTAACTACCGAGTGGACCTGCCTCGGTCGCTCGCTCAGCCATCATATCGATAACATCAGCACCAATTCCATATTCCTGCAGGCTGGTCGGCGCTCCCATCAATTCAAAAAATTTCGCTGTCCGGCGGATACCCTCTAAAGCTATCTCGCGGTCATCGCCAAATGACTCAGGAACTTTCCACACCTTTGTCGCGTATTGTTTAAATTTGTCGACGCCTTCGTCCAATACATGGCGCATCCAATGCGGCAGGATAATCGCCAGGGCCGCACCATGAGGTACATCGTAGAGCCCGCTCGGTTGGTGGGCAATCCCATGTGATGCCCAGTCGCCAATAACGCCCATGCGGGTCAAACCATTTAAGGCAAAGGTCCCGCTCAACAAAATATTAGCACGAGCCACATAATCTTCCGGGTCAGCCAACACGTCCGCCGCGTTCTCAATCACTGTTAGCAAAATTCCTTCACACAGTCGATCTTGCAAAGGCGTGTCCTTAGTATGACTAAAATATTGCTCAAAAACATGGGCCATAATATCAACCAGGCCATTCACCGTATCAGCGCGTGGCACCGTAAACGTATAAGTTGGATCGAGTATCGAAAAAGTCGGATATTGGTGGATGCTCGGGCACCCCTTTTTCTCGTGGGTTTCCATGTTGGTCACCACGGAATTGCCATTCATCTCTGATCCGGTCGCAGCAAGCGTTAAAATTACTCCAATCGGGAGCGCCTCTGCCACGTCTATCTTACGCATGTAAAAATCCCAAACATCACCATCATAAAGCGCACCTGAAGCTATACCTTTGGCTGCATCGACAACACTACCGCCACCGATTGCCAGAACCAAATTCACATTGTTATCTTTACAGATCTTAACCCCTTCACGAATTGAATCGAGGCGCGGATTCGGATCGATTCCTTCCAGCTCAAAAATCGTACATTTATCCTTTAAAAGTGCGACCGCCTCCGCAAAAAGCCCACTGCGCTTAACGCTGCCCTTCCCGGTAACGATTAACACGCGATCGCCATGCTTTAATACTTCTTCAGGCAGATGTTTAATCTGTCCTTCGCCAAAAATTAATTTTGTCGGATTATGAAAAATAAAGTTCTCCAATTATCTGCACCCCTTCTAATCAATTTGCTTCACTAATCTATTATAATATAAAAGCTTCCTTTTGCCCGAAAATAAGATAGATTTTTAAACTTTTTTACTTTTTTCACAATGACGCTTGCATAAATGGTATAATTGCACTGAAAAAATTCAGAAAGAAGGTTTATCTATGGGTGAAATTACTGTATTAATGGCTTTAATGGATTTTATTCCTGTGCTTTTATTTTTTATTGCAGCTATTATTTTACAAAAAGATCTATACAACAAACTTTCAAAAGCCGGTTTCGCATTGCTTGCAGCCGGTTCAATCATGGTATTTACCGGCGGTTTTTACAAAGCTTTCTGGAAACTTCTATACGGAGCCGGTATCGCAGATGTTCCGGCAATGGACAACGCACTCTTTCCCTTGCAGGCGCCCGGTTTTATTTTAATGTTTATTGCTCTGGTCACGCTTTTCACTAAACGCAGAGGAGACCAAGCCGGCATAGTTTCAGCAACGACCGTCCCAGTGTTTGCCAGTAACCTACCGTTTATCATTTTACAAGTCATCGGCTCTTCAGGTGTAATCTGGTCAGTCTTTGCAATTGCAGCAAGAATGCGCCAGAAAATTGCGATGGTCCTCTTAGTTCTTGGTTTTATCGCTATGTTAGCGATGGGTTACCTTGGATCGTCCGGCGGTACAGGTACCGACTGGATTGAGCAAACTGTTAATCTATTATCGCAAGGTTTCTTCTTGACTGCAGTATGGCTTCTCAGCCGTGCGGGCTTAGGTAAAGCTGATGCCTTGGCCAAAAAGGGAGGGGGTAAAAATTAGTTTTAATCCTACACAATTACTTTATCCATCGGCACCGAAAAAAGGCGGAAGTTCAAAAGCGGCAATTATTGCCGTTATATTTGGTCTTTTAACAATCCTGTTCGGTGCTTATATTCTCTATATAAATAATTATTCAGAAGCTGACCGGGTCGCAATTGATGCCCTGCATGATAGTTCAGCGGTAGAAATTGCTGTCGATAATCAGATGATTACCTTTAAACCACGCGATACAGCAATTAAAGCCGGCGTAATCTTTTATCCCGGCGGCAAAGTCGAAGACCGCGCTTACGCACCACTAGCCCAGCTATTAGCAGAGGAAGGATACATGACTGTAATCTACCGGATGCCTTCTAATTTGGCTGTACTTAAGCCTAATGCAGCCGGCAAAGTCATCGAGAAATATCCGGAAGTTGACCGTTGGTACCTTGGTGGTCACTCGCTCGGCGGTGCGATGGCATCTTCTTATGCAAGTAAAAATCCCGAGAAATTGCTCGGATATTTTGCGCTCGCTGCTTATCCGTCAAGCGATCTTAGCAAAACCAGCCTAAAGATGCTCTCGATTTACGGCAGTGAAGACGGTGTTCTAAATAAGGATAGTTTTGAGAAGTATCGGACTAACGCGCCTGCTGATGCCAAGTACGTCGAGATTGTCGGCGGTAACCACGCCTACTTTGGTAACTACGGCGAACAAAAAGGCGACGGCCAGGCAACGATAACGAGCGAAGAGCAACAACGGCGGACGGTTGAGCTTCTGTCGGAGTTTATGAAGTAATATTCCGAGATAATAAAAAGACTCTTGTGTGAATTAGCCTTTATAGTTTTTAAACACCTGTGGATTTATACAGGTGTTTTTTAATCCAAAAAAACGCTATCCCTTTGACATAAATTCATGATATAATTATATTGGGTGAGTGCGACCATGGATAAAGATGAGAAAATAACACCAGATCAGAGTAACCACTGGACCAGTGGATCTTTATCACGCTTCAGCTTGAGCATATTTGAAAATTCGCCATCAGCCATAATTGTTTACGAAGTACGTAATGAGGGCAAAAATGGCGAAGACTATATAATTGTTGAGGCTAACGAAACTTGCCTAAAAACAGAGGGATGGGATAGAACAGTTATCGGCAAACCTCTAAAAGAATTAAGACCTAATATAGATGAATTCGGAATTGTGGATGCTTTTTATGAAGCATACCAAACCGGAGAATTGGTTTTATTTCCGGCGAAAATATATAAAGAAGAAGGTCGGGAGACCTGGTTTGAAAATCGCATATTTCGCCTTCCCACGGGAGAAGTTGTATCAATCTATTCTGATGTAACAAAAGCGAAGCAGAGAGAAATGCATATTGAATACATGGGTCGGCATGATGTTCTAACCGGATTACTTAATAGGTCAGCTTTTGAGGAAATTTTAAATGAAATAACGGAAATAGATGGAGCTAAATTCGCCATATTGATTGGTGACCTTGATGGTCTTAAAATGATAAATGATGCTTTCGGCTACGAAACCGGAGACCAGGCCTTAAAATGTGCAGCCAATATTCTAAGAGAATCATGCAGAGAGAACGATATTATTTGTCGCTGGGGCGGCGATGAATTTGTGGTACTTATGCCTAATATAATAGAGGAGATTGGCTGGGATATTTATCGTCGCATTAAAGAAAAGGGCGAGAATACTTTCATAGCAAATATGGAAGGTGTTAACCTAAGCTTTTCTTTAGGTTATGCATATAGATCTCTGAATAACGAAAAATGGTGGGATACCCTTAAGTGCGCTGAAAATAGCATGTATAAAAGTAAAATGTTAGGAACTAAAAGCTATAGAAATGTAATTCTGTCATCGATTAAAAACACTTTACACGAAAAAAGTTTCGAAACGGAAGAACACGGAGAGCGACTTGCTCATTATTGTCTGGTAATAGGAGAACGAATGGGGTTATCCGGCGAACAATTAGACGAACTAAAAATGCTGGGTATGATACATGATATCGGTAAAATAGCTATTGATGATAGAATTCTCAATAAACCGGATATGCTTACTCCGGAAGAATATGAGCAAATGAAAAAACATCCGGAAATAGGCTTTCGTATTGCCTGCACAATACCTGAATTGGCCGGCGTGTCAGAATATATACTCACACATCACGAGCGATGGGATGGAAAAGGTTATCCTGAAGGTATATCCGGTGAAGCCATACCGCTTCCTGCAAGAATCATTGCAGTAGCTGATGCCTATGATGCAATGGTTTCTGACCGGCCATACAGAAAGGCTTTGCTTAAAGAGGAAGCAATAGAGGTGTTAAAGACTAATGCAGGGACACAATTTGATCCTAAAGTGGTAGAAATATTTATAAAATATCTAAACGAACAATAGGAACAGACCCTTTGTGTAAAAAAAAAAGACCTTGATAGGTCTTTTTTGGTTTACAGAATTAAATCCCATTTGCTTGTATTCAGTTTAAATAACTTTACATTTTTATGCTCCCTGGTAACTAATATCTCCAAATCAGCCAGCGAATTTAATAATTTTAAATAGTATTGTTTACTAAAATCATCATAAGAAAAATCCCGATAATCTTTCCAATCAAAGTATCCATCACCGGCGGTCTTTATAGCTAATACATATTTCAGAGCAATCTCCGTTGCCCTACTTAAAATTTTGCCGTCTCCTTTTAATTTACTCTGAATAGTATAAAAATTTATATATATTTTAGTGTATTTCAATACAATGCTGCCCATATATTCTAAAAAATAAGTCACATCATTTTGAGCATTTCTAGAGTTTAAAATCGCGTTATAATACTCATTCTTATAAATCTTATTATTGATAGACTCACTGACAAGTAACAAACTCATATCCCAGTAGCATATTCTTAATGATAATATCGTTTCGATCAGTTAAATCTTCATATTCAGTCTTATATAATCTTTCTATCTGAGTTCGAGTACTGCTAACACCCTCAATCGATAAGCTGGATTCAATTTCGGAAAATATGAAACCATTAATTATTTCCGAATTACGGTAATCTGAAAATTGGTTCATTACCGAGTTCCGAATCAAATCTTGGCTGTCAGAAAATGTCAGCGATATTCTTTCATCTTTCCAATATAAAAGTGGGTCCCCTTCTTGACTCAACAGGGACAACTTTACATAATCATTATCCTTAAGTTTCTCTACGTTAAACAACTTTACATCATCTTTGGTAAAGCTATATTTATAAATCAGCTCAGACTCAACAGGATAATGATCAATTTCTTTACATATAGATTTAAATTCCGTATATTTGTTCATGTTAACACCTCAAATAAAGTTTACAATACTGTTTACGAAAAGTCACACAATTGTTTACAAGGTCGTTTACAAATGTCCTGTAATGTTGTTTACAAGATTGTTTACGTTTGTTGTGTGAACCGGTTTACAGCACTTATAAAAAATAAAAAAACTTATAGCTACCTACAAGTTTTAACAGACTAATTAATATGGAGCGGGTGATGGGAATCGAACCCACGCTTTCAGCTTGGAAGGCTGGAGTTCTACCATTGAACTACACCCGCAAGAAAAAAATGGTCGGGATGACAGGATTCGAACCTGCGACCCCCTGGTCCCAAACCAGGTGCTCTACCAAGCTGAGCCACATCCCGAAATTTAAATTAATGATGCCACAAGAACACTAATGGTGCAGTCGGCGAGACTCGAACTCGCACGGTTGTTCAACCACTACCCCCTCAAGATAGCGTGTCTGCCAGTTCCACCACGACTGCTTAGTGAAATATCTTGTGACGTAGTGCGAAAATAACACTTAAAAAGTCGCCCATTAAATAATTAATGGTGCGGGTGAAGGGACTTGAACCCCCATGCCTCGCGGCGCTAGATCCTAAGTCTAGTGCGTCTGCCAATTCCGCCACACCCGCACGGATTAAAATGGTGGGTCATACAGGACTCGAACCTGTGACACCCTGATTAAAAGTCAGGTGCTCTACCGCCTGAGCTAATGACCCAAAATGGCTGGGCTATCTGGATTCGAACCAGAGAATGACGGAGTCAAAGTCCGTTGCCTTACCGCTTGGCTATAGCCCAATATGGGGCGACCAGTGGGACTTGAACCCACGAATGCCGGTGCCACAAACCGGTGCGTTAACCCCTTCGCCATGATCGCCATGGAACTACGGTTTAAGATTTATGGCGGAGCTGACGGGATTCGAACCCGCGATCTCCTGCGTGACAGGCAGGCATGTTAGGCCTCTACACCACAGCTCCACATAAAAAAAGAATTGCTAAGAAAATGGTGGACGATGACGGGATCGAACCGCCGACCCCCTGCTTGTAAGGCAGGTGCTCTCCCAGCTGAGCTAATCGTCCATAATCGTGTACAAATTATAGAATAATACAGTCGACACCTAAAATCAACTATTAAATTAAAAATGGTGACCCGTAGGGGATTCGAACCCCTGTTACCGCCGTGAAAGGGCGGTGTCTTAACCGCTTGACCAACGGGCCTAATTTAATTTATCTGGAGCTCCCAACCAGAATTGAACTGGTGACCTCTTCCTTACCATGGAAGCACTCTACCTACTGAGCTATGGGAGCATGGCTCCTCGTGCTGGACTCGAACCAGCGACAACTCGGTTAACAGCCGAGTGCTCTACCTGCTGAGCTAACGAGGAATACAGGATTAAACAACCATCTCATTTTACAGTATGGGCTATTATTTGTCAATCATCTACTGGTCTAAATAAAATAATTCCAATTTACCGTAACACTTGCCGCATCTACGTTTGTGAACATCTACCTTCCTCTTGCGATAATATTCTTGTCCACATTTCCGGCAAATTAGTCGATACTTATAGGGACGCTCTTTTTCGCTAATAAGCGCCTTCACATGGCGGGCTCCACCCACCTTTGTCAGCAACTCCCTGAAGCACTGATCACGGTGCTGATGACGTCTGCCCTGTTGATGCAGATGATAGTGACAAAGTTCGTGCTTAATAATACTAATTAACTCTTCACGTCCGTAAAGTTCATAAACTCGATTATTTATATCAATATTGCCTGTACGCAATAGATAGCGACCACCGGTCGTGCGTAGTCGCCTATTAAAGATAATTTGATGGACAAAAGGCCGCCCAAAAAACTCAAGCGACAGTTCTTCTGTCAATATTTGTAACTCTTGATTATTCATCTTGGTCCTAAAAACTTACTAAGCCTAAGCTAATCTGAACCGCATCGTTAACCTTTTTCATCACTTCTTCATCCAGATGTGTAATCCGATCCGTAAGTCGTTGCTTATCTATCGTTCTAATCTGTTCAAGCAAAATTACTGAATTTCTCTCAAATCCATATGTATTCGCCTTGATTTCAATATGTGTTGGCAACTTTGCCTTCTGAATCTGTGCAGTAATCGCTGCTACAATTACCGTTGGACTGAAGCGATTCCCGACATCATTTTGCAGGATAAGAACCGGTCTCGTACCGCCCTGCTCTGAGCCAACAACCGGCGAAAGATCGGCAAGGAAAACATCGCCGCGTTTTACTTCCATTGTGACACCCCTTTTACAATTTTAACAACTACCGAGTCAGCCTCTTGTTCAATTTGGAAACACTCACATGCCATATCCAGATTGATCTTTGCCATCTCCAAATAACCCTGTTCCAGGTGCTGGCGCAAAACCCTATTTTGCCGCTCCGTCAGATATTGATGTAGTGCTTGCATTACCAATTCATCACGCTCCAACTGCTCAGACTGTAACAAAGACTCCAGACGATCAGCCAATTCGCGAGATAATTTTATTGTAATATTGCATCCCTCATCTACTGACACAGATAGCACCCCCTCAGTGATTATTGATATTTAGAATACCATTATTTAACCGGATTCGCAATAACCCGGCAACACAATAACCGGCAACTCGCTGTTACTCCTCAACCAGAGCATTGACGATTTCGACCGGCTCACCATTTTTAATATAAATTCGCGGAATCCGTTTACCGATAATTGTAACCAACTCATAATTAATCGTCCCCAGTAGTTCCGCATAATAATCGACTGTAATCCGCTCGCCCGCTTGTTCTCCAAAAATAACCACCTCATCACCTATCATCACGTCAGCTATGTCTGTCACATCGACCATCGTCTGATCCATACACACCCGACCAATTATTTGTGCATGCTTACCATGAATCAACACATAGCCACGATTGGAAAGGCTGCGAGGAAAACCATCGGCATAGCCGATTGGCAGAGTCGCGACAACGGTCTCACGCTCAGCCCTAAAGGTCGCGCCATAGCTGACCGTCTCACCCGGCTGAATTGTCTTCACATAGATAACTTCGGTCTTAACACTCATCACCGGTTCAAGCTCGTCTTCACCGGTTACCACTTCCGGCGCAGGACTAAGCCCATATAGACCAATCCCAATCCGTGCCGCACTCTGCTTGATTGCCGAGAAGTTGATCGCCGCCGCAGTATTGGATAGATGCACTAGCGGTATGGTAAATTCTTGGTTTAGGCGCGTAACTACTTTGTGGAAGAGGTCGCGTTGTTGTAGTGTAAATTCGCTATTTGCCTCATCCGCTGTTGCAAAATGCGTATAGACTCCTACAAGTTCAATCCAGCGTTTCTCATGCAACGCCTCAATATATTGCTCAATCTCACTCGGTACAAAGCCGATACGCCCCATCCCAGTGTCAACTTTCAGGTGAACCTTCACACTCTGGCCGGCACGCTCCCCCGCAGCTTCAATAACGCGCAACATCTCCAGCGTATAGACAGTGACCGCAATGTTATGCTCGATTGCGAGCTCAATACCCTTCGCCGGAGTATAGCCAAGCACCAAGATTTCCTCGGTAATTCCCGCGTGGCGCAACTGAATCGCCTCATCAAGGAAAGCAACAGCAAAGTATTTCACGCCGACCGATTGCAGATATAGCGCAATCTGAATTGCACCATGTCCGTAAGCATCGGCTTTGACAACCGCCATAACCTTAGTTTCCTGCGGTAATTTATTTTTGAAATACTGTAAATTATGACCCAGCGCGTCAAGGTCAATCTCTGCAACAGTTGGTCGGAAAAAGGCTCTATCAATATCTGTCATCTGTCGTCCCTACCTTTTCTTCTCTCTTTTTAGTTGATCAAGCTTGCTGTCAAGGTCAGCAATAAAATCATCAGAAATCATTAGCGGCATCTTTTTGCCTTCAATTTTATAAAAGAATCGCAAATCGTTCGTTTCTTCCACTGCTCCCAAAGCAACTACTCGCTGTTTACCATAACGTTCAAGAATGAGTTCGTTATCAGTCAAGATATGCCTCGGTCTTACAATCAATTTGAATAATAGCGGCGAAAGTCCCAACGTTAGAACACCGGCACTAATAGCGCCAACCTTAAACTCAGTCGTTGATGGCTCAACAAAACCGAGTAGTATAAGTACAAGCGCAATAAAGACCAGCGTCTCGATTACTTTATACCGCATTGATTTCCGAAAAAATATTGTTTTGTAATCTGCATACTCGTCGCGAATAACTTTCATTTCGTCACTCCATTGTTCTCTATTATTGTTTCAGTCTATCATCTGCCTCTATCATCTGCCTCGATTATTTGCCCTGATTATCTGCACCGATCGTCTGCATCATGGCTGTTCCAATCTCCTCAATCACATCAGTTGCAATGACGCTCTGTTCTGCTGAGTTCTCTTTTGCCAATCTCCCCGCCACGCCATGCAAATAGACCGCTGAGCAAATGGCCTCTGCAATCGCTATTCCCTGGGCAATAAGACCGGTTATCATCCCCGCAAGAACATCGCCGGTTCCGCCTTTGGCTAACTCCGGTCCTGCACTCTTATTGAGGAATATTTCTCCGTCCGGTGTCGCCACTACAGTGTCTGCGCCTTTCAGCACTATATAAACCTGCCGGTCTATTGCAAACTTGCGCGCAACTTCAACTCGGTTAGCATTCACTTCGGTAGCGCTAATTCCAAGTAACCGCGCCATCTCACCGGGATGCGGTGTCAAAATCAACTTTCCCAGTCGCTCAACTAAGAGCCCGAGGTCTTCCGCAAGCGCATTCAGACCATCAGCATCAATGACCAGCGGACAGCCAATATTCTTGAGCAAAAGCTCCAAGACAGCTCTTTCGTCTGACCAGCGACCTACTCCACACCCATAACAGGCTGCTGAGTATTTGCGACCGTCTTTCATAAATCTTACTAAATCTATATGACCAAGAAAACCTTCCTCCACATCTGCCACACCAACAAATAAGGCCTCAGGCAAATAACTAAATATTAGCGGTCTAATCGAATCTGGCGCAACCATCGTCACTAGCCCCGCCCCCACCCGCATAGCAGCCTTAGCGGCCAGCGCCGGTGCTCCCGGCATATCGCGCGACCCACCAACTACAAGTGCGTGTCCGTGACTGCCTTTGTGTGAGTCTTTGGCGCGTTTGGGAATCGCGTTAGCAACCATTGCCGGTGTTATAAGTTTTAACAAAAGATTTGCATTATCAATATGGTCATTATCAATATACTCACTATCAACATATTGCTCAGGAATTCCAATATCAACCACGACAAGCTCACCTGTATATTCACTACCGACATCTAAAAAATGCCCTCTTTTAGCCAGTGCAAAAGTTATCGTCAGATCTGCCCTAAAAGCAATGCCCGCTACTTCACCGGTATCAGCATTAAGGCCAGTCGTTATATCAAGAGCAACCCGCTTGGCGCGAGATTGGTTTAATTTTTCTATCAAACTCGGCAACGGGTCACGTAAATTACCACGACTCCCAATGCCGATAATTCCGTCAACTATAATATGATAGCGATCAAAGTCGCTCGCTTCAGTGAGTTCATTTGCACCAATAAATTGCGTCTTAATACCCACATTATGTAGTAATTCTAATTTCTCCTTACAAGTCGCTGACAATTGAGAAACTGAACCGATTAACCAGCTGTCAACCTCGTAACCTAATTCTTGCAACCTACGTGCAACAACCAGTCCGTCACCGCCGTTATGGCCTTGTCCACTGATTACGAGGACATTCCGATACTCAGCGGCACTATACCGCTCACTAATCACTCGCGTAGCACCACTGCCGGCATTTTCCATCAGCTCTCCTGCCGGCATACCTGCTTCGCGAATTGTCCGTTCATCTAATCGTCTCATTTCATCAGCAGTGACAAGTAACATTGGGCTTACCTCCATTAGGATTGCCTTCTTCAATAATTACCTGTGCAAGGGCAAAATCTTCCGTATGCGAAATGCTTAGATGATAAACCCATAATTTATCCTGCCTGCTCTCATCTCGAACATTTCCCAGAAAATTTATATAAGGCTTCCCGCAAAGTAGCGCTAAAATCTCGATATCCTGCCAACGCAGGTTTTTTCCGATTCCCGTGCCGAGCGCTTTTGAGAAAGCCTCTTTGGCGGCGTATCGCCCGGCGATGTACTCCGCTCTTCTTTTGTGATTTTCAGGAATCAATGCCTGCTCATTCTCAGTAAATACACGTTTAAGAAAGCCGCTCTCATTTCGTTCGAGCAGCTTTCTTATTCGATTAATTTCAATCAGGTCGATACCTGTTCCATAAATCATCTGCATTACCTCTTGAGCCTATTATAGCACAGAATAACCTAGTTTAATCCCTGCTTTTTACGCGCAAGATAACCAACACCAACTACACCGACTGTAACCAGAGCAGTAAAGACCCAATCAAATTTTCCGAGCAGATAAAAAACGTGCTCATGCATAAAGATATCTGTAACAATCATCTTACCGGCTACATAGGCAATAACTGCCGCACCGATATAAATAATGATTGGATAACGGTCGATAAACTTCAAAATTATCGTGCTACCGAATACAATAATCGGAATGCTGATTAACAGACCAAGAACAACCAACCCAATATGTCCATCAGCGGCACCGGCTACAGCCAACACATTATCGATACCCATTAATAGATCTGCCATAATAATCGTACGAATAGCAGCACCTAAACTTTCCTTAGACTCAACCGTTTCCTCGTGTTCACTTTTGTCGTACAGCAATTTAAAGGCAATCCAGATAAGCAGAATACCACCGACAAATTTTAGAAGCGGGATCTGTAGTAACCATACCGCGATAATTGTCATTAGGATACGCACGACAATCGCACCAAGTACACCCCAGGCGATTGCCTTTTTCCGCTGATGCTTCGGAAGTTTGCGCGTCGCAAGTGCAATTAATATCGCATTGTCTCCTCCAAGCACTAAGTCGATTAATATGATACTGATTAATCCGCTAAAAAAATCTGATGAAAGAAAATCCATCAACAACCCCTCCAATTGCAATTTTTGCTTAGGGCTCAGATAAAAATAAAAAAGACCTTTATCTAATACCCAAATTAGATAAAGGTCTTGCTAACAACATAAGTTCGTTGCCGGTAAAGCCGGGGATACATCCCGTACTGACGACTTTGCCGCTTAATAGCTACTCCCCTTCAATAACCAGAATTTATCATTTTTCTTGTAAACTGTCAATATGTTTCTATATTTGTTACAGAAATGTATTATTTAGCCCTCCGCTGATATTTCTTACTATAAACTGTTATAATTAAGAAAGATTTATATTCTAATTCATTAGGAGTGATAATAATGAGCGAAATGAATATTTCATCGGTGGGTCGCAGACTCTTTTATAGCCTGGGTTCAATGATCTTAGTAATTCTAATATTAGTTGCCGGGATTGTTACCCTACTCTCATACGGTCCCGGTCCAAGCCTACCGCGCGGGTTAACAGGTATCGCGTTATTTTTAATTGCTATTTTCTTAATTTGGTACACACTTGACGGTAAAAAAGTCGTTGCAACGACTTGGGCGGGCATCGTTGCCGGCATGTTCAGTTGGATTTCAATCGGCGAAGTTTCACCACACTTTGGCTTTCCGGAAATTGAAGCCGAAAGAGGTTTTATCTTACTAATATTCCTTTCAACAATTACGCTTTTTCTCGCTATGAAGAAAAAGTTACCATTCGCATTTATGGTCTTTCTATCAGTCTTTCTTTTTAACTGGTGGGGCCATTCAGTTCTGTTAGTCCAAGACTTTATAGGCAAAACTATTAACGAGCCAATTTTTGAACTTACATATCAGATAACCGGCTATATCTTTGCACTCGCTTTTCTCTGGTTGCTCTACATCATAATCCGAAAACCAGCACCAAAGACTCGCCTTATCTATTACGGATTCTTGCTATATTTCTTCTTAGTAACGGGAATTGAAGGTATTACAAGTATTTCCTCTACATTTAGCTAAATAGTAACGTGCACCTAACTATTTAACAACAAAAAAGGCTGCGAATCATAACGCAGCCTTTATTTTTTCAATCAACTCTTTTAGAACAAGTTCGATCTGCTCGCGGTCGACACCCTCAACCATCACGCGGAGTAGCGGCTCCGTCCCTGACAGGCGCACCAGCACCCGCCCATCCGGACCAAGATGCTTGTTAGCTTCCACAATTGCAGCGTCAATTTCATTATTGTTATAAAATTTGGCGCGATCATTAATTCGTAGATTTTCCAGCAATTGTGGGTATTTGCGCATCTCGCCTGCGAGCGTTTCTAAACTCTCGCCACGCAGAACCACAACTTCTGCCAGCTTTAATGATGAAAGAATTCCATCACCTGTTGTATTACAATCTAAAAATATCAAATGCCCCGACTGTTCACCACCAAGGTTATAACCATTAGCAACCATCTCTTCTAACACATAGCGGTCACCAACACGGGTCTGACTTGTAGCAATCCCGATCTCTTCAAGGCTACGATGAAAACCAAGATTGCTCATCACCGTGCAGACGATTGTCTGTTTATTTAACTTGCCGTGACGAGCTAAATCTTTGCCACAGATATAGAGCAACTGATCACCATCAATTACCTCACCACTCCCAGCTACAGCTAACAAGCGGTCAGCGTCTCCATCATAAGCAAAACCCAAGTCAGCCTTTTCAGCAAGTACTTTGTCAATCAATCCTTCAAGATGCGTTGAACCGCAACGCTCATTAATATTAAAACCATTAGGTTCATTATTAATCACAATAACCTCTGCACCTAAATCGCGGAATACGCGTGGCGCCAATTCATAAGCAGCACCATTCGCAGTGTCCATCACAACGCGCAAGCCGTCTAGTCTGCTCTCAACACTACTCTCAAGAAAATCTGTATAGCGTTGAATCAACCCATCAGAATCAATCACACGATCGGCTGAGGCCGTTGCCACATTTATTTCATCAACTAAATCAGTTTCCACGGTTCCTGCAGCATCACCGGCAACTGTCGCTACATCACCGGCATCAAGTAGAGCCTCGATAGCAGCCTCCACTTCGTCAGCAAGCTTCATACCACGCTCATCAAAGAACTTAATTCCATTATCATAATAAGGATTGTGCGAAGCGGAAATCATTACTCCCGCAGCGGCATCCGTATTTTTCACAAGATAAGCAACTGCCGGAGTTGGGACAACTCCCAGTTTAATTACATTCGCTCCGGTCGCTAAAATACCAGCCACAAGCGCGTTCTCAAGTGATTCACCGGAAACTCGCGTATCTCTACCGATGAGCATCGTCGGCTGTGCGTGCTTTTCAGCTATAATTTGCGCGCCGGCTCTGCCTAGTCGATATACAAGTTCGGGCGTCAGAAATTCATTTGCTTTTCCGCGGACACCATCTGTTCCGAAATATTTCCCCACCTTTATCCACGCGCCCCTTTCCATTACTCGTTATTTATTACTCGTTATTTATTATTCTTCAGTTTCAATTCCCTCATTATCGTTCTCGCCATTCTCATCTTCATCATTTTCATCACCCGGTTGATCTTCATCATAAGGTGGAAATAAGATTAATTCTAAACTAACTAACACCCTGTCAGGTTTAATTCCTACAGAAACAAAATTACCATTCTTATCTAAGGCTCGCAGGCTAAGCTCCTGTGAAAGCGACTCAGTTGCGCCATCCACGTTAAGATAAGCCTTCACATAAGCAACCTGGTTAACTAGCGCTGCAGTTCCTGTTACGTGCACTTTTTCCGGCGCTACAGTCATTGCTCCCACAATAACTCCGGTTGCCGGAGTTCCAAGATTTTCAATAGTAACTATCATCTCTTTCGAGTGTCTCTGCTCAATGACCACCTGTGCTGTTTTTGGCTCGATTGTCACAGTGGCGCCTTTAGGAAAACCGGAAAACTTAATATCCGCATTGACAACACCCGGCTCCAGATTAGTTAAGTCAACATAGATACTGCTATTAGCCATATTGATACCATCACGCACACTCTCAATGACCGAGGCGCTACCCTTAACCGTAACCAATACGGTATCAGCCTTTATGCTCGCATAGTACTGATTCTCATCGTAAACTGCTGTGATTTTTGTCTCATACGTATATTGAGTATCAATCGGTTTATTTGGCACCACAGAATCAGTTGGCGTCATCGTAACAACCAACCAGAGCATAGTCGCGAAAGCAACCGATATTACCTTCAGTACATTGGTATTATTTAGCCATTTATCCATTCTTTTTCCACCTCTTCCGCCAGAATTTATAGTACTTGGTGGAACTTTCTTCACTAAGCTCGGATAGCAATAATTGTCTTAAACTATCTTCATTTAAACCACGAATAATCTTACCGTCAATCGTTACGGAAACTGTACCCGTCTCTTCCGAAGCAATAATTGTAATCGCATCAGAAACCTCACTAATGCCAATTGCAGCACGGTGTCTGGATCCGAGTTCCTTGCTTACGTACGGGCTTTGCGTCAGCGGTAAATAGCTCGCAGCCGATAAAATCTTACCATTTCTAATAATAACAGCTCCATCATGCAAAGGTGCATTCAGCATAAAAATATTGATTAACATCTCCGAACTGAGATCAGCATTCAGCACAGTTCCCGTCTCCTTATATTCGTCAAGACCTATCATTCGCTCCATCACTATTAGCGCGCCAATCTTGCGTTTTGAAAAATAAAATACCGCATCGATAATTTTGTTAATCATAATTGCTGTTTCGTTTTCTCTCGTCGCATAAGCACTCTTAAAGAAGCTACCACTACCCAACTTTTCCAGTGCGCGCCTTAGCTCCGGTTGGAAAATGATAATGATTGCCAGAACCCCATATGTAAATGTTTGTGACATCAGCCATTGCAGAGTCTTTAACTCAAAAAAGGCACTCAAAAGCCAGGCAATAATAACAATCATTATCCCCTTGATCAGCTGAATTGCCCTAGTCCCGCGCAGCAACATCAATAATTTATAAATTATGTAACTAACGATAAGAATGTCCAGTACTACGACCAACACAGAAAGCGGAAACTCCACCGGCTTCTCCCCCTATATCAAATTGCTCTTAGTCGAGCAGCTTTCCGCCTCCAATAATCGGCGGGAAATTAACCTCATCATAATTGACTACCTCATCCGCAGCTGGCTTCTGAAGTTTATTTGCAATACCTTCATTAATTTTCGTCAAATCGATCTCACCGCTAATCTGCAGTTGATCAGTGGAATCCTGTAGTGAAACACCTGCTTGAAAATTCAACTTGCGCAGATAATCATTTTTATCAAACACCAGCGTCGCGACAATCTCAGTCATTTCCGCAAACGGGCCAAAACCACTCATACGGTCCGTCCTAATCTCAATCGCTTCGTTCACTCTACCGGTTGCAAAACTGAACCCCTTTGTCTTCACGCGCACAACTTCGTCAGCACTAAGATTAGACACAGCGCCTATCAGCCAGTCATAGAAACTTGTCTGCGACCCGGCATGGGCGGTGAACATTACATAGTCACGATTTAACTCCGGTATTTGTTCTTGCAATATTGCCGGAACCTTAATATAGAGTTCACCATCTGTCACTAACATCGGAAAATCAACCAGCAAATTAACACCTTGCATAGTCGTAATAATCCGCACTTCGCTGTCAAGATAGAGCAGTCGCTGATCCAGCCTCCCTGTAAAAGAAAAAGTCGAATCCTCTGCCGGTGCGTTGAGCTTTCCGCTAAACTGCAGATCATTAATCGACTTGTTTTTAGTTAATGCTTGCTCCAAATAGTCATGCGCACTTATGCCACTGTTTCCACAGCCACTAACCGCCACTATTAGAACTATTATTAAAATAAGATAGATTACACGTTTCATCAGAATCCTCTGCCTCTATAAAATCTTTCCTATTCTATTCTACACTTTTCTGTTATATTTTGCTTTAAAAATTATAGTGTCTTTGCGAGTTCTTGCATAATCTCTTGTTTATACTGCATAAATTCCTCAGTAACCATCACTTCCGCAGCTCGTGGTCGCGGTAGATCGATTGTGAACTCCGCCACTACTCGTGCCGGTCGTGCCGAAAATAAATAGATTCGATCTGACAAATAGATTGCCTCATCGACACTATGCGTCACAAATAAGACCATTGACTTAAAGCGCTCCCAGATTCCCAGCAACCATTGTTGCATCTGCATTCGCGTAATTTCATCCAATGCTGAGAATGGCTCATCAAGCAACAGCAACTCATTTTTCAACAAAAGTGTGCGGAGCAGAGCAGCACGCGACCGCATTCCACCCGAAAGCATGTGCGGAAATTGTTGCTCAAAACCCGACAGACCAAAGACGGCGAGATATTCGTTTGCCTTTTCTCTGCTCTCTTTTTTGCTGTATCCTTTGATTTCGAGACCGAGAATAATGTTATCAATTACCGTCCGCCACGGTAATAGATGATCTTGCTGCGGCATATAGCTGATAACCCCTTTGCGGGCGATAATCGACTCTCCGTTTAATAAAATCTCTCCTGCGGAAGGCTGCTCAATGCCACTAATAATATTGAACAAGGTGCTCTTACCGGATCCGGACGGACCGATAATCGAAACGAATTCACCCGGATTAACAGTAAGCGAGATGTTATCCAGCGTATCAAAAGTACCACCGGTAACCAGCGGATAGACTTTGTCTAAATTATTAATAATCAGCCCATCATTGTTTTTTGTCATTAGACCTTACCTCGTCTCTCCTCAACTTCGCTACAGGCTTCCAATGTCACCACTGATTGCTCGCTTTATCATTCACCTAATCGCTCACTTAATTACTCGCTTAATCGCCGGCTCCCGGTAAAAATTGATTAGTAAACGCCTCTTCAACCGGGAATAGCTTATCGATCAACTCATACTGATACATCCAATTGGTGTAGTTTTCCCAGACTTCTGCCTTTTGTATACCCCACACAGGTGCGTCATCCTGATATTTTTCACTCAACCACAATTGACTCTTCAACACTAAATCACGGTCCAATCCGGAAACGCTGTTCGTTAGAATCTCTGCAGACTCTGTTGGATTAGCAATTGCGTACTCATACCCCTTCGCTGTTGCCTCCATGAACTTGCTAACTAAATCCGGTTTGTCGGATATCATTTTGTCATTCGTTATAATCACCGGTGTATAATAGTCCAGCTCTGGCGACAGTTCTCTCAACTCAATAAAGTTGATTGGATAATTACGAAGCTCAGCCTCAATGCCGGCCCAACCGTAGAAAATCCATTGGAAATCAATCTTGCCGCTCTCTGTCGCTGTAAAGAAATCTGCAGCGCCGGCGTTGATAAAGTTGACTTTGCTAAAATCTGCTCCTTCACTCATCATAATTGACTGCATTACGGCTGTTTCCATCGGCGTACCCCAACCACCGTAGTTGCGACCTTCAAAGTCTTTAGAGGATGTTATGTTAAGACTAACAGGCGATGCATACCCGGAAGTATTGTGCTGAATAATAGTGGCAATTGACACAACCGGAATTGATTGCGAGCGCGCATAAGTAACCTCTTCTTGGTAGCTGATACCGAATTCTGCTTTGCCGGAGGCAATTAGTTGCGGTGTACTGCCTTCGGAAGCTTGTATAATCTCTACCTTAAGACCTTGCTCTTCATAATAACCCTTTTTAAGTGCAACATAGAGTCCGGTGTGATTTGTGTTCGGCGTCCAGTCCAACATCACCGTAATTTTTTCCGGTCTGTCAGCAGTACAACCACCAAGCGGCATCAGTGCTAAACTAATAATTAATGCGAAAACAAGCACCATCAACACACTGCTCTTTGCAGTTTTTCTCATAACCTTTTTCTCATGATTCATCAATAACACCTCTCCATCATTTTTTCTGTATTTAATTTTTTCTGTATTTAATTTTTTCTGTATTTAACTTTTACTGTTGTACCTTGTATTATTTAGTTATTAGTATTCCTCTTCTTGCTTGTTCCAAGGTATCAGCAGTCGTTCAAGTAATAGAATCGTTCCATAGATAAACACACTAATCGCAACAATCACGATAATTCCCGCAAAAACCTGGTCAGTCTGAAACGAATTAAACGTATTTTTAATATAAAGTCCAAGTCCCTTGTTCGCGACTAACCATTCACCGATAATTGCACCCATCACACTATAAGTTGCCGCCACCCGCAAACCTGAGAAAAAATACGGTAACGATGCAGGAAACTTAACCTTAGTAAATATCTGCCACTCAGTTGCGTCCATCGATTGTAAGAGTCGGATCAAACTCCGGTCAGTGCTGCTCAACCCATCGACAAGGTTCGTTACAATAGGAAAAAAGCAGATAATCGCAACAATAATAATCTTCGGCAGGATCCCAAATCCAAACCAGATAAAGAGCAAAGGGGCAATCGCAAAGATCGGCACCGTTTGCGACGCAACAAGGATTGGGAACAGACCTTGTTTTAGTGCCAAATAACGGTCGATTAAGATTGCCAAGAAGACAGACACAATAATCGCAATCGCAAATCCGAGCATTGCCTCATAAACTGTCACCCACGCACTGGCTAAAATCAACTCTCGTTGCTCAATTAAAACTCGAAAAATCTGCGATGGAGCCGGCAGGATCCACTTGGCCGGCTTTAGTAAAAACACAAGTAACTCCCACAACAATAGCGCAATCACTGTAATCATCACCGCATAACGATATCTCATTATCGTTTTCAACTTTGTCACCTCTCTTACACAAGCACATACCTAATGCTGCCTTCCCGCACTACTTACGATAAATAATTCAGCAGCCAGTCCGGCAGCCGATTCGGATAATAAAAAAAGCTGACCCAAAGGTCAGCATACGTCTGTTACATATATCTACTAATGCTTCCCTCCGCTGGCATTACCCAGATCAGGTTAGTGGGTCGATTATTTTACAATATCCTCTCAGCCAAAATCAGCTCCCCAGCACTATTAAGTTGTAGGTTTATAATAACACTTTTCCCAGATAAGTCAAACTAAGTCGTACTTGCAAACGCTACAAAAGTTTCTCGCCAAACGCTGAGCCGACCAGCCCAACCGCGATTTCTGCTGTATCATTTTTGTTATCGAGAATTGGATTGACCTCCGTAAACTCTGCAGAGACCATCAAACCGGCTTCCGAAAACATCTCCATCGCCAGATGTGCTTCACGGTAAGTGATACCGCCTTTTTCCGGTACGCAAACACCCGGCGCCTCTTTTGGATCGATTACATCTAAATCGAAACTTAGATGGACTGAACTCGTCCGTTCACGTAGATACTCAATTGCCTTCTCCATTACACGAGTCATTCCCAAACGATCAATCTCATGCATCGTAAACACTTTAACTCCTAACTCCTTAATCAATCTCTTCTCACCGGGATCAAGCGAACGCGCACCGACAATTACAATATTTTCTGGTTTAACTTTTGCTTTAGCACCATTAATATTAGTAAGTGCCGAATTGCCCAACCCCAACGAAGCAGCTAACGGCATCCCATGAATATTCCCTGAAGAGGTAGTTTCATCGGTATTAATATCGGCATGCGCATCAACCCAGATTAGGCCCAGATTATCATAATGCTCGCTCACACCGGCAATCGTACCAATCGCTATGCTATGGTCACCGCCAAGAACCAGTGGAAAGCGACCTTCTTTAATGATTGCAGAAACCCGTTCAGCAAGGTCCCTATTAACCGCCGCTACTTCTTTCAGATATTTGATTCGCGGGTTACCGGGGTCAATATCTTCTGAATTATAGGCTTCAATATCTCCTAAATCAATAACTTCATGGCCGATGCTTTTGATTCGCTCAATAATATTCGCGTAACGAATCGCACTCGGTCCCATATCAACACCACGGCGGCCAACGCCGAGATACATTGGTACGCCAATAATTGAAATCTGTTTGCTCATACACTCACCCTCTGTTTGTATCGTTTTCGTTTATACCCTCTTAACAATGCTATTTTTTATTATAACTTAAAATGCCTACAAATTAAAACATAAAAGAACCGTTTACGAGAAACGGCTCTTCCTATAACATCAGTTAAATTATAAATTAATATTCCATCACTCTTGGAAGTTTCGCAGCTTGCTTAACCCAGCTCTCAACCATTGAAAGTGCCGGCGGTCTTCTTACAAGTCTCTTCGCTGCATTTACTTCAAGCATTTTAGCGTGAAGGTTGTCAGGTCTGCGTTGTGCTAATTCAACAACCGTATCAACACCGGCTGCTTCAAGTAGCTCTGAGTATTGAGATGCAACACCTTTAATCCGGAAAAGATCTGCATGGTTGGTCCAAGTTAAGATAAGTTTTTCAGATACTCCGGCCTCCTGAGCCAATCTGATTCTGCCTTTTTTGGTTGCTCCTTCTTGAAGTAACTTTTCTACAGTATGAATTCCGATTCCTTTAAGCTTCTCTGCGTAGACGCCACCAATTCCCTCAATATCAATAATACTTGCCATTTCACTTACTCCTTTCTTTTCTCATAGATATTGTAAATGTAATATAGCCTAATTATACCATCAATATGCAATATTTCCACTTAAATTAGTGATTATTGTCACAAGGTGCCTTCTGACTTCAGCCACTCAATCGTGTCGCGTAGTGTATCTTCCATCTCACGAGTCTTATAGCCTAACTCTCTTGTTGCCTTTTCATGTGTGAATAGGGCATTACTATTCAGCGTATAAATCGAATATGCGGTAAAAAGTGGTGGCTGTTTCAATATTTTATAATACATTTCCGCAAGTGGTGCGGTTAACTTCACAAACCAGAGTGGCAGAAAATTTTTGATTGCTTTCTTACCGGTAATCCGGTGCAGCAAATATAATATTTCTCTCACAGAAAAATAACGATTCGACAAAATATACCCCTCGCCAGCTCGCCCTTTTTCAGAACAAGCAATGATTCCGTCAACCACATCACGAACATCGACAAAGTCATAGCCACCGTCTATGCCGGAAGTTAACCGCCGTTTGTAGTAGTCGATTACCAACGTAGTTAAGTGACCACGCCCATTATCGAACGGTCCGCAAATGCCTGATGGGTGAACTATGCTTGCGTTTAAGCCTTTTTGTGCGCTCGCAAAAACATATGCGGTCGCCTCAGACTTGGTTTTCGCATAAGGGCCAACTACATCATTCGGGTTAAAATCATAAACTTCACTAATCACTTCACCGAGAGGCTTTTCAGGAATCGCATGTACTGAACTGACATAGACCAACTTGTCAACCGCATGATCGAGAGCCAGGTCCACTATATTCTTTGTGCCGGTCACATTGACATCATAGACTAACTGCTGAAATTTAGAGGAAATTGTGACAATGCCGGCACAGTGAATGAGGATGAGTTCTTTCTTGTCAGGGTTGTCTGGATTATCTGGATTATCTGGATTGTCGAAAAATGTCGAAAGGCTGGCTTTATTGGTCACATCTCCATAACAGAGTTCGTAGTCGCCTTTGGGAATATTAGGCTCGCCCGGTAGGACCAAGGCTCGCACCTCGCATTTAAGCTCAAGTAAACGGCTAAGGAGTGCACTCCCAAGATGTCCAGCCGCACCTGTTACCAGATAAAGTCGTGTCATTATAAACACCTCTCTGTTCAGATTTAAAATTTACTTATAGATTATTTTCCGGTCAAGTATTCTAGGTTCATTTTAGCACAAAAACAGTATTCTATAAATTATTTGTTCGACATACCGGTTAAAAGGAGTCTAATAGCATTAACGTGCAAGTCTGCATATTCGTCACTGCTCAAACGGGGCATCGCTATACAAAGTTGGGTAGCACCAATTAACATTGACATCACCGCAAAACTTAATGACTCAACATCATTTGTATTGAAAGTTCGTTGTTCAATGCCTCTCTCTACAACTGATCTTACAGCATTAGGTACTAATTCCAAACTCTCCGTGACCGATTGTAAAGCGGGTGAATCATCTGTAAGCGTCTTGAAATATTCTTCAACCGAGCTGAGTAAAGGGTTTGCGCAGTCTCTACCATATATGTCAGCTAGTGTTAGAAGCTGGTCGACCGGAGACATAGATTCATATTCGGCAGTCAACCATTTCTGCGAAAGTTCCTTAACATGCGCCTCGATGATTTGAACAAAAATATCCTCCTTGTTTTTAAAATGATGATATATATTCCCTTTGCTCAATTGGGTTAACCTGCACAAATCGTCCATCGTGGCATCTTTATAGCCCTTTTCTATAAACAAAGTTCGAGCATGCGACAATATAATTGATTTAGATTCATCAGCCTGTAATCTTCTTCTAGCCATATTTTCCTCCAGTATGTAAAAGAATTTTATTCAAAAAGTGGTAAAATTGATATTACCTCAACGGCTTCGTAAACAGCTCCCAACAAAAGGACACCTACTATCGGTATATAAAGCCACGCAGTCTGAGCCAGTCCATGCTTATACCCGCCCCAACGAGATTTGATGCCAAGACCTTTGGGGAATAAAAATGATTTGCCTTGCAGAAAGATTGCAAACATTACTAATATATAGGCCTGGCCTTCAATTAAAAGTGTTAAATAGTGCGGTATTAACGAAACATCATTTTGAATTGGTGAAAACAAAAAGCCCCAAGTGCCAGCACGGTATAATCCCATTAAAAGACCACTAAAAGGTATGATTAATGATGGCAGTGTCATTGTTAGAAACGAACCCACTATAAGGTTAATAAGAAGTGTGTAAAAGGCTGCCAACAGAATGTTACCATTATCGTAAGCCGCCACTACAGTTGATTCCATCAGAGGGATTGAAAGATCTTGATCTACACTTGCAATAGCATTAGCTTGTAAATCGGGAAAAACCCAAGCAACAAGCATGCAAAGAATAAACAAGCCATAAAAAATTATGTTCATGATAATAAATACTTTTTTATTTTCTTTAATTATCTCAATTGGTTTTTGGATAAATTTTGACTGCCATAATGATTTTAACACAATAAAATCCTCCTTTAGTTCAGGTATAAGTTAAATAATGGTGTTACCGACCGTATAGTCGGTAACACCATTATTTACTAACTAAGCGTGCTTGTCAATCAATATAAACATATATTTACCTTTTTATTGTGACAAAACATTTTTTGGCAAGTTTTGAAATTTAACTTTTAAAACTTTTAAATATAGGAAGTTTTGAAAGTCTAAATCATGAAAAATAAAAAAACCAACTTTATAAAAGTTGGTCTAATTCACAGATGGAGCGGACGACGAGATTCGAACTCGCGACCCTCGCCTTGGCAAGGCGATGCTCTACCACTGAGCCACGTCCGCATTGATAATTGGTGGGTCATACAGGAATCGAACCTGTGACACCCTGATTAAAAGTCAGGTGCTCTACCGCCTGAGCTAATGACCCAAAATGGCTGGGCTATCTGGATTCGAACCAGAGAATGACGGAGTCAAAGTCCGTTGCCTTACCGCTTGGCTATAGCCCATCAAGATTAACTGGTCGTGGATGAAAACACTTTTTATATTCTAGCATATATAAAATTATTTCTCAATATCGATTATAAAGACATATATTTATCTATAAATTCAGATGGTGTCAGGATCTCTAAATTCGGAATAATTAATTCAGCAAAATCCTTATCACCTGTTATTAAAACGTCCACCTTAGCTGCGACCGCTGAAGCTATAATAGGTAAATCTTGTGGATCCCTTATACAAGGCACACCAGTTAAATCTACTGGGGTAGGAAAATATTCAAAAGATATTTCTGATATAAATATATCAAAAGCCTATAGATAGTTGGGTGTTTTCCTCCCAATCACTATTTTACTCTCCTCAATAACATAGGAACACAATACCAAACTTCGTGTTCCTATAATATGTTCGAGTAATTCAGCTAGTTTTGTACTATTAAAAATAAGTGCAGATAATAATACATTGGTATCAATCATTATTCTCATTATTTTTAACCTGAAACTCTTTCCTAACTTCCTTAACTAAACTGACTAATTCTTCCTCAGATTCTAAACCTAGTTCTTCTGCCAGCCTCTCAAAAGCTTTCCGTGCTTCGTAAATCGCGAACTTAGTAGGGTTCTCAATTACAATCTTATTGCCATCTTTAACAAAAGCAACCTTATCACCTTCTTTTAAATTCAGCTGCTCCCGAATACGGATAGGTATTGTTATTTGTCCTTTAGAAGTTATCTTAGCTAATTCCATTGCTCTAACCTCCTCGCTTATTCCTTTAATTCATAGTTTTCCTTACTTTCATTATAGGCTGTTATGCTTATTAAAACAACCCTTACAAAATAAAAACTCGCTATCAAAGGAGCGAGTTACATAGTAAAAAACTGGTGCCGGCGAGAGGACTTGAACCCCCAACCTACTGATTACAAGTCAGTTGCTCTACCAATTGAGCTACACCGGCACAAAAAAATAGGTTAACCGCATGTGGTGATATCCCGAAAACTTACCCAATAATACAAATGGTGGACGATGACGGGATCGAACCGCCGACCCCCTGCTTGTAAGGCAGGTGCTCTCCCAGCTGAGCTAATCGTCCATAACTGGTGACCCGTAGGGGACTCGAACCCCTGTTACCGCCGTGAAAGGGCGGTGTCTTAACCGCTTGACCAACGGGCCTAATTTAATTTATCTGGAGCTCCCAACCAGAATTGAACTGGTGACCTCTTCCTTACCATGGAAGCACTCTACCTACTGAGCTATGGGAGCATGGCTCCTCGTGCTGGACTCGAACCAGCGACAACTCGGTTAACAGCCGAGTGCTCTACCTGCTGAGCTAACGAGGAAAGGTATTGTCATTTTAAAAATATGGTGGAGCTAAGCGGGATCGAACCGCTGACCTCCTGCTTGCAAGGCAGGCGCTCTCCCAGCTGAGCTATAGCCCCATAATTGGGTAAATCTATTTAGTTATTTAAATCCCATACTTTGTTCCTATGTATCTTGTCGAATAATGTCGAACAACATATGAAACTAGCTGAAATCTAAATGGTGGGCCTAACAAGACTCGAACTTGTGACCTCACGCTTATCAGGCGTGCGCTCTAGCCAGCTGAGCTATAGGCCCCCGAATAGTTAAAGCGACATTTATTATCTCATAAAATTAAATCGACTGTCAATAAATTGTCACTCAAAAAAGTGAAAAATAACCGAAATTATTTTTCACACCAGTAGTCATTCTACCATTATAAAATACGAACTGTCAACTACACCACTCTAACACATTTTAAATCAACAACGCAACCAACGTCGAGCTAATCGTGCTCTCGATAATAGCTGCAATGAATAACAATACTACTATGCCGAGGATGAATATTCCCAGCTCGCGGAAGCCATTCGCAACTCTGTTTGGTGCCGGATCTTCTTTGTTGCCGGAAACAAAGTTAACAATAGCGCGCCATGTTACTCCGCCAAGTTTCAAACCATAGGCACCAGCCAACACAATCGCTGTCAACTCGAAAATACCATGCGGGATAATACCGGCGATAAAGCCGATTAGCGAACCACCTTCGGCGATGAAAAACTTCGCAAAAACACCGATAAAAAGCCCATTAAACAACAAAATCATAAACGGTACAATCCCGAAAATCAGCCCGAGGAAAATCATCATCATCGCGACCAAAACATTGTTAAAAAAAATCATCTGTATTGTATAGAGAAGGCTATCGCGTGTCGCAATATCCTGCGCCATTTCATTCATCTGATCAAAGGCGTCTTTGATAAACGGATTACTAAGATCGACGAATAGCCCAACCAAAAATGCCAAGAAAAAGGCGATCCCCGCCCGCCAGTTCATCACTTTATTATCACTAACTATTCGCCAAAAACCCTGCCACAAAAGCTGCATGCCTTTCACCTCACAAGTAATATACTTATTATAGCTTATCTTGACAAATTTGTGCGCTTTTCAACTTTATAATAAGTACTCGCAATCGTATCTGCTAACTTTAAAATTCAGACTACATATAATATACTTAATGAATAAGGATGTGACAAAATGCCTATCAAAAACGACAAAAAAGAACAGATCACCCTAAATATCGAGGGGATGACTTGTACAGCCTGCTCCACGCGAGTTGAGACTAACCTCAACAAACTTGAGGGCGTAGAGGCTGCGGTCAACCTCAGCTTAAACAGCGCTAATATCAGCTACGATAAGGACCAAGTGTCTGCCGAACTTTTGAAGGAAACGATCAACAAACTGGGCTACCAGGTAGTTGAAAAATCTGCTGAGAACAGCGATCCCTATCTAATGCATGCCGAAGAGTTGAAGCGGATGAAGCGGCGGGTTATCCTGGCAATTATATTGGCCCTGCCTTTGTTGTGGAGTATGTTTGGCCATCTGGGTCTAAAAATTATCACTCCTGATATCCTGCTCAATCCTTGGTTTCAATGGGCGCTAGCGACACCGATTCAGTTCTATATCGGCTATGGTTTCTACAAAGGGTCCTATTTTTCGCTAAAAAACCGCTATGCTAACATGGATGTGCTGGTAGCTCTGGGTACTTCGGCTGCCTATTTCTATAGTGTCTATAATGTTCTCGTTGGGAACGACCACCTCTATTTCGAGACGAGTGCGGTCCTGATTACCCTAGTATTGCTTGGGAAATATCTCGAGGCCCTATCGAAACGTGAAACCTACACGGCTCTTGCTAAATTGTTTTCACTAAAGCCAGAGGTTGCCTATATTGAGCGCGATGGCGGCTTCGTTGAGGTTGCAGTTTCTACTGTCCGAGTTGGCGACATCCTAACCGTGCGCCCAGGTGAACGCGTACCGCTCGATGGCACAATCATTACCGGTTTCTCGTCAATCGACGAATCGATGATTTCCGGCGAAAGCATACCGGTTGACAAAAACCTTGGTGACGAGGTTATTGGAGCAACGATCAATAACTTCGGAACCTTTCAATTTAAGGTGACACGGATTGGCGAGGAAACCTTGCTTTCACAGATTATTAAATCGGTCGAAGAAGCGACCGCGACCAAACCGAACATTCAACGGATTGCTGACCGGATTTCGAATATTTTCGTGCCGACGGTGATTGCACTCTCTATCCTGACGTTTATCGCCCACTATTTTATATTTTCGGCGGGCGACTTTGCGCGGTCTCTGCTAGTTGCGATTTCCGTTCTCGTCATCTCCTGCCCTTGTGCGCTTGGCCTCGCGACCCCGACTTCGATCATGGTCGGTACGGGTAAAGCGGCTGAAAACGGCATCCTCTTTAAGTCCGGCGAGTACATCGAGAATGCTAATAAAATTTCGGCGATAGTTTTTGACAAAACCGGCACCCTCACCAAGGGCCAGCCGGAACTAACCGATTACCGGCTAATTAATGGCGATGAGCAGGAACTCTTGAAGGCAATCCTCTCAATTGAAAGCTACTCGGAACACCCGATTGGACAGGCTGTTGCCCGCGGTATTGTGGCGATGGGGCTGACGGCGGATCCAGTGAGTGACTTTGCTGTATTGCCGGGCCGGGGAGTTAAAGCTTCGTATGGAGGTCAAGTTTATCAGATTGGAACCCGGCGCCTGCTGGATGACCTGGGTGTTGATTACAGGAGTCTTGAGGCGGAGGCTATGGCCTTAGAAGATCAAGGGAAAACTGTGTTCTTCGTGGCTGCGCAAGCTATTAATGGGATTGTGGCGGTCGCTGATACGGTGAAGGAAGATTCGCTGGCGGCGGTAAAAAGGCTGCAAGATGCTGGAATCGAACTCTACATGTTGACCGGTGATAATCAGCGGACTGCTGAGCAGATAGGTAAGCAGGTTGGAATCACCAATGTGATAGCGGAAGTATTGCCGCAGGGCAAGGTTGACGCGATTAAGCGCCTGCAAAGTGAAGGCCACTACGTGGCGATGGTCGGCGATGGAATTAATGATGCGCCAGCCCTGATTGCAGCCGATGTCGGTATCGCGATTGGAACGGGAACTGATATAGCGATTGAGGCGTCGGATATTACTTTGCTGCGGGAGAGTATATCGGGAGTACCGGCTGCGATCACTGTGAGTCGGAAAACTTTGCGGAATATTAAGCAGAACTTATTCGCCTCTCTTTTCTACAATTCGCTGGGTATCCCACTAGCAATGATTGGCCTCTTATCACCGATAATCGCGGGTATCGCGATGTCTCTCAGCTCAGTGTCAGTGGTCTTGAATGCGCTACGCTTGAAACGGATCAAGATTGATGAATAAATGAGGTAGGGTTAGTTTTAAATCAGCAGATATTATATAATGAGTGTGACTGAAAGAGACGAGGAGGAGTTAGAATGAGAACAAAACTGTATGTTGGAAACATGTCATGCAGCCATTGCGAGGCAGCGATTAGCGAGGCGCTTGCGAAGCTTGATGGTGTTAGTGAATTCGCAATTGACTTAGAGAACAAGATTGTTGAAGTCGAATTCGATAGCGCGGTTGTTACACTGAGCGGTATCATCACAGCAATTAATGAGCTTGGATATGATGTGGAGATAGTATAGAAGTAACCACTGGCTAAAAAAAGAAAACGGGACATTTACATGTCCCGTTTGTTATTGTAATTATTTTTTAATATAAACTGTTCAAGATAATTCTTAAGATGCTGATTACAAACATATACATATGTACCTTTTATTGCACGTGACATTAGAACCGTATAAATATTGATTATATATCTTTCCAACTCCTCGTTTGATTCTACTCCTTGTTTTCCTTTTTTATCAAAATATTTCCTCTTATCAATCTGTATTCTTTTGGTTATAGGATCATAAAAAATATCTTCTCCAATAATTACACCTGCATAATTTAAATCGTATCCTTGTATTGTATGTATGCTACCGATTTCATGGATTGACTTCTTATTAATAGCCCAGCCTGCTAGGTTAGTATTCCAAATCATTTTTTCATCTTCAATTTCAATATCATAAAGATCTCGATTAACTGCTTCCTGGTAAGTCAAGTCTTTGGTCTTCCAGGGCCAAGCATATCCAGCAACTATTCGTGAAAGACCAAAACTATTGTTTTTACTAATGATTTCTTCTTTCATTGCTTTAATCGAATCAAACAATTTAAAATCGTAATCCTCAAATACAATTCTCTGTTCAGGTGGATTATTACTAAAAATATCCTTAATATATTTTAGATAATCCGCCCCTCCCTTGACTCTAAGTTGTGACCTAATTTGATATTTTTCAAAATTAGGCATGTTCTTAAGTGCCATAAAATCTTTTTCCCTTATATCTGACGGTCTAACCGATTGTAAGCTATCATAGAAAAATATTTGATGATCTGATTGGTTAATTATCCATGCTAATTGAGTTGCCTCTCTCTTTAAACTTAATTGTTTATTTGCATCATCAAAAGAGCCATAATTAGTTATAGATTTTCTTCTATGTAATCTATGTGCTTCATCTACAATTAACAAATCATATTTTTCTTTCACAACATCATTAGGTCCAATAATCATATTAGATTTAAGTCCGTCTATATTCTTCATAACTTGTTTTAAGGTTTTGCGGAGTGAAGTCATTGGCACTACAAGACCAATCTTATATTCGCTTAACCTTTCATGTACATCCTTAAATTTATTAAACAACTCCTCATTTTCCTTAGAAATAAATTCCACCACTTTATTATCTGCAAACAATTTCATTAAATACATTGCCAATATAGTCTTCCCCGTACCAGCCTCTCCATTTACTATTTTAGTTGAGCATTTACCTTTTGAGACCATAAGTACGATATCTAATAATATGTCATGTATAACTGAGTATTGTTCTTCTGTAAGTCTTTTATATGGAGTATATTTAAACAATTCAGTATTGATAATATCTTCAAGTTCTTGTAAAACGACATTCTTACTATGTAATTCTTCCCAAATATTTTCAAATAATCTTTCATAGTTTTTCTTCTCATAATAATTATGATTACGCATACCACTATTACTATTTAAGATTCTATATTTTTTATCAGCTGACATATATTCAATCAGTTTAGATTCAATATCTAAAACAGCAGATTTATTAAATTCCTCATGGGCTATAATGTTGATTTTTGTAAGTTTTGCACGATCGTCAGTCTTTAGATGTTGTTTCATTCTATTAGTAATGCTTGTAGTCTCACCAATATAAGCCTCTCTATTGTCGTTTAATATGTATACAACAGGCCAGTTCTCGCCATACCATACATTTGATATATTTACAGCGACATCTAAATTAAAGTCTCTCTCAGTAATAATCATTTTATAGCTCCGTGTATTTTTTACTACTTCCTTTTACTTTATCTACCTCATATCGGGATTCATTCTTATCAATCTTTTTATGGGCAACTTCAACTAAATCCATTCCCAGTTTTTCTGCTAACATTACTGTGTATAAAAAAACATCTGCTATCTCATCCTCAACTTTCTCTTGTTTAAAATTATTGTCCCATTGGAAATTTTCTAATAATTCTGCAGATTCAATTACTATTGACTTCGCCAAGTTTTCAGGAGAATGAAATTGACCCCAGTCTCTTTCCCTATTAAATTTATTTACTCTTTCAACTATTTCTTTCATCGCTTAGATCTCCTTGATTAAAGTAATAATTTGTAATTTTTATACTTATTTTATCATAAAAATTAACTTATGTAGTCCAACTTATTAATAAATGATAAATATAGGGGACACTCCCGTGTCCCCTTTGTTGCTTGCGTCCTTCACACTAAAAAAACTTTATAAATTAATATCAAGTTATCTTGATATTACATTAATCATTGGGTCAACAACATTTCATAAATCGCACTAAACACTATATTACACTTTGTAAGCACCTCTTTCGGTGCCTTTTCTACAAATACAAATCTACGTTCACTTAAATCAAGAACTTTGGCCTGATCTATTAAAATATCACCTTTGGTTTTGAGATTGAAGGAATCAATATTTACTCTTGTAAAAAAATCTCTAACGGTGCTCGTGACTGGAACAACAGTCACTAACCCATTCAGTTCCAGCTGAGTAATTGGATCTGATATGACAAGTCCCGGTCTATAACCTTGCTGTTCATGACCTGTTGAAGGTGAAAAACTAACTTTAATTATATCTCCAAACTCTAGATTAATGTAATTTTCTTTATACCCATCCGAAGGTCTCTTTACCATATTTCTTTACCAACCGGTTCACCCCAATCAATATGATCCTTAGGGTTATATTGTTTATTAGTAGCCTGCTCAGCTAAAATTTGAAATTTAGTTTTGTTCTGTTGCTTAGTTAACAATAATTTATCCCCTTCAACGCTCATCTCAAAAATTACATCCCCAATGTTGGTACTATCAACATTTAATTTATCTAGTATCATTTTGGGTATGCGAATAGCAGCACTATTCCCCCACTTAACTAAATTTACTGTCATTGAAAACACCTCTTACATTCTAAATATATATCTTACTTATAGTATATACATGTGTCTACATTCCGTCAACTACTTCCCGCAGTTTCTCCCACAGCCTTACCATCGCAAAAGTATCCAGATGACAGTACGCCAGCAGCGATTTCCTATGTGCCTCAAGCTCTTCCTCGCTCATCTCAGCCATTCTGCTAAATAATGCTGATGCTTCCAGACCATTATGAACTCCTTCCAGCTGACTATAATCAAGACCAGGATCACCGGGGAATAGGGCTGGCAACACATATTTAATAGAATACGAGCCTTTCATAGCTTTCGTGTAATAATAGTGCTTCTGAAAAGGAATCATTAAATCTTGCATATTATCATGCATATTCATTAGATGGTCTTCGTATTCTGGAAAAGCCTGAGCAAGTTTTTTTATTACACCTTTTTCAAAACCCATATTATATGCCAACACGCAGACATCGCGTGGTATATCTGCACATAACTTTGTTACCAGACCAATTCGCGGATCGACTCCCGGATAAGCCAAGTACTCTTCATGATGTAACTGTCCACCCTCTTCTTCGATGTAATGCAAAGAGTACTGAAAGGCAATCTGCTGATAGGGACTAGAGTTGTCGTAGAGCGGGATGGCTGGCTGAATAGATTCGAAATCCAGGAAATACATCGGGTAATACAATTTATTAAGTACTCCCCTAATCTCTGGCTTGTTAATGTACGTTTCCGGATTATATAGCTCATACTCGACCTGACGATGTTGCTTGTCCTTCAGCTGGTTACTCGCGTAGAGGTCATCAAAAGAAATAATCCCCTGGTCATAGAAAGCTAGCTTATTAGGCCTCCACAACCCAGCTACATTAAACACGTTGGGCTTAGGCAAGTCAGCCGTGCAGTAAGCGAAGAATCCGCAGCCATAGGGAATGAAGCAATAGTCACCAATATCATCAGGCGGCTCATTAGCCATCCCCAGATATGAGCTAATATTGGCAAGATGTCTTTCAACCACAGGAACCAGGCTCTGAACATCTCCTGTTACATCCACGATCTTAAACAGCTGCTCTAAATCCAGGTCGCCATAGCGCACATATTCGTTGTTAATATATACGACATGTACTTTGCTAACCTCATAGCCCAGCTTAGTAAGCACATAGTATTGGTAGGCAGCGTCATCATAGTATATATCTTTTATTTCCGTAGAACTCTTAACCTCGTAAATTTCTAATTCCCGGTTACCTAAGTTTCTAAGTATATCCACTCGACAGAGCAGGCCATTATAATCAAAGGTCGCCTCTGTAATAATCTCTACATTATTAGAAATCTTTTCGCTGGTATCGTCTATCATTGCTTCCGCATCGTTCCATGGGATTTCGCTGTACTCGCCGAATAAACCCTTTGCCAGGTTACCAACTTCGAGACCGACCTCTAAGATATTCTGATTCGTGACCGATTCATCATATTCGTCTGGGCGAAAACGTTTTAACCAGAGCATTTTCGGGCACTGGACTCCCAGGACATAATCGGATTTAGTTAATCGTAGTGACATAGGCTCTGCCTCCTTTATTCTTATTATACGCTATTAAAAATAAAATTATATTTTCATCAAATTCATGATCAAGTTAACCAATAAATCTTTTTCGGTCGGATCCGAAACAGCCAACATTATTGTTAGAGCTACTAATGTCTTGTTATCAATTACTTGGGTATCTTGTTTAAACAAGGCATCGTTTTTATCTAAAAAATATACAAATAAGGCAGCAGCAATTCTTTTATTTCCATCGGCAAAACCATGGTTTTTTACTAAAAAATATAACAGCTGTGCAGCTTTTTCTTCCAAAGTTGGATACAACTCTTGACCTTCAAAGGTTTGATAAATAGCGTTGATACTTGATTTAAATTCCCCGCCTCGTTCAACCCCGAACACATCCGTTTCGTAATCAGCTTTCATGGATTGAATAATATCAATACATTCAGCATACGATAATACATGAGAAGTTTTTGTCCCACTTGGCCTCTTAATTTTTTTATGATCATAATCATCCAATAATTGTAGCGCTAAAGTATAACTTTCCAATACAGATAAAACCTGAGAAGCTTCTAGCTGATTACTGGATCTTTCTATAATTTTAATCAGCTGAAGCTGCTCCTTATAAGAAATTTTATTGATGTTAAAGGCATATCCTTTAATCGCGTAATCTCTTAGTACGGAAGTTGCCCATTTCCTAAACGTAATGCCTCTCTTAGAATTAACACGATAACCAACCGCTAATATTACATCTAAATTATAATACATCGGAGGTCTTGAGGATTTATTTTCACTTCTGTCGAATATTTCGACAGAAGTATCTTTATCAAGTTCTCCATTTTTGAAAATATTCGTAATATGATAAGATATCGAAGACCTTGCTGTTTCAAAAAGAACCGACATCTGTTCTTGTGTTAACCATACCGTATCAGCTTCTGGGCTTACATTTACCTCAATCGTAAACTTCTCATCATTAAAAACAATTATCTCATTTATATTTTCCATCGCACTTGCTCCTTACCACTAATTCAAAAATTAAACATAAACTCCTACACATAAGGTTCATACATTAAGTATATACTTGTACCTTAATTGGTACAACAAAAGGGGACACAATCGTGTACCCTTTTATTCCTATTATACACTATTTCTCCAACATCTAAACTGTAAATCTCAGCCAAATAATAATCATCCAAGGAATGTCACAAGTCGCTAAATTTAATTTGCCAATTTTAAGTTTCTATAGTATATTTAACATATAATTAATTAGAGGAAGTGAAACTCATTTCATTTCCTCTAATAAGAGGATGAGGAAATATGAAAAACCCATGGTATAGTCTTGAATATGAAACCATTCCCTGGACAAGCAACGTTGACATGTCCTATTTATCACGACAATCGAAAAGAAAAATATTAGATACCTATGAATCGTCCATACCGGATACAATAGCTGATAAATCTCTAACACTGCCATCGCAACTGGAGGCTCGAGTATCCGATCTCTTAATTAATATGTCACGTTTCGATATGGCTCAATCACAAAAGGGCTACAGCTTCCCCACACTTCTACTGCGGAGCGAGTCTGCGGCCAGTTCTCAGATCGAGAATTTAACCTCCGGGATTAGAAATATTTCGCTAGCCGAATTAACTGATAAAGTACCGAAAAATGCACAGTTAATTGCAGGAAATGTTCACGCTATGCGGGAGGCCCTTAATATTGAGGAGCCAATCAGCTATTCAACAATTCTTGAAATCCACCGAATGTTAATGATAGATGTTTATGGAGAATTAGCTGGAACTATCAGACAACAGACCGTATGGATTGGCGGCACATCTTTATCTCCACACGGAGCAACCTTTGTGCCACCGCACTTTTCAAGAATTGATGATTATCTACAAGACCTCATTAAGTACGCCGGTAGAATAGATATAAATCCGCTAGTAAAGGCAGCAATACTTCACGCACAGTTTGAAATTATCCACCCGTTTATTGATGGTAACGGCAGGACAGGCAGAGTCCTTATCCATAAATCACTTAGAGATGACGGTGTTTTGAAAACAGTAGCCCTACCCATATCGGCCGGATTACTCAACAATACCAGCGACTATATGAAAGCCCTTATGGAATTCCAGAAGGGTGATCCAATCCCCATCATAGAGCAATTAATTGGAGCGATTGAAACGTCCCTACTCATCGGCGACATTGTGTCAGATGAAATCTCAGTAATCCAGTATAAGTGGTTAAGCAGAATTAATGAGCGAAAGAGTTCATCTATCTACAGACTAGTTAATATTTTATTAGAACAACCAGTAATCAACTCTAACTATTTATCACACAAACTTGATATTACGCCTAGGGCTGCCAATCAACTCATTGAAAGAGCTATTGGCTATGGAATACTCAGTCGATTTGGTTCAGAAAAACGCGGTATTTTCTATCAGTCAAACGATATCATTGAGATTATGAACCGGGTTTCAAGCAATGAGATAATAAAAAGAAATTTATAAGATAACAAAAACCACTGTATGAACAGTGGTTTTTGTATATATCGTAAAAATATATTAACGTTTTGAGAATTGTGGTGCACGACGAGCGCCTTTAAGTCCGTATTTCTTACGCTCTTTCATTCTTGCGTCACGTGTTAAAAATCCAGCAGATTTTAGAGTTCCACGATAGTCGCCTTCAGTTTTTAGTAGCGCACGAGAGATCCCGTGTCTGATCGCGCCCGCTTGTCCGGTTGAGCCTCCACCCTTTGCACTAACCAGTACATCATAGGTTCCTAGAGTACCTGTCGCTACAAGAGGTTGTTTAACAATCAACTTAAGAGTTTCCATATCGAAATATTCGTCGATGTCACGTTTATTAATAATGATTTTTCCATCGCCCGGTACTAAACGAACACGCGCTACTGAGCTTTTACGTCTGCCGGTGCCATAAAATTGTATCTGTGCCAAAACTTTTTACCTCCTTCGCTTAACCTCTAATTTCCCATACTTCTGGTTGTTGTGCTTGATGTGGATGTTCAGCTGTTGGATAAACTTTAAGTTTTAATCCTTGCTTACGTCCAAGTCTGCCCTTCGGCAGCATTCCTCTAACCGCTGATTCAATTACGCGCTCTGGGCGCTTTTTCAAAAGCTCACCGGCTGAAATTGATTTCAGACCACCTGGGTAGCCAGAGTGACGGTAGTATTTTTTATCTGCTAATTTGTTACCTGTTAGAACGATTTTCTCTGCATTTATTATAATAACGAAATCGCCTGTGTCAATGTGTGGCGTAAATTGTGGCTTGTGTTTACCGCGAATCAGTGTCGCAGCTTCGGTTGCCAAACGGCCCAAAGTCTTACCATCCGCATCGATTACATACCATTTACGCTCAACCTCGTTGGGCTTCGCCATATATGTCGTACGCATTCCTTTTCCTCCTAGCTAACTCGTAAATTTAATAAATTCATTCCATCTCATATGTATATCAACTACGGGGCTGTGTTGAAATACCAAAAATCATTTTACTACATACGCCGCTCGTAGTCAACATTTATCTGATGTTTTTACGTTTATGACTAAACTATTTTCGCATCTAATACTCGACGTCCCAAAGGAAAAGTCCACTCGCCGGCGCTGTTGGTCCAGCCTCCCGCCGGTCTTGTTTCTCGATAATTATCCCTATCTCCTCCGGCAAAAAAGTTCCATCTCCAACTCGGACTAGCGTACCGATCATGATGCGGACCATGTTATGGAGAAAGCCGCTCCCCCTAATCTCAAAGATTACCCGGTCCCCCTCTCGCCAGATCTCCGAGTGAGTGATGGTGCGGACTCGGTCATCCTTCCCATACAGAGTCGAGAAGCTTGTAAAGTCATGTGTCCCCTTGAAGTATTGTGCAGCTTGCTGCATCGCCACCACATCAATCGCGAACGGCACATGCCAGCTATATTGCCTCATGAAGACATCGCTAATCCGCGCATTATAGATGTAATAGCGGTAGGTCTTCATCACGGCATCATAGCGCGAATGAAACTCTTTCCCAACTTCGCTTGCTGCGGTAACGCGGATATCCGCAGGCAGCAGGCGGTTAAAGACCGTTGGCAGCTTTTCAATTGGAATAGCCTCATCCAGCTTAAAGTGCACCACTTGCTTGCGTGCGTGGACACCTGCATCAGTCCGACCGGAAGCTGCCAAGCGCACATTCCCGCCCGTCAGTTCGAATAAGACTTTCGCCAATTCGGCCTGCACTGTCGGGCGATCCGGTTGCGTCTGGAATCCATGATAATTAGTTCCATCATAGCTAATTTCAAGTTTAACGTTACGTTTAATATTTCGGCTCATCTAGAACCCCTCTCATCCGTCTATCTAATCACCAATAGATCCATCACACACTACACTAACACTGCTATCCCAACCAACACTCCGATCACTACAACCACCAGCACCCACTCGCGGCCGCTCATTGCCACATTCACCAAGCTCGTCCGCGCTGACCGCGGCTCATAGCCGCGAAGCTCCATCGCTAACGCAATGTTGTCAGCGCGCTTCATCGTATTAGCCAGTACCGGCACCAGAAGCGCCAAGAGATCCCGCGCCCGCCCCCAAAGGGTCGGTCGTCCCTGCCCGCGCCCGCGGGCCATCTGGGCCATATTCAGCCGTTCGCCCTCCTCAAGCACGATCGGTATAAAACGCAATGCAAGAGCTAACATAATTCCAATCTCTGCCGTCGGCACTTTCAGATAACTGAGTGGCTTTAGCAAGCGTTCAACTGCCTGTGCAGCGCTCAGGACCGGCGTAGACAGCGTAAACAGGCTTGCTGCTATAATTATCATAGTTAACCGGCAGGCGACGTACATAGCCTGGATTAGACCCTCTAGTTCGATTGTCACGAAGCCGACTGCAAGCAGGACTCCGCCCCCCTTTGTGAAAAACAAGTGAAAGAGCGCGAAAATCGCTATCACCCAGAGGACAGGCCGCATTCCCCGCACCAAAAACCCTGCCGGTATTCGCGACGCGATCACACCCACAACCAACAAAACCGCCATTAACCCAAATCCCGCGAACGACTTCACAAGTACCAGTGTCACGAGAAAAGCTATCAGAATTAATAACTTAGCCAGAGCTCCAAGCCTATGGAGCGGCGAATCCAGTGCCAGGTAACGTCCAATCAAAAATTGACTCGCCCTAGACATAGCCATCACCTATGTACTGCTCGCCTGTATTCTGCGCCAACTCATCTTTATCATACATACCCATATATTTCGCTAACTCTCCGCCAGCATTCATCAACGCGCCCGGCTCACCACTCGCAACAATTCGCCCAGCCTCCATCACAACTAACCGGTCAACCAGACTCAATAACCTCTCAACCTCGTGGCTCGCGATAAGAATCGTCCGTCCCTCAGCTTGCAAATGTCGAATAATCTGCACCAACTCGCGGCAACCGACATCGTCAAGTCCGGCAAAGGGCTCATCGAACAGGACCAGGTCCGGCTCATAGATCAGAATCCCTGCAAGCGCGACTTTTCTCTGCTCACCACCGCTTAGCACAAAAGGTGACAGCTTACCATAGCGTTCGAGCGGTAAACCAAAATTACCCAGCAATCCAGCAAGCCTTTCCCTTGCTATCGCATCCGGAACGCCAAAGTTTCGTGCACCGTATAAGACATCATCTTCGACCGTGGCTGCAAACAGCTGCTGCTCCGGATATTGAAAGGCAAAGCCCACCGGCCCCTCTGTTCCTGCGCCCCCCGCCGGCGTTTCCGGCTCGAGCAAGCCCGCCACCAACTTGAGCAAAGTCGATTTACCGGCGCCCGTGTTCCCAACAATCCCTACTGTCGAGCCCGCCGGAACCGTAAGCGACACGTCGCTTAGGGCCCTCCAGGCCCCCGGCCCCCCATCATTATATGTATAACTTACATTGTGTAAAACGACTCCAGCAGTCCCCGCCTGACTATCTCGGCTTTCACCACCATCCACGGCACCGCCTTCAACGACTACCTCAACTCCATCACTACTTCCAACAACACTCATCAACCCCTGTATATCCGCGTATCCCGCAGTCACGGGCTCGCCGTCCTCAAATCCTGCTGCGCAGCCACTATAAACTATTCGCCCAGCCTCCATGACAGCCAGTCGGTCCCCAACCCGCGACTCACTCAAACGATTCGTGATCAATACAACTGCTATATTTCCCTCCACAGCTAATTCCTTAAGAAAGGCGATTATTTCCTTACGGGTTATCGGATCTAACATCGAAGTCGCCTCATCAAGGATAAGAACTTCCGGCTCCAGCGCCAGAATGCCGGCTATTGCCAGCTTTTGCTTCTCACCACCCGAGAGAAAGCTTGGATCAAAATCTGCCTTATCCACTAAGCCAACTTTCTTGAGTGCAGCCAGAGCACGCTCCCTAATAATATCAGGTACCAGCGCCTGATTCTCGAGCCCGAAGGCAACATCAAGCAAGACAGTGCTCCCAATAATCTGATTATCAGGATTCTGCATTACTAAACCAACACGCGGAAAACTTTCCTTACCTCTCTCCTTACACCTTTCCTTACAATCCACACCATCACACCCAAAACTTACCTCATCACCTACACCACAATCACAACTCTCCCTATCACCCTCAGCACAACCCTCACTCCACTCAAACTCACCACCCGAAGATGCCAAGGCTCCAGCCAATACCAAGGCTAGTGTCGACTTGCCGGACCCATTGCGACCAGTTAAGACCAGCAACTCACCCGTTCTAATCTCTAAATCTACGCCTCTAAGAGCCGGTCCTCTGCCAGACCCAAACTCCGGATTTTCCGCTACATTACGATTCGTCCCAACCCCCGAATCTTCCGCCGCACCACGACTCATCTCATATTCATATGTCATACCGCTTATTCTTAGCACCTTCACCTAATTCACCCTACCTATGTAAACCAAAAAGGGCGCAGACCGAGATTCACCTATTACCCTCGCCATCGCCCTTTTCATTTTAAACTAATCTCTACTCGACTAACTCAAGGAACACCATCTCCGCAGCATCGCCACGACGAGGTCCTAACTTAAGTATGCGTGTATATCCACCTTGACGTTCTTCGAAACGTGGAGCAATATCGGAAAAAAGCTTCTGAATTGCATCTTGTCCCGTTTCTTGATTCGCAACTTCTCTTCTTACAAAAGCCGCAACCTGGCGTCTCGCATGTAAATCACCGCGCTTAGCAAGCGTTATCATTTTTTCAGCGATTGAACGCACCTCTTTGGCCTTGGATTCTGTTGTCTCAATCCGCTCGTAAATAAACAGATCAGTTACCAGATCACGATATAAGGCCTTGCGGTTAGAAGAGACACGATTTAGCTTTCTATATGCCATTGCCTTCGTCCTCCTTCAAAGTACTCCTAATCTTCTTTGTTCAGCGCCAAGCCTAATTCTTGTAGCTTGAACTGAACTTCCTCTAATGATTTACGGCCCAGATTACGGACTTTCATCATGTCCTCTTCTGTGCGCGTAATCAATTCCTGAACCGTGTTAATTCCCGCACGCTTCAAGCAGTTATAAGAACGAACCGACAGGTCCAATTCCTCGATCGTCATTTCAAGGACCTTTTCTTTCTGGTCTTCTTCTTTTTCGATCATAATTTCTGCTTCTTGCGCCTCTTCAGTTAAACCTACAAAAAGGTTTAGATGCTCGGTCAAAATTTTCGCACCGAAAGAAACTGCTTCTTCCGGATGAATACTACCATTCGTCCATACTTCCAATGTTAGTTTGTCAAAGTCAGTTACCTGACCGACACGTGTATCTTCAACAGTGAAATTAACTCTGGTTACCGGTGTATATAACGAGTCGATTGGTATTAGCCCAATAATCTGCTCGTCTTTTTTATTACCCTCAGCCTTAACATAGCCACGTCCGCGATTAACACGAATCAGCATGTGCAATCTTGCACCTTCTTCAACAGTAGCTATTACTTGGTCTGGATTTAATATTTCAACATCGCTGTCAGCTCTAATGTCACCGGCAGTGATTTCTCCGCCGCCAACAACATCAATTTCTAACACTTTTTCTTGATCAGAATGAATTTTTAGTGACAGCTTTTTAAGATTAAGAATAATCTCAGCTGTATCCTCAAGTACACCCGGGATCGTTGAAAACTCATGTAACACACCATCAATTTGAACAGAGGTTACTGCTGCACCCGGCAATGATGATAGTAGAATTCTTCTTAACGAGTTGCCAAGCGTAGTTCCATATCCTCTTTCAAGCGGTTCAACTACGATCTTACCGTAGCTTGAATCTTTAGCAATTTCCACTAGTTCAATTTTCGGTTTTTCAATCTCTATCATTAAAAACCCTCCTTAAACGCGACGTCTTTTTGGTGGACGGCATCCGTTGTGCGGAATCGGTGTAACGTCTTTGATCATTCGTACCTCAAGACCTGCAGCCTGCAAGGAGCGAATAGCTGCCTCTCTGCCGGCTCCCGGGCCCTTAACTACCACGTCAACACCCTTCATTCCATGTTCCATAGCAGTCTTTGCAGCTGCCTCAGCAGACATCTGTGCCGCAAATGGCGTGCTTTTTCTAGAACCTTTAAAACCTAATGCGCCCGCGCTACTCCAAGATATCACGTTGCCATGCGGGTCTGTGATTGTCACGATTGTATTATTAAAAGTGGACTTAATATGTGCAACTCCACTCTCAATGTTTTTTCTTTCACTTTTTTTAATTCTTGTAGTTCTTTTAGCCATTTCGTCATCCCTCCTTACTTCTTCTTATTAGCTACAGTTCGTCTTGGACCTTTTCTGGTTCTTGCATTGGTTTTAGTTTTTTGTCCGCGAACCGGTAGACCACGACGATGACGAATGCCTCTATAAGAACCTATTTCAGTTAGGCGCTTAATATTAAGAGCAACTTCACGTCGCAGATCTCCCTCAACCTTAACATTTTTATCGATTACTTCACGTAATCTTGAAACCTCATCCTCGGTAAGATCTCTAACTCTTGTATTAACATCAATATCTGCTAACTTCAAAATCTTTTGGGAAGTCGATTTCCCAACACCAAAAATATAGGTTAACGCAACCTCTACTCGTTTATCACGAGGTAAGTCTACACCTGCTATACGTGCCATTCAATTACACCTCCTTATATTAGCCTTGTTTTTGTTTGTGTTTCGGATTTTCGCAAATTACCATTACTTTACCTTTACGTTTAATTACCTTGCATTTCTCACAAATTGGTTTGACTGATGGTCTCACCTTCATGTTTATAACCTCCTTAATGTGCCTGTCAGTATCTATTTATAGCGATACGTTATTCTACCGCGCGTTAAATCATATGGCGATAGCTCGACTGTCACCTTGTCACCAGGCAGAATGCGAATAAAGTGCATTCTAATCTTACCTGAAACATGCGCTAAAATCTGATGACCATTTTCTAATTCTACTTTAAACATTGCATTCGGCAAAGGTTCAACTACGATACCCTCAACCTCAATTGCATCTTCCTTACTCATGGATTAACTCCCCTTTCTTTCCCATAGATTCCTCTAAACCGTTCATGTACTCTTGAATTACATATCGCAGTTTAGCGTTGGATATCCGATTTTCCTCCATCACGCTCGTTATTACCTCTTTAGAAACTATTCCTGTTGATCTTAGATGGATTACATTCTTTTTCTTGGGGTTATCATACTTGCGACGATCACCATCAACGATTAGAACGTAACGTTCATTAACAATTTCTAAAACGACTGCATATTTACCGGTATCTCGGCCTTTCTTAACTTGTACAATTTCGCCAACTTTATAACCTGAACCTGTTTCACTCATCTAATCACCTACAACTTGGTCATTATTTCATGACCATCTTTTGTAATCACTATTGTGTGTTCGAAATGCGCACACAAAGAATTATCTACGGAAACAACTGTCCATCCATCCGCTAAAACTCGCACAAATCTTTCACCTATAATTATCATCGGTTCAATAGCTAAGGCCATACCTATCTTCAGTCGTGGTCCTCGATCAGGAGGTCCATAATTCGGGATATGGGGATCCTCATGTAGTCTCGCTCCAATTCCGTGGCCAACATATTCACGTACAATCGAGTAATCATATAATGCAATATGTTGCTCAATCGCGTGCGATATGTTCGATAGCCGCTCATCTGGCATCGCTTCAGCTAAACCCTTGTATAAAGATTCCTCTGTTGCTTGTAATAATTTTTTAGCACTTTCTGATATCTCACCAACACCATAGGTCCAGGCGGAATCGCCATGATAGCCCTGATATTCAGCTCCTATATCGATACTAATTATGTCACCCTCCTTCAAAACTCGGTCGCTCGGAATCCCGTGGACTAATTCCTCATTAACTGAGGTGCAGATACTTGCGGGAAACCCACCGTATCCTTTGAAAGAAGGTAAAGCATTTTGTTTCCTAATATACTCCTCGGCAAGCCGGTCTAACTCCTCAGTTGTTATACCGGGCTTAACCTGTTCCGTCAGCATTTGATGCGTCTCAGCAACAATTCTACCGGCGCTGCGCATTAGCGCAACTTCATGCTCAGTCTTACAGATAATCATTATTACTTACACCTTAAGATTGAACAGACATCAGCAAATACTTTATCAATATCCTGATTTCCATCAGTCTTCCGGAGAATCCCTTGTGCTGAATAATAGTTCAAAAGTGGCTCAGTCTGCTCAATATTAACATCGAGTCTTGTCACAACAGTCTCCTCAGTGTCATCATCTCTTTGATATAATTCGCCACCGCATTTGTCGCAAACGTTGCCAGCCGGTGGATTGAATACTAGATGATAAGTAGCTCCGCAAGTTCGGCAGATTCTTCTACCTGTTAGCCTCTCAACAAGTGAACCCTTATCAACATCAATATAGATTACATGGTCGAGTTGCTTTCCTAACTTCGCTAACAGTTCATCGAGAGCTACCGCTTGAGCAACAGTTCGCGGAAAACCATCTAACAAAAATCCGTTAACGCAATCCTCGTTACCTAAGCGCTCTTCAACTAAACCGACAACTACTTCATCAGGTACGAGTAAGCCTTTATCCATATATTCCTTAGCTTTAAGTCCCATTGCTGTGCCTTCACGAAGCGCACTGCGGAACATATCACCGGTTGAAATATGCGGAATAGCAAACTCTTCGATTATCTTTTCGGCTTGTGTTCCTTTGCCGGCACCCGGCAATCCCATCAAAATTATATTCATTACTAAACCTCCAAACAGTTCATTCGCCTGAACTTGATAGTTCTACTTCTTAATAAAGCCATCATAATGGCGGCTCATAAGTTGAGATTCTATTTGTTTCATTGTATCTAGCGCAACCCCAACAACGATTAGTAGTGAGGTACCGCCGATCTGTACTGATTGTGGTAAATTCGTAAATGCGATAAATACTACCGGCAGAATCGCCACAGCCGCTAAGAAAATAGCCCCTGTAAGTGTAATCCGATTAAGAATCCTTACAATATATTTGGTAGTTGCTTGACCCGGCCTAATGCCCGGAATAAATCCACCGTTTTTACGCATATTCTCTGACATGTTCTCCGGATTGATCTGAACAAACGTATAAAAATACGTAAATCCAATAATCAGTAACATATAGAATACCGCACCGAATGGATCATTATAGGTAAAGTGCTTGATAAACCAGTCTGCAACCGGTTTCCCCGCCCAGAATTGGGCAATCGTAGCCGGGAACATGAGTAAAGAAATCGCAAAGATAACCGGAATAACGCCCGCAGAGTTTACCTTAAACGGAATGTAAGTTGATTGTCCACCGTACATTTTACGGCCAACAACACGTTTTGCGTAGTTAACCGGAATCCGCCTTGTACCTTGGGTAACAAAGATAACCCCCGCCACAATCGCAATGATTACAGCAGTTATGATAACTAATTTTACTACTGCCAAGAAAATTTGCTCTGTACCGGTTGAGAACTCAGTGGCAAAGATTGCCCGTAATTGATCCGGGAATCCGGCAACGATACCGGCAAAGATGATAATCGAAATACCGTTACCAACTCCGCTTTCCGTAATCTGCTCACCAAGCCACATTAGAAATGCAGTACCGGCAGTTAGCGTAATTGTAATGATTAAGTATGTTGTAAAGCTTGGATTGATTACAAGTCCCGGATACATTCTGTTAAAACTGATTGAGAATCCAATACCTTGTACGAAACCAAGAACAACCGTGCCATAACGTGTGATTTGCGTCATTTTACGGCGACCTTCTGCTCCTTCACGCGCCCATCTCGCAAAAAGTGGAATTACGTCCATCGCAAGTAAGTTCATAATAATCGATGCTGTAATGTATGGCATAATACCCATTGCAAAGATTGAGAAGTGACGCAGTGCTCCTCCTGAAAACGTATTAAGCAGTCCCAGGAAATCTCTCTCCGATAGATTCGCTAACACACTGCTGTCGATGTTTGGAACCGGTATAAAACTACCAATCCGGAAAACAACTAACATCAGCAATGTAAAAATGATTTTATTTCTTAAATCTTTAACTTTATAAATATTAGCGATCGTAGAAAACATTAGATCACCTCAGTTCTGCCGCCGGCAGCAGCAATTTTACTAACGGCAGTTTGTGAAAACTTATTTGCCTTAATAGTTAGTGCAACATTAATTTCTTTGTTACCCAACACTTTAACTCCGTCCTTAACCTGTTTAACGTACCCTTTTTCTTTAAGTAACTCCGGTGTTACAACAGTACCCTCTTCAAAGTTATTTAAAACATCAAGGTTTATGATTGCATACTCTTTGCGAGTAGGATTTGTAAATCCACGTTTAGGTAAGCGACGTGCCAATGGGTTCTGACCACCCTCGAAGCCAAGTCTAACGCCACCGCCGGAACGTGATTTCTGTCCATCGTGCCCACGACCGGATGTTTTACCATGTCCGGATCCTGTGCCACGGCCTACACGTTTCTTATTATGACGTGAACCTTCAGCAGGTTTTAATTCATGCAGCTTCATAAGTACACCTCCCTAGTCTTACTCCTAATTTATTCATCTAACTCTTTTACTTCTACTAAATGACTCACTTTTTCTACCATCCCACGAATAGCCGGATTATCGTTATGAATCACTGTTTGATTTAATTTGCGTAGTCCCAAAGTTTTTACAACAATCTTTTGCGTCTTAGGACGCCCGATTGCACTACGCTTCAATGTTACTTGAATTTTTTTTGCCATGATATTTCCCCCTATCCTAACAGCTCTTCAACAGATTTGCCGCGAAGCTTAGCAACCTCTTCAGCACGTTTAAGCTCAGTTAAGCCTGTAATAGTCGCATTAACCATGCTCATCGCATTTGAAGAACCTAACGATTTAGTTAAAATATCTTCAATCCCCGCTAATTCAAGCACCGCACGTACAGGTCCGCCGGCAATAACTCCGGTACCTTCAGATGCTGGTTTTAGAAACACCCTACCTGCTCCGTAGATTCCATAAATCTCATGGGGAATTGTTGTCCCAACGATCGGAACTTGAATCAAGTTTTTCTTCGCATCTTCAATACCTTTTCTTATCGCATCAGGAACCTCAGAAGCTTTACCAAGCCCTGCTCCTACATATCCGTTTTTATCACCAACAACTACCAGCGCACTGAAGCTAAAGCGTCTACCGCCCTTAACAACCTTGGCAACACGGTTGATGTGAACCACCTTTTCTTCTAATTCAAGTGTGTTTGGATCAATATGCATCTTTTTCCCTCCTTACTTGTCTGGCTAGAATTGAAGTCCATTCTCACGCGCAGAGTCAGCCAGTGCTTTAACTCTTCCGTGGTATAAATAACCGCTACGGTCAAAAACTACACTTTTATAACCTTTCGCAACAGCTTTTTTAGCAATCGCTTCACCAACAAGTTTAGCAGCTTCGACGTTCCCGCCGTTTTTAAATTTACCTTTAAGCTCTTCATCTAATGTTGAAGCTGACACTAAAGTGTTGTGATTAATATCATCAATAAGCTGTGCGTACATATGTTTAGAAGAACGAAACACGTTTAAACGTGGTCTCTCCAATGTACCATATAAATTTTTTCTGATTCTAAGATGTCTTTTTAGACGAATCTTATTTTTATCTTCTTTTTTTATCAACCGGGTTCACTCCCTTCGTTACACTGAAACATTATTTGCCTGTCTTACCAACTTTGCGGCGAATGTGTTCATTCGCGTATTTAATGCCTTTACCTTTATAAGGTTCAGGTTCACGTACTGAACGGATATTAGCAGCTATTGCGCCAACGCGTTCCTTATCGATTCCCTTAACAAGGATTTTATTATTATCGATAACTTCAAGTTCTACACCTTTCTCAGGTGTAAATTCAACCGGATGTGAATAACCAACGCTAAGAGTAATCTTATCACCGGCTTGTAACACACGATAACCAACGCCAACTAATTCCAGTTTTTTCTCAAAACCTTTAGTTACGCCCTCTACCATGTTATTAAGCAAGCTTCTTGTTGTCCCATGTAATGAACGGTGATTTTTATTATCAGTCGGTCTTTTCACAACAAGTTTACCTTCATCAATCTCTATTATCAAATCAGCATTAAAGGTTTTTGTAAGGGATCCCTTAGGTCCTTTAACAGTAATCTCAGAGCCCTTAATATCAACCTCTACTCCCTCAGGAATTACAATTGCTTCTTTTCCTATACGAGACATTCTTACACCTCCATTCGGATTTAAGTTTATTACCAGATGTACGCAAGTACTTCTCCACCGGTCTTTTTGTTGCGTGCCTCTTTGTCAGTTAGAACACCTTGTGATGTTGAAATAATTGCAATACCGAGTCCTCCAAGTACCTTAGGTATCTCAGTGCTTTTCGCATAAACTCTTAATCCTGGCTTGCTTATTCTTTTTAAACCTGTAATTACTCTTTCATTATTCGGTCCATATTTCAGGAACACACGAATTATTCCTTGTTTAGTATCTTCTATATACTCAGCGTCTCGAATAAAGCCTTCACGCTTTAGAATCTCAGCAATTTCACGTTTTACGTTAGATGCCGGAATTTCAACGATTTCATGGCGAACAATGTTCGCATTTCTTATTCGAGTTAACATATCTGCAATCGGATCTGTCATTGCCATCTAAGTATCCTCCTTCCTTAGCTTGGATTTACCAACTAGCTTTTTTTACTCCAGGAATTTGTCCTTGATTCGCAAGCTCACGCAAACAAATTCTACACAGTTTAAATTTACGTAAAACCGCATGTGGTCGTCCACAACGCTCGCAGCGTGTATATTCTCTTACTTTAAATTTTTGTGGACGCTTCTGCTTGGCAATCATTGATTTCTTGGCCACTCTATTCCCTCCTCAAATGCTTATTTCTTAAACGGCATTCCTAATTGACTTAATAGTTCAAAGGCCTCTTCATCTGTCTTTGCAGTTGTTACAAAAACGACGTCCATTCCACGAATCTTGTCAATTTTGTCATAATCAATCTCCGGGAACATCAACTGTTCTTTTAAACCTAACGTGTAGTTTCCACGTCCATCAAATGATTTACTTGAAACACCACGAAAGTCACGTACACGCGGTAAAGATAGGTTGACCAATTTATCGATAAAATGGTACATCCTTTCTCCGCGGAGCGTTACCTTCGCACCAATTGGCATGCCACCACGCAGCTTAAAACCGGCAATTGATTTTTTTGCACGTGTGATAACCGGTTTCTGACCGGCAATTAACTGAATATCTGCTACAGCACTGTCAAGAATTTTAGTATTCTGAACAGCTTCACCAAGACCCATGTTGATAACAACTTTTTCAACACGCGGCACTTGCATAACAGTTTTATAATTAAACTTTTTTATTAAAGCCGGTGTTATTTCACTAATATAACGTTCCTTTAATCTTGCCGCCACTGTTTTTACTCTCCTTCCAACCTGACTACTTATCAATCACTTCGCCAGACTTTTTCGCATATCTTACTTTTTCACCATTATTCAAAAATTTAATGCCGATTTTAGTCGGTTCACCCGATTTCGGGTCAACAAGCATAACTTTTGAAGAATCGATTGGTGCTTCTTTATTCACTATTCCGCCCTGCGGGTTTTCTTTCGAAGGCTTGGAATGTCTTTTGATCATGTTAATGCCCTCAACTAAAACCTTACCCTCTGTAGGGAGGACAAAAATTACTCTACCCTTTTTCCCTTTATCCTTACCACTGATAACAACAACGTTATCACCCTTTTTAACGTGGATTTTGTGGACTTTTTTTAAGGATTTCATGGAAACACCTCCTCATAATAAAGATTATATGACCTCAGGAGCCAGCGAGATTATTTTCATAAAATCTTTCTCCCTAAGTTCACGTGCAACCGGTCCGAAGATACGAGTGCCACGTGGGCTTTTATCTTCCTTAATAATTACAGCTGCATTTTCATCAAATTTTATATATGATCCGTCATCTCTACGAGCTCCCGTTTTCGTTCTAACGATTACTGCTTTGACAACGTCTCCCTTTTTAACAACGCCACCTGGTGTAGCCTCTTTAACTGAACATATAATTATGTCACCAATGTTGGCTACTTTTTTGCCGGAACCGCCGATTACTTTTATTGCCATAACTTTTTTAGCTCCGGAATTGTCAGCAACGTTAAGCATTGTTTGGGTTTGTATCATCTAATTTCCCTCCTTTGAGAACAGTTTGCCATGCTGTTATTAAACTGTAACTGCCTCTTCCAAGATTTCTACCAGACGCCATCTCTTATCTTTCGAAAGTGGTCTAGTTTCAGCAATTTTAACAACATCACCGATCTTAGCTTGGTTATTCTCATCATGTGCCTTGTACTTTTTCGTATGTTTGATGTTTTTACCATAAAGTGAATGCTTTTTATAAGTTTCAATCGCGACAACGATTGTTTTGTCCATCTTGTCGCTTACAACTTTACCTACTAATACTTTACGATTACTTAATACAGACATCATCTAACCTCCTCTACCTATTGATCCCTAATTCGCGTTCGCGTAACACTGTATTAGCACGCGCAATCGATTTTTTAACTGTCGGAATACGTGCAGTATTCTCCAGTTGACCCGTTGCTAATTGAAAACGGAGGTTAAACAACTCATCCTTATGTGCCTTGATTTTTTGTTCAATCTCAGCAGTGGTCATGTTTCTATATTCTTCAGCTTTCATTCGAGTCACCACCCACTTCTACACGCTTAACGAACTTCGTTTTAATTGGCAGCTTATTAGATGCCAGACGCATCGCTTCGCGCGCTACTTCTTCCGTAACACCGGCAAGTTCAAACATAATCTTGCCAGGTTTTACAACTGCAACCCATTTCTCCGGGTTACCTTTACCGCTTCCCATCCTAACCTCTAACGGTTTTTGTGTAACCGGTTTATCCGGGAAAATTTTAATCCATACTTGTCCACCACGTTTAATATATCTCGTCATCGCAATACGTGCCGCTTCTATCTGCCGGTTAGTAATCCATGCAGGCTCAAGTGCTTCCAGACCATATTCGCCGTAAGCAACAGTAGTGCCGCCTTTGGCTCTGCCGCGCATTTTCCCGCGGAACTGTTTACGATATTTAACACGCTTTGGCATCAACATGATTATCTGCCTCCTTCCTTAGCTTCCTTGTTCTTCGCCTCAGGAAGAACCTCCCCACGATATATCCAGACTTTAACGCCTAATAAACCATAGGTTGTTAATGCTTCTGCAGTACCATAATCAATATCAGCTCTTAATGTATGTAGAGGTACTGTTCCCTCGCTATAACCTTCACTACGCGCAATCTCAGCGCCGCCTAAACGACCGCTTACAAGTGTTTTAATTCCAAGCCCGCCGGCACGCATTGTCCGTTGAATTGCTTGTTTCATCGCTCTACGATATGAAACCCGACGCTCAAGTTGTTGCGCAATACTCTCAGCAACGATAGTCGCATTAAGTTCAGGATTCTTAATCTCAGCAATGTTAATATGAACTTTTTTATCAGTAAGGTCAGATAACATTTTACGAATGTTCTCAACCTCTTGTCCACCTTTACCAATAACCACTCCCGGCTTAGCAGTATGAATAGTTACATTTACACGATTAACTGCTCGCTCAATCTCGATGTGTGAAATTGCTGAATCTGCTAAGCGTTCTTTAAGCAGCTTACGAATCTTAATGTCTTCTAACAATAAATCTGCATAGTTCTTGTCAGCGTACCATTTAGATTCCCAGTCGCGTATTATACCTACTCTTAAACCAATTGGATTAACCTTTTGTCCCAAGCTTTATCCCTCCTTCTTCTCTGTTAAGACAATCGTAATGTGACTTGTCCGCTTATTTATTCTGCTTGCGCGCCCTTGTGCTCTTGGACGAAAACGTTTCATCGTTGCGCCTTGGTTCGCATAAGCTTCACTTACAACTAATTTTGTCGGATCCATTTTGAAATTGTTCTCTGCGTTCGCAATTGCAGAGTTAAGTACTTTTTCAACTACCGGTGATGCTGCTTTTGGTGTCATCCGAAGAATTGCCAATGCCTCACCAGCCTCTTTGCCTCGAATTAGGTCTACTACAAGACCGGCCTTACGAGGAGCGATCCGCACATGCTTTGCTACAGCTCTTGCTTGTTGCATTACTGTACCTCCTCTTTAGTCAATTAACGTTTAGTCTTCTTATCGTCTACGTGTCCTTTATAAGTACGTGTTGGCGCAAACTCGCCAAGTTTGTGTCCTACCATATCCTCTGTTATATATATAGGTACATGCTTGCGTCCATCGTGTACTGCAATCGTGTGTCCAATATATTGCGGAAAAATTGTAGAGCGACGTGACCATGTTTTAATTACTTTTTTCTCATTTTTTTCGTTTAACACTTCTATCTTATTTAACAAATGGCTATCTGCAAATGGGCCTTTCTTTAAACTACGTCCCATACAAATACCTCCCTTCTTGATGGTTTCTAACCAATACCACCCTATTTCTTACGTCCACGGATGATGTATTTATTGGATGCCTTAGTTTTCTTGCGAGTCTTGTACCCTAAAGTAGGTACTCCCCATGGTGTAACAGGTGATTTTCTACCGATTGGAGCTTTACCTTCACCACCACCATGTGGATGGTCAACCGGGTTCATAACAACACCGCGAACTGTAGGTCTTTTACCCATCCAGCGAGAACGGCCCGCTTTACCAATCGTAATGTTTTCGTGATCGGTATTGCCAACTTGTCCAATTGTCGCTTTGCACTCCTTACGAAGCATTCGAACCTCACCTGAGCTAAGTCGAATCGTGATGTAGTCCTTATCCTTACCCAGTAACTGAGCTTCAGTACCGGCTGCTCTTGCAAGTTGTCCGCCTTTACCTGCTTTCATCTCAACATTGTGTACGATTGTACCAACAGGAATGTTTTCTAACGGTAATGCGTTACCAACTACGATATCTGCATTCGGACCGGATTCAATCATGCTGCCAACCTTTAGTCCTTTAGGTGCGAGAATATATCTTTTTTCACCGTCAACATAATGGATTAAAGCGATGTTAGCCGAACGGTTTGGATCGTACTCAATTGTTGCTACGCGACCAGGTACTCCGTCTTTGTTCCTTTTAAAGTCGATAATTCTATATTGTCTCTTATGTCCGCCGCCTTGGTGCCGAACAGTAACTCTACCCTGATTATTTCGACCGGCCTTTTTGTGCAAAGGCGCAAGTAGTGACTTTTCCGGTGTATTTGTAGTAATTTCTTCGAACGTAAGACCAGACATTCCGCGTCTACCGCTTGTTGTCGGTTTATAATGTTTAATCGCCATTTTCAGTCCCCTCCTTTACAAATTCCTAAGCTTCAAATAGCTCGATTGATTTACTATCTTCAGTTAACGTAATAATCGCTTTTTTCCAGCTTCTAGTATAGCCAGAGTATCTGCCATATGTTTTCGGTTTAGCAGGCATCTTGATAACATTTACCTTCGCTACTTTTACACCGAAAATTTCCTCTATTGCTTGTTTTACCTCTGTTTTGTTTGCTTTTTTATCTACTTCAAAAACGTATTTGTTTACCGCCATAAAGTCACTGGTTTTCTCAGTAATAACAGGTTTTAGAATAATATCGCGAGGATTCTTCATTATACTAGCACCTCCTCTATTCTTTCGACCGCTTCCTTGGTGATAATTAACTTATCATGGTACAGAAGGTCGAGAACATTAATCCCTTCAGCAGTTACAAATTTAACTCCCGGAAGATTTCTCAATGAAAGGATTGCATTGTCGTTATAATCCTTATCAACAATCAGTACCTTTGTTTTAACATTTAACTTATCTAAAAGATTAACCATATTTTTAGTCTTAACTTCAGCAAAGTTAAGCTCGTTCAACACGATTATTTCGTTCTCAATTACTTTGCTTGATAAAGCAGACTTAAGCGCTAATCTTCTAACCTTTTTCGGTAATTTATATGCATAGCTTCTCGGTGTTGGGCCAAAAACTGTGCCGCCACCAACCCAGATTGGTGATCTTGTTGAACCAACGCGCGCACGGCCTGTGCCTTTTTGTCTCCACGGCTTACGTCCTCCGCCACTAACTTCAGAACGGTTCTTTACCTTATGTGTTCCTTGGCGAAGTGAAGCTTGTTGCATAACAACTGCGTCATGGAGAACTGCAGTGTTAGGTTCGATTCCAAAGATTGAATCTTTAAGATTTATCTTATCAATCTCTTTACCACTCATATCATATAAAGCTACTTTAGGCATAGCTGATCCTCCTTTCTCCCATTAACAGATTATTTCTTCCGTTTAACGGCTTCTTTGATAATTATATAGCTGTTGTTAGCGCCGGGTACTGAACCTTTGATTAACAACATATCTCTTGCTTCATCAACTCGTACAACCTCAAGGTTCTGAATCGATACTCTCTCGCCGCCCATTCTGCCCGGTAATGGTCTACCCTTCAGAACTCTAGCCGGATCGACAGCGCCTAACGAACCTACGCCACGGTGATAACGAGAACCATGTGCCATTGGCCCGCGTGATTGGTTATGTCTTTTGATAGAGCCTGCGAACCCCTTACCTTTACTAATTCCTACTACGTCAACCAGTTCGCCGTCAGTGAATATATCAGCTTTTAGTTGTTGACCAACTTCGTACTCCGCAAATGTGCCACGGAGTTCTTTGACGAAGCGCTTAGGAGCTGTATCAGCTTTTTTGGTATGTCCAAGTTCAGGTTTAGTTGCGCGATGTTCTTTTTTATCATCGAATCCAATTTGGATTGCATCGTATCCATCGTTCTCAACATTCTTCTTTTGGATAACAACGCATGGACCTGCTTGAACTATTGTTACAGGTATTGCTTTTCCATCCTCGGCGAAAATTTGTGTCATTCCTAATTTTTTACCTAAGATTCCTTTACTCATATTGGCCACCTCCTATTACATTTCATTTTTAGTTAGAGCTTAATTTCAATGTCCACGCCGGACGGTAAATCAAGGCGCATTAGTGCGTCAACGGTCTGTGGCGTAGGATTCAAAATATCAATTAGACGTTTGTGTGTGCGCATTTCGAATTGCTCGCGCGAATCTTTATATTTGTGAACCGCGCGGATAACTGTATAAATTGCTTTCTCAGTCGGTAATGGAATCGGTCCTGAGACTGACGCCCCAGATCTTTTCGCAGTTTCCACAATTTTTTCTGCGGATTGATCAAGAATCCTGTGATCATACGCTTTTAAACGAATTCTAATCTTTTGTTTTGCCATTTTTGTTCCTCCTTATCGTCTATTATTTTTAACAGACTTCTCCGTGAAAATTCCCCTAACCACGCGGTTTTATATGGCAATGCACCCGTGTGTGTCAGCAACCTCTCACATCATCGCAAATCTTTTGACCAACGCAAATATTATATTAAATAAACTCTTTAAATGCAAGGGTTATTTTAAAATTAAGATGCCGGTAAACACATGGAAAGACCGCCAAAGTTTCCTTCAACGGTCTTGATTCCTGTTTAATTAGAGTGTTACTCGATTATTACTCCGTAGCTAATCTTAAACTACTTTGTAATTGTCGCAACAACACCGGCACCAACAGTTCTACCACCTTCACGAATAGCAAAACGAGTTCCTTCTTCGATTGCGATTGGTGCAATAAGTTTAACTTTGATTGTAATGTTGTCGCCAGGCATTACCATCTCAACTCCATCAGGTAACTCAATAACACCAGTTACGTCAGTAGTACGGAAGTAGAATTGCGGACGGTAGTTGCTGAAGAATGGAGTATGACGTCCACCCTCTTCTTTAGACAATACATAAATCTCAGCATTAAATTCTGTATGAGGTTTAACTGAGCCCGGTTTAGTTAAAACTTGTCCACGCTCAATTTCTTTACGGTCCACTCCGCGAAGTAGCAAACCAACGTTATCGCCTGCTTGTGCTTGGTCAAGTAGTTTACGGAACATTTCAACTCCCGTACAAACAGTTTTTCTTGTCTGATCAGCAAGACCAACAATCTCAACCTCGTCACCAACTTTGATAACTCCACGCTCAACACGACCGGTTGCAACAGTACCACGACCGGTAATTGTGAAAACATCCTCTACAGGCATTAAGAAAGGTTTGTCAACTTCACGAACCGGATCAGGGATATAAGAATCAACTGCATCCATTAATTCGCCAATTGCGTTAGCCCATTCGCTGTCAGGGTTTTCAAGAGCTTTAAGCGCTGAACCTCTAATAATTGGTGTATCATCACCGGGGAATTCGTATTCGCTAAGTAGTTCGCGAATTTCCATTTCAACCAATTCCAGTAGTTCTTCGTCGTCAACCATATCAACTTTGTTCATGAAAACAACGATGTATGGTACGCCAACTTGGCGTGAAAGAACGATATGCTCACGAGTTTGTGGCATCGGGCCGTCAGCAGCCGATACAACCAGGATCGCGCCGTCCATTTGTGCAGCACCGGTGATCATGTTTTTAACATAGTCAGCATGGCCTGGGCAGTCAACGTGTGCATAGTGACGTTTTGCAGTCTCATACTCAACGTGTGAAGTTGAAATCGTAATACCACGTTCTCTCTCCTCAGGTGCTTTGTCGATTTGATCATAGCCGGTGGCTTTTGATCCTCCGGTTTTTGCAAGTACAGTTGTAATTGCAGCTGTTAAAGTTGTTTTACCATGGTCAACGTGACCGATAGTACCTACGTTAACATGTGTTTTGTTACGTTCAAATTTTTGTTTAGCCATTTAATATATCCTCCTTAACACTTCTTTATTATTATATTTAGCCTCACTACTTCCATTATACTATCTATTATAATCGTAGTGAGAAATATTTCAATTGTTACCTGTTAAAATCAGCATTAACCTTGTTGTTTTGCAATGATCGTTTCAGAAATATGTTTTGGCACCTCTTCGTAACCATCGAATTGCATCGAATAGTTTCCGCGTCCTTGTGTATTAGAACGAAGCGAGGTCGCATAGCCAAACATCTCTGAAAGTGGTACTAATGCATGTACGCTTTGAGCACCGGCATTAGCGCCCATACCCTCAATTCTTCCGCGACGAGAGCTTAGATCTCCCATTACATCACCCATGTACTCTTCAGGTACTGTAACTTCAACCTTCATCACCGGTTCAAGAATTACCGGATTACATTTGCTCTTCGCAGCTTTAAGTGCCATTGAACCGGCAATCTTAAATGCCATCTCCGAGGAGTCAACATCGTGGTAAGAACCATCAAAGATTGTCGCTTTAAAATCGATTAGTGGATAACCTGCAAGAATACCGTTAAGTGCTGAATCTACAATTCCGGCTTGTACTGCCGGAATATATTCACGCGGAACAACTCCGCCAACAATCTTGTTTTCGAATTCGAATCCTTTACCTTTTTCAAGCGGTGCAAATTCAATCCATACGTGACCGTATTGGCCGCGTCCACCAGATTGTCTAACGAATTTACCCTCAACTTGCGCTGTAGTGCGAATCGTCTCTTTATAAGCAACCTGTGGAGCACCTACATTAGCCTCTACCTTAAACTCGCGTTTCAAGCGGTCAACGATTACATCAAGATGTAGCTCTCCCATCCCTGCAATAATCGTTTGTCCGGTTTCTTCATCAGTATGAGTTTTAAAAGTCGGATCCTCTTCGGCAAGTTTTGAAAGGGCAATACCCATTTTGTCTTGGTCCATCTTAGTTTTCGGTTCTACCGACAAACGAATAACAGGCTCAGGAAAGTCCATTGATTCTAAAATAATCGGGTGTTTCTCATCGCACAAGGTATCGCCTGTGCCTGTGTCCTTAAGACCGACACCTGCAGCTATATCGCCTGAGAAAACCTTGCTAATCTCTTCCCTATGGTTCGCATGCATCTCAAGGATACGACCGATTCTCTCACGTTTACCCTTAGATGAATTCAAAACATATGAACCTGAATCTAATGTTCCGGAATAAACACGGAAAAACGTTAATTTCCCTACATAAGGGTCTGTCATTACTTTAAAAGCAAGTGCAGAAAACGGTGCTTTATCATCCGAATGTCTGTCAGCATCCTCACCTTTTGGTGTGGTACCTTTAATTGCCGGTACATCCAGCGGGCTTGGAAGATAATCGATAACCGCGTCAAGCATTCTCTGAACACCTTTGTTTTTGTAAGCTGAACCGCATACTACCGGAAATATTTGTACTGAAAGCGTTCCTTTACGAAGAGCTTGAACAATCTCCTCATTCGTAATCTCTTCACCTTCTAAATACTTCATCATTAGGTCTTCGTCAATCTCAGCAACAGCTTCGACTAAATTATTTCGCCATTCCTCTGCGAGTTCACGGTATTCCTCTGCAATCGGTTGGATTTCAGTGGTATTACCTAAATCATCAGTATAGTAATATGATTCCATCTTGATAAGGTCAATTATTCCTACAAACTTGTCCTCAGCTCCGATTGGCAATTGGATTGGAACAGGGTTAGCCTTTAAGCGATCAATAATAGTTTGCACCGCATTTAAAAAATCAGCTCCCGTTTTGTCCATCTTGTTAACAAAGATAATTCTTGGAACACCATACGTTGTAGCCTGGCGCCAAACAGTCTCTGTTTGCGGTTCAACACCACTCTTAGCATCTAGTACTGTAACTGCTCCATCCAAAACACGTAATGAACGTTCAACCTCAACAGTAAAGTCTACGTGACCCGGGGTATCAATAATATTTATACGATAACCCTTCCACTGTGCTGTTGTTGCAGCTGAGGTGATTGTAATCCCACGTTCTTGTTCTTGCTCCATCCAGTCCATTGTTGCTGCACCCTCATGTGTCTCACCCATTTTGTGAGTGCGACCGGTATAGTAGAGAATGCGCTCCGTTGTTGTCGTTTTGCCGGCATCGATGTGAGCCATTATCCCAATATTACGTGTATTTTGTAGGGAGAATTTTCTGTCCATATTTATTTATCCCCTCTTACTTTCTATAAAATATTACCAGCGATAATGAGCAAATGCTTTGTTCGCTTCCGCCATCTTATGTGTATCTTCTCTCTTTTTAACAGATGAACCAGTATTATTAGCAGCATCCATTATCTCGCCAGCAAGTCTTTCTTCCATCGTTTTCTCACCACGAAGTCTTGAATAATTAACCAACCAACGTAAACCAAGAGTTGTTCTTCTCTCAGGCCTAACTTCAATTGGCACTTGATAGTTCGCACCACCTACACGGCGAGCTTTAACTTCAAGAACAGGCATAATATTCTTCATTGCCTCATCGAAAACTTCCATTGGGTCCTTGCCGGTTTTCTCTCTAATTATGTTAAATGCATTATATAAAATCTGTTGAGAAACGCTCTTTTTACCATCTACCATCATACCATTGATTAAGCGCGTAACAAGTTTGCTATTGTATAGCGGATCAGGCAAAACGTCTCTTCTTGTAACAGGTCCTTTGCGCGGCATAGTATCTCCTCCTTTATATATTTTTCATCTATGTTTTTAATTATCATAAATTAGTTGGAAACTTTAGGTCTTTTCGTTCCATATTTAGAACGAGCTTGTGCTCTCTTCTGAACTCCGGCTGTATCAAGTGCACCACGTACAATGTGATATCTAACACCCGGCAAGTCTTTAATACGTCCACCACGTACAAGTACAACACTATGTTCTTGTAAGTTATGTCCAATACCGGGGATATACGCAGTTACCTCAATTCCGTTAGTTAAACGTACACGAGCATATTTACGCAAAGCAGAGTTTGGTTTTTTCGGTGTCATCGTACCTACACGCGTGCAAACACCACGTTTCTGTGGAGAACTTTGCTCGGTGAACTCTTTTTGGAAGCTATTATAGCCTTTTTGAAGAGCCGGTGAAGATGATTTCGTAACTTTACTCTTTCTACCCTTACGAATTAATTGATTAATTGTTGGCATCAAAGCCACCTCCTTCCATTGTTTTAAGCACACAGTTCCGGGTGGTTCATATTAGTGTAAAATAAATTGCACGATAATAGCTTGATAATCGCTATCCAGCTATTATCGGCAATCATTACTTCAATATGGCAACCGTCGCTGCGCCAACTTCAATGCCACTAGTTTTCCCAAGCTTTTTCATTGAATCAACATAGGAAACTTCAACGGCTTTTTCTTGACTCAGACTTACAATTTTCGTTGTGTAACGTGGATCAGCATCCTTCGCTACAATAACCTCTGCAGCCTTTCCCTGTTCAAGCGCCTTTATCGTTTGCTTAATTCCAACAGAGATGCTTTCAGCCTGCTTCACTTTTTCATAAGACATCTGATTATCCTCCAAAGTACAGGTGTTTTTTTCACCTAAAATAGATTAACACCATTTAAATGCTCTGTCAACAGTAAATTTTAATCGATTGCAACAGCTTCAGGCTCTTCACTTACTGTTTCCTCACAACCAAGCTGTGATGAAATTCCAATATTTCGATATCTCTTCAGCCCGGTTCCCGCAGGAATCAGCTTACCAATGATAACATTTTCCTTAAGCCCTAACAGATAATCTGTTTTTCCTTTGATTGCCGCCTCAGTAAGTACGCGAGTTGTCTCTTGGAAAGATGCAGCTGACAAGAACGAGTCTGTCTCAAGCGATGCTTTCGTTATACCTAGTAATACCGGCTTAACAGTTGCCGGCTCTTTGCCACCGGCAAAAGCATTACGGTTAGCCTTCTCATAAGTGTGCAGGTCAACCATTGATCCCGGTAACAATTCAGTATCACCGCTCTCGATTACCTTAACTTTTCTAAGCATTTGCCGAACCATAATCTCAATATGCTTGTCGTTAATTTCAACGCCTTGCAGTCGGTACACTCTTTGTACTTCTTGCAAAATATATCTTTGAACACCGGAAATTCCTTTAATTCGCAACAATTCTTTTGGATCGATTGAACCTTCAGTTAGCTCCTCACCTGCTACTAACTCTTGATCAACTATTACTTTGATCCGTGAACCAAATGGTACTGTATAAGCTTTCTCCTCCACTTCGTTCGCGATTGTAACTTCACGAATATCAGCAGTGTCAACTATTTCTTTTACTACACCGTCAAATTCAGCGATAACCGCTTGGCCTTTCGGATTACGTGCCTCAAAGAGCTCCTGAATCCGCGGCAAACCTTGTGTAATATCGTCGCCGGCAACCCCGCCTGTGTGGAATGTACGCATCGTAAGTTGCGTGCCCGGCTCACCAATTGATTGTGCTGCAATTGTACCAACAGCTTCACCAATTTCAACATTTGCGCCGGTCGCCAAGTTACGACCATAGCACTTCTCACAAACACCTCTCAGTGTACGGCAGTTAAATACAGAACGAATATTCACTTCAGTGATTCCTGATTCAACGATCTTGTGCGCAATGTCTTGGTCGATTAGTTCATTAGGTTTAACTAACACTGCGCCGGTCTTCGGATTCTTCACTGTCTCGAAAGCAAAACGTCCAATAATACGGTCGTATAGCTTCTCAATAACCTCATTACCGTCCACTATCGTTGACACGATTAGACCTTTATCAGTATTACAATCAACCTCTCTGATAATAACGTCTTGAGCAACGTCAACTAATCGACGTGTTAAGTAACCGGAGTCAGCAGTTCTCAGTGCTGTATCCGCCAAACCTTTACGCGCACCATGTGTCGAAATAAAGTATTCCAGTACCGATAGACCTTCACGGAAATTCGATTTAATCGGCAATTCAATAATCTTTCCGGATGGCGCTGCCATCAGGCCACGCATACCGGCAAGTTGTGTTATTTGCGAAACGTTACCACGAGCACCGGAGTTAGCCATCATATAAATCGAATTAAATTTATCTAAACTATTCATCAATACATCTGTGATATCATCTTTAGCTTTGCTCCAAATCGAGATAATTCGGTCATAGCGTTCCTCATCAGTAATTAAACCGCGTCGATATTGATTAACAACGCCTTTTACTTTCTCTTCCGCCTCTTCAAGAATTACGTCCTTCTCTTTCGGAATATCTACATCCGATACGGCAATCGTTATGCCGGCTTTCGTAGAATATGAAAAACCAAGTTTCTTAATTTTATCAAGGATAATCGCCGTCTCAGTTGTATGGTATTTACGGAAAATCTCTGCGATAATTGTTCCAAGGAACCCTTTGGTAATCGCTCCTTTTCCCTCAACAGCCGTAACAGCTTTCCTAATGTCAACGCCCTTTTCAAAGATAAAGTACTTATCATCAATACCATCCATCAAGTTCGCCTTAGTCGGCTCATTAATATATGGTAAATCAGCCGGGAATACCTCGTTAAAGATAACCTTACCTATCGTCGTCACCAGCAGTGCTTTCTCTTGTTTCGGTGAGAAAGAGGTTTTCTTTACTGTTTTTGCCGGAATCGCGATTCGCGCGTGAAGCGAAGCGAACCCGTTAAAATAAGCAGCAATAGCCTCCTCAGGTCCACTAAACAACATTCCTTCACCTTTGTCTCCTGCTTTTTCAATCGTTAGATAATAACAACCAAGCACCATGTCTTGCGACGGAGTTACAACCGGTTTACCATCTTTTGGATTGAGAATATTATAAGAAGCTAACATTAGAAGTCTCGCTTCTGCTTGGGCTTCTGCAGATAACGGAACATGAACCGCCATTTGGTCACCATCAAAGTCGGCATTGTACGCTGTACAAACAAGCGGATGCAATTGAATTGCGCGCCCTTCAACAAGCACCGGCTCAAATGCTTGAATGCCCAGACGATGCAGGGTCGGTGCACGGTTCAAGAGAACCGGATGCTCGCGAATTACTTCCTCAAGAATATCCCATACCTCTGGGCTCATCCGTTCAACTCGACGCTTAGCGCTCTTAATATTATGTGTGATTTCCCTTTGAACTAATTCCTTCATTACGAAAGGTTTAAACAGCTCAAGTGCCATTTCCTTTGGCAGACCGCATTGATGCATCTGTAAATCCGGTCCAACAACGATAACCGAACGACCTGAATAGTCAACACGTTTACCCAGTAGATTCTGGCGAAAACGACCTTGTTTACCCTTAAGCATATGGCTTAAAGATTTAAGTGGACGATTACCGGGACCGGTAACCGGTCTACCGCGGCGACCATTATCAATAAGTGCGTCAACCGCTTCTTGAAGCATACGTTTCTCATTTTGAACAATTATATCAGGTGCGCCTAAATCTAACAGACGTTTTAACCGGTTATTTCTATTAATTACCCGGCGATACAGGTCATTTAAATCTGATGTAGCGAACCGACCACCATCGAGCTGTACCATTGGTCGTAGCTCCGGCGGAATAATCGGCAATACATCAAGTATCATCCACTCCGGTCTGTTGCCGGAGGTTCTGAACGCATCAAGTATCTCTAATCTTTTGATGATACGGTTTTTCTTTTGACCTTGAGCCGTTTCTAATTCTTCTTTTAGTTCTTGCATTTCACCTTCAACATCAATGTCTGAAAGTAATTTTTTAATCGTCTCCGCTCCCATACCGGCAGCAAAATTATATCCGTAACGCTCGCGATATGCACGGTACTCTTTTTCAGTTAGTAGTTGTTTTTTGTCAAGCGGTGTCTCACCCGGATCTGTCACAACATAAGACGCAAAGTAAATTACCTCCTCAAGCGAGCGTGGCGACATGTCGAGAATAAGCCCCATTCTGCTTGGGATACCTTTAAAATACCAGATATGCGAAACCGGTGCAGCTAACTCAATATGCCCCATCCGTTCACGTCTGACCTTCGATCTCGTAACCTCAACGCCGCAGCGATCGCAGACAACACCTTTGTAGCGTACGCGTTTGTACTTACCGCAATGGCATTCCCAGTCCTTAGTTGGGCCGAAAATCTTCTCACAGAATAAACCTTCTTTTTCCGGCTTAAGTGTACGATAATTGATTGTTTCCGGTTTCTTAACCTCTCCGAACGACCATGATCGAATCTTTTCAGGAGAAGCAAGGCCTATACTCATCGCTTCGAATCTATTTACATCTATCAAAGGGTACACCTCCCTTAGCTATCAGCCAATTTTTTATTCATCATCACTACCAAAGTCGTTTCCGAAATTCAAGTTAAGCTTCTTCATATCAATTTCTTCCTCAGTGTCAAGCTCCTTAATCTCAATCTCTTCTTCATCACTGGAGAGAATTTTTACGTTAAGCGCCAAACTCTGTAATTCCTTAATCAACACCTTGAAGGATTCAGGTACACCGGCTTCCGGCACGTTTTCGCCCTTTACAATTGCTTCATAAGTCTTAACACGGCCAATTACATCATCCGATTTTACTGTTAAAATTTCTTGCAATGTATAAGCGGCACCATAAGCTTCAAGCGCCCACACTTCCATCTCACCAAAACGTTGACCACCGAACTGCGCTTTACCGCCAAGTGGTTGTTGCGTTACTAAAGAGTATGGTCCGGTTGAACGAGCATGAATTTTATCGTCAACCATGTGAAGCAATTTAATCATGTACATTACGCCGACTGTAACTCTTCTTTCAAAAGGTTCACCGCTCCGGCCATCGTACAAAATTGTTTTCCCATCTCTCTCATACCCTGCTTCTTCCAACGCCGCAAAAACATCATTCTCGTTCGCCCCATCAAAAACCGGAGTTGCGACGTGGATCCCTAATGCCTTTGCCGCCCAACCAAGATGTACTTCCAGTACTTGACCGATGTTCATCCGCGATGGAACTCCAAGTGGATTCAGAATTATATCGACCGGTTTACCATCAGGTAAGAACGGCATATCCTCTTCCGGTAAAATACGAGCGATTACACCCTTGTTACCATGACGTCCGGCCATCTTGTCACCCTGGGAAATCTTCCGTTTCTGGGCTATATATACGCGGACCAGATAGTTTACACCCGGAGGGAGCTCATCACCATTTTCACGAGTGAACACTTTGACATCAACAACAATCCCGTCTTGTCCGTGCGGTGCTCGTAATGAAGTATCACGTACTTCACGCGCCTTTTCACCAAAAATTGCGTGTAGTAATCTTTCTTCAGCTGTTAACTCTGTAACCCCTTTAGGTGTAACTTTACCGACAAGGATATCGCCGGGGCGAACCTCCGCACCAATCCGAATCACTCCACGCTCATCAAGATTTTTTAGTGCATCGTCTCCGACATTCGGAATATCTCTCGTTATTTCTTCAGGACCAAGTTTCGTATCGCGAGCCTCTGATTCATACTCTTCAATGTGAATTGAAGTATAAGTATCTTCCTTAACAAGTCTTTCACTGATCAGAATCGCATCCTCAAAGTTATAGCCTTCCCAAGTCATAAATGCAACAACAATGTTGCGTCCTAATGCTAATTCACCAAGCTCAGTTGATGGTCCATCGGCAATTGTTTCGCCCTTTTTAACCGTGTCGCCCTTTTTAACGAGCGGACGTTGGTTAATACATGTCCCTTGGTTCGAACGCATAAACTTATGAAGCTTATATACAATTAAATCGCCTTCAACCTTCTTACGACCGGAAGTTGTAATTGTTCTTACAGCAATTTCTTTAGCATCAATTCTTTCAACAACGCCGTCAGCTTGTGCAACGATACATACTCCTGAATCGCGAGCAGTTTTGAACTCCATACCGGTTCCGATTAACGGCGCTTCCGGTGTTAATAACGGAACCGCCTGCCGCTGCATGTTGGATCCCATCAATGCACGGTTAGAGTCATCATTCTCAAGGAATGGAATCATCGCCGTTGCAACAGAAACAACCTGCATCGGTGAAACGTCAATAAAGTCAACTCTTTCTTTGGTAGTAATAATATTCTCATCTTTGTATCTGGCAACAATTCCATCTTCCAAAAACTTACCTTTTTCATCAAACTTCACATTTGCCTGTGCGATAACATAATTATCCTCTTCATCAGCTGTTAGATAAACAATATCGTCAGTGATTAGACTTGTATCTGAATCAACGCGGCGATACGGAGTCTCAATAAAGCCATAAGGATTAACTCGCGCATAGCTTGAAAGTGAGTTAATTAGCCCAATGTTCGGACCCTCAGGCGTTTCAATCGGGCACATTCTTCCGTAGTGTGAATGGTGAACGTCACGCACTTCAAAACCCGCGCGTTCACGCGTCAAACCACCCGGCCCAAGCGCACTCAAGCGTCTTTTGTGTGTCAATTCCGAAAGTGGATTAGTCTGATCCATGAATTGCGAAAGCTGACTGCTTCCAAAAAATTCTTTAACGGACGCAATCACCGGTCGAATGTTGATAAGTGCTTGTGGTGTAAGCATGTTCACATCGTGAATTGACATCCGCTCACGAACAACTCTCTCCATTCGTGCTAAACCAATTCGGAATTGGTTCTGTAGCAATTCACCAACTGAACGTAATCGTCTATTTCCTAAATGGTCAATATCATCAATATCACCAACGCCATAGAATAGGTTAATAAAGTAATTAATCGTTGCAACAATATCACTTGGAGTAATATTCTTGACTGATTGATTGATTTGTTGGTTGGAAATCACATTAATAGCCACATCTTCTGAATTTGGAGCGTAAATCTTCACTATCTGTAATGGAATTGCATCTTCCAATACACCAAGTTTAGGTTCATAGTTTAAATAATTTAAGCCACTATCAAACAGTGGAATCAGCTTGTTGAGTAGTTTACGATCAATCACTTGACCGGCTTCAGCGATAATCTCACCCGTTTCCAGATTAACAAGATTTTCGGCAAGTTTCTGATTAAACAATCTATTCTTGATATGTAGCTTCTTGTTAATTTTGTAGCGTCCAACATCTGCTAAATCATAACGTTTTGGATCGAAAAATCTCGCGTACAGCAAACTCTTAGCACTTTCAATCGTCGCCGGTTCTCCCGGACGCAGGCGTTCATAAATTTCAATCAAAGCCTTTTCAGTTGAATCAGTACTATCTTTTTCTAATGTATTCCGAACAAATTGATTATCACCAAGTAGTTCAATAATCTCATCGTCAGTCCCAAAACCCAGCGCACGCAAAAGAACCGTCGCCGGTAATTTCCGCGTACGATCAATACGGACATAGAGAATATCCTTAACATCTACTTCAAGCTCTAGCCATGCCCCACGATTAGGGATCATTGTTGATGTGAAAATTCTTTTACCGTTCTTATCAAACTTGGTACCGAAATAAACACTTGGTGAACGCACAAGTTGGCTGACAATTACCCTCTCAGCGCCATTAATAATAAATGTGCCGGTCGGAGTCATCAGAGGAAAATCTCCCATAAATACCTCTTGTTCCTTAACTTCACCGGTCTCCTTGTTAATCAAACGAACTTTTGCTCTTAGTGGCGCCGAATAAGTAACATCTCGCTCCTTTGCCTCATCCACTGAATACTTAGCCTCACCAATGCTGTGGTCGAAAAACTCCAAAATTAGATTTCCAGCAAAATCCTGAATCGGCGAAATATCACGAAACATTTCGCGCAGACCATCATTTATAAACCACTGATAAGAATTTAGCTGTATCTCAATAAGATTTGGAACGTCTAAAACCTCAATAATTTCCGCATAACTTCTTCGTTCGCGTTTACCTAAATTTACAGTCTTCACTGCCAAGCTTTTCACCCCTTTTGAACAGTGTAATTAAAAAAGAAAAAAATGGGTTCTGTAACCACATTTTTATTAACATATATTGTCTTAAATTCTTCTTTACCACGTTCCTTACCCTTATATTTTTATACTAAAAAATGGGCACAATAGCCGTATATTATCATTTTCGCATCTACATATATTATCACAAGGAATTTTTGTAGTCAAGTAATTTATTTAGTACTTTTTATAATAAAATACCCTTTTGACTTTGCGACAACCTCTACATTACTATATAAATTCTCAAGCTCAGCAGTCGTAGATGATGCACCTTGTTTCTTCCGGATCACAATCCAGAGTTCCCCACCCTGCTTTAATCCAATATGTGCTTCACGATATAATCTAAAGACCGTATCCTTACCGGCCCGGATCGGCGGATTCAAGAATATATAATCAAAGTCATTCTCTGCTATGCTCATAAACCCGTCGCTACCAACAATGTTTATGCTAACATCTTTAGGAATGCAATCTGCATTCCTAATAACATTCGTCTTTAAAAGTTGGACTGCCCTTGTATTAATATCAGCCATCGTCAATTGTCCCTGTATAAGTTTTGATGCTAACACAATACCGATTGGTCCATAACCCGCAGCCAAATCTAAAACTTTGCTACCAGGTTTAATTACAGCATGTTCAATCAAAAGAGCAGTTCCGTAATCAACTCTGTTTTTCGAAAACACACCTGAATCTGTACTGAAGCGATATTTTTTACCACCAAACATATAGACAAATTCCTGCTCCGCATGTTTGGTAGTAGGATTCTCACTATAATAATGTTCTCCCATATCGTTACCCCTAAAAGTCAAATAAAATAAATTAACCGAAAAACCTATCGTCATTAACAATAGGCTTTTCGGTTAGCTAAATCTCCCTTATACTATTTCTACAGTTGCACCGGCTTCTTCAAGTTTAGCTTTAACTGATTCAGCCTCTTCTTTAGATACTCCTTCTTTAACAGCTTTTGGAGCATTGTCAACTAATTCTTTAGCTTCTTTCAGACCTAGTCCTGTAATCTCACGAACTATTTTAATTACGTTAATTTTAGAAGCACCGGCGTTCGCTAAATTTACAGTGAATTCTGATTGCTCTTCAGCAACTTCAGCACTAGCTCCACCGGCTACCATAGCAACAGGAGCTGCTGCAGTAACACCAAATTCTTCCTCAATTGCTTTAACAAGATCGTTTAATTCTAAGACTGACATATTTTTTATAGCTTCAATAATTTGCTCTTTATTCATTTTCATATCCTCCTAATTTTATATAAATAGATTATGCTTCCTTTTCAGCAACGGCTTTAACAACACATGCCATATTTCTCATCGGCGCCTGTAAGACGCTTAACAACATTGAAAGTAATCCTTCTCTTGAAGGTAAATCCGCAAGTTCTTTTACCTGTGCCAATCCTAAAAGTTGACCCTCAAGAACACCCGCTTTAATTTCTAAAGCTTTATGTTTTTTCGCAAATTCAGCAATAATTTTCGCCGGAGCCACTAAATCTTCATTGCTAAAAGCAATTGCTGTCGGTCCAACCAAAAATTCATCAAGATCGCTAAGATTGATTTCAGTCATAGCTCGTCTAACAAAAGTGTTTTTTAGAACCTTATATTCAACGCCTGCTTCACGCAGTTTTTTTCTAAGTTCTGTTACCTCAGCAACAGTCAAACCGCGGTAGTCCGTTAGAATAGTTGATTTGCTATCCGTAAACCTCTGTACTATTTCAGCTACTTCTCTTTCTTTTCTTTCACGAATGCTTGCACCCATCCTTACACCTCCTCCTTATTACTCCGCGTAAACAAAAAACACCTTCGCAAACATACGAAAGTGTTATATCCCGAAGAATATCTGCACCTCGGTAGGAAATTAAGCCCTGTGGCACCTACTGTCTACGGTAATAATTTATTTAATTTAGCAAAGCCATTTTAGCATGTTGCTAATCTGCTGTCAAAGCATTATTTTTTAAGTATATTTACCCTTACTCCCGGACCCATCGTTGAACTAATAACAACGTTTCTGAAGTATTGACCTTTTGCTGAAGCTGGTTTTGCTTTAGCCAATGTATCAATTACAGTTTCAAGGTTTTCGACCAGTTTTTCATCTTCGAAAGATACTTTCCCGATTGGCGTGTGAATGTTACCGACTTTATCAGTACGATATTCGATCTTACCGGCTTTAATCTCTTGAACTGCACGTTCAACATCAAACGTAACTGTTCCGGTTTTCGGGTTAGGCATTAACCCTTTAGGCCCAAGCACTCTACCTAATTTACCTACCGTTGCCATCATGTCCGGTGTTGCTACTACAACATCAAACTCAAACCAGCCTTTTTGAATCTTATCAACCAGTTCCTCATCACCAACATAATCTGCACCGGCATTTTCCGCTTCTTTAACTTTCTCGCCTTTCGCAAAGACGAGCACGCGCTGCACCTTGCCTGTACCATGCGGCAAAACTACCGCACCGCGAATCTGCTGGTCTGCTTTTCTTGGGTCAACACCAAGGCGAAAAGCAACTTCTACAGTTTCATCAAATTTAGCAGTAGCTATTTTTTTAACAATTTCAATCGCTTCTCTGATGTCATACTGATGATGACGATCAAATTGCTTAACTGCTTCACTATATTTTTTCCCTACTTTAGCCATATTTATACCTCCCATGTGGTTATACGGTTTAACCTCCCACTAAATTGGAGCCGTTAAACAAAAAATTTCTAATGATTAATCTTCAATAACAATCCCCATACTACGCGCTGTACCTTCAACGGTCAACATTGCCGCCTCAACAGACGCAGCATTTAAATCAGCCATTTTGGTCTCTGCAATTTCTCTAACTTTATCGCGTTTTACTGTCGCAACTTTTTTCTTGTTAGGTTCACCGGATGCGCGAACAATTCCGGCAGCCTTCTTCAGAAGTATGGAAGCCGGTGGAGTTTTCGTAACAAAACTGAATGAACGATCTTCATATACAGTAATCTCAACAGGAATTACAAGCCCCATCTGATCCTGTGTTTTAGCATTATACTCTTTACAAAATCCCATAATATTTATGCCTGCTTGTCCTAAAGCAGGTCCAACCGGCGGAGCGGGTGTCGCTTTACCGGCATCAATTTGTAATTTAATCACTTTAATAGCTTTCTTAGCCATATACTACACCTCCCTATAACTTTTCAATCTGGTCAAAATCAAGTTCTACAGGCGTTTCCCTGCCGAACATATTCACTAACACCTTGATTTTTAACTTTTCCATATTTATTTCATCAATATAACCGACAAAGTTTTCGAACGGTCCATCAATTACTCTAACATTCTCTTTCAGTTCAAAATCAATTTTCGGTTTAGTCGCAGCGATTCCCATCCTGCGCATAATAGCCTTAACCTCTGTCTCAAGTAAAGGAGTAGGTTTCGAACCAGCGCCTGCAGATCCAACGAATCCGGTCACTCCTGGCGTATTCCGCACAACATACCATGACTCATCTGTCATTAGCATCTCAACCAAGATGTAGCCGGGAAACACTTTTTTCTGAACGATTCGACGCTTGCCACCCTTATTTTCCATCTCTTCTTCCATCGGAACAAGAACAGAAAAAATTCGATCGCCCATACCCATGGTCTCGACGCGTTTCTCTAAATTGGTTTTTACTTTGTTTTCATACCCTGAATATGTATGAACAACATACCATCTTTTTTCTTCCATGATAGATTAGGACGACGCCCTTTCCTCCCTCAAATCAAAATAACATGCAATCATTTAACTACCAAATCCAATTAGATTTAACAGCCCGGAAATTATAAAATCGACAAGGACAAAGAATATCGTTATAAATACAACTGTAAAAATAACGACCTTTGAGTAACTAATTAATTCCTTCCGGTCAGGCCAACGAACCTTTTTTAGTTCCCTAAAGCTGTCGCGAAAGAAACTAAAAATACCGACGATAAACTTTTTAATTTTTGCAAGAAATTTCATAATTTTTCCCCCACTTATCGAGTCTCACGGTGTACTGTGTGTGCATTACAAAATCTGCAATGTTTTTTTAGTTCAATCCGGTCTGGATTATTCCGTTTGTTCTTAATTGTGGTATAATTGCGTTGTTTGCATTCGGTGCAAGCCAATGTAATAATAACTCGCATATATACACCTCCCACGTTTAACTTAAATAATTTTAATAACCTTATAAGTACTCCTTGTCGAACAAGTCTTTATAAGGTCACCTGTGCTACTCTATCATAACCAAAATACAATGTCAATAAATAATAGTGCTAATATTGATAAAAAGAAGCGGCTCAACGCCGCTTCTTACTTATATGAGATAACCTTGTTAGTAATCATTAACGCTTGCAAAAAATACTGCAAGTTTACGCTTAATTCGTTGGATAGCATTATCAATCACCTTTGGTTCCCTACCCAACTTTATAGCTATTTCTTGATAAGTATAGCCTTCAAGGTGGTAGCCAAACACGACTGATTCGAACTTGCTTAGCCGAGCGACGATCTCTCTCCCAATCTCCGCCTGCTCCTCTTTGATCAAGTAGAAAGTTTCAGGCTCCTTGATCTCGTCACCTTTCATAATATCGGAAAGGCTAATGTCTTTTTCACCGTCAACAATCTGGGCGTCAATTGAAATCGCATAATTTAGAGGATAATTCTTATAGCTGGTAGCACTCTTGATTGCTGAAATCATGTGTCTTCTAACACAAATCTCCGCAAATGATTTAAATGTGTTACCATGCTCAATCCGGAAATCCCGTACTGCTTTGTAAAAACCAATAATTGCTTCTTGTTCAACATCATCAACATCGGCACCAACCAAGAAATATATTCGCGACTTAGCTTTAATCATGCTTCCATACTTATTGTATAGATAACCTAACGCAGGTCCATATACTTCTTGTGCAATTAAGACTATTTCCTCATCCGTTAAATTACTAAAATCACTTTCTTTAATATTTTTTTCTTCATAATAAACATATTTCAAGTCTACATTGTCACAGTCCTTAGTACTATCTCTTTCTTCAGTACCGTCTATGTCTTTTTTATCTTCGTCGTCGGACATATCACTCACCTCTCTTTAAATAATTAGAATCTATATATTTGTAGATATTGACATTTATTCTCATTAGATACATTATATAGTATTTCTTTAATAAGTCAATCCTATTATATTAACTCTTGTTGTCTCAATATTTCATATAGGAAAATCGCTGTCGCCACAGAAGCATTTAGTGAATTTACACTGCCATACATAGGAAGCTTGGCAATATAATCACATTTGCTAAGTAGCAGTTTTGATACCCCCTGACCCTCACCTCCAATTACTAAGCAGACCGGCATTTTGTAGTCTATCTCTGTATAAAGGCTGGTGCCGCTAGCATCCGCACCCACTATCCAATACCCTTCATCCTTTACCCGTTTAACTGTCTGCACTAAATTAGTAACGCGCGCCACCGGTACATGCTCAATCGCTCCTGCTGAAGTTTTAGCAACAGTCGACGTTAGACCAACTGACCTTCTTTCCGGTATTATAATTCCCGAAGCTGCCACTACGTCAGCTGTCCGTAGAATGGCACCCAAATTATGAGGATCCTCTAATCCATCAAGCATAATTAACAAGGGGTATTTGCGGGAATCGCGAGCTCTTTTTATTATGACTTCTAGCGGCAAATACGAATATGCAGCAATTATAGCGGCTACTCCTTGGTGTTTGTCGCTACCAACAATCTGGTCTAAGTTGTGTCTCGCAATACTATTTATTTTAATTCTGCGATTCTTAGCTAACTGGAGTATCTCAGTTACGCGAGCATGTTTTGTTCCCTCAGCAACGTAGAGTTGCTCTATCTCTCTGTTTGCAACCAGAGATTCCATTACTGAGTTGACACCGATAATTATTTGTTTATCTTGTTCATTCTCACTCATCTTGTGTCTCTCCCTCCACATAGCTTATCGCAAAACCTAATATCTCTTGTAAACGACCTGTATTACCGGTTAAGTATAAATAACCAATTAATGCTTCAAAACCTGTGCTATACCGATATTGTACCACCTCAGTATTCTTCGGTGCTGCGTGTCCCTTAGTATTCCTGCCTCTTTTAACGACTGCCAATTCCTCATCACTAAGCAGAGGCTCTAACTTCTTAACAATATTAGCCTGTGACTTAGCACTAACATAAGCAACACTACGATTATGAAGAACACTCTGCCTATAATTCCCTTGACTTAAAACATGCTCCCTTACTGCTAACTCATAAACTGCATCACCAATGTAAGCAAGTGCTAATGCATTCATTTTCGTCGCCACCTTACACCCTTAGGGGTATCTTCAAGCAAAATTCCTTTATCACTTAATAAATCTCTAATCCGATCTGCCTCAACCCAATTCTTATCAGCCTTCGCTTGGTTTCTCTGTTCAATTAATTCATCAATCCATCCGGTATTCTCATCTGTGGCCAGATTAGAATTCAATATTCCTTCTAATCCAAGTACATTTAACATATTTTCAAGAACCGTTTTTATTGCAGTTGCTTCAGCATGACCTACTTTTTCTTCGCTGGTGTAGATATTAATCTGCTTAATCAATTCATAAATCAGTGTAACTCCATTAGCACTATTGAAATCATCGTCCATCTCTTCAATAAAACGTTGAGCCAACCCATGTAAATAACCTTTAACCTCACCACTTACCGGTCCAAGTTCGCCCTGCTCAAGCTCTGCTAATTGCTGATAAGCTTTACGAATGCGAGCAATATTTTTCTCAGTTGAATCCATCAGTTCTAATGAAAAGTTGATCGGCGTCCGATAGTGCACACTGAGAAATGCCAGCTTTAATAGATTAGGATCTCTCTTCTCAATCAACTCACGTACTGTAATAATATTATTGATCGATTTCGACATTTTCTGATCATCAATCGTAAGATAAGCATTATGCATCCAATAGTTGGCAAGCGGCTTTTTATTCAAGGTTTCTGACTGCGCTATCTCATTCTCGTGATGCGGAAAAATTAAGTCCGCTCCGCCACCGTGGATATCGATTGTATCACCAAGATACTTCTTAACCAAAGTTGAGCACTCAATGTGCCAGCCCGGTCGGCCTTTGCCCCACGGACTAGACCAAGATACTTCGCCTTCCTTCGCAGTACGCCATAAGACAAAATCGTTCGGATTCTCCTTTTGCACATCAACTTCGATGCGTGCGCCTACCATGAGATCGTCGATGTACTGTTTTGATAATTTACCATAATCTGCAAAATGACTTGCACGGAAAAATACATTCCCTTCAACTTGGTAAGCAGCATTTAGCGAGAGCAACTGTTCAATAAAACTGATAATATCATCCATGTTTTCAGTTACCTTTGGGTAAGCGCTCGACTTTCTAATACCAAGCCTTTCAAGGTCCGCGAAGAATTCTTCTGTATATTTCCGAGAAAGATCTGTTGCTTTTACGCCTAATTCTTTAGCTTTATTGATTATCTTCTCCTCGACATCGGTGATATTCTGAACATAATTAACGTGGTAACCTTTGTATTCTAAATACCTGCGAACCATATCGAAAACGACTAAAGGACGAGCATTCCCAATATGAATTAAATTGTATACTGTCGGCCCACAAACATACATATCAACAATGCCTTCCCTAATTGGTACGAATTTTTCTTTACGGTTAGTCAGCGTGTTATAAATTTGTAACATCTAAGTTCCCCTCCTTTCTCAATTTGTTTAATTCTATTTTTAACTGCTCCAGTTCTTGCTCCAAAGTCTCTACTCTAATTTCGAGTTTCTCATCGTTACGCATAACCCTAATCCCATCTCGGATTACTACCTCACCCGGAACGCCCACCACCGTGGAGTTAGGTGGCACATCCTTCAACACTACCGATGATGCTCCTATTTTTGAATTCTCACCAATCGTTATTGAGCCGAGTACAATTGCACCGGCTGAGATCATCACATTATTTCTAATAGTCGGATGACGTTTTCCCCGTTCCTTACCGGTTCCTCCCAAAGTCACTCCCTGATAAATCGAAACATCATCGCCAATTTCAGTCGATTCACCTATTACAACACCGGTTCCATGATCGATGAAAAACCTTCTGCCAATCACCGCCGCCGGATGAATATCAATACCGGTCGTAAATCGTGTAAAAGAAGAGATTATCTTAGCTAACAGATAAAAGCCTCGCTTCCAAAGCCTATGCGCAAGCCTATAATTGCGAATTGCGCGCGCGCCCGGAAACGTTAATAATACCTCTAGTGAATTTCTCGTTGATGGATCATTTTTTTTGATTACTTCTATATCTTCCTTGATACGATCAAACATTCAGTGTTCCCTCTCTTCTTTTTAAGACAATATTAGACAAAATAAAACCGTCTCGTGCTATTGCACAGAGACGGTTATAATCCGCGGTTCCACCCTGCTTAGAGTATAAAATCATACTCCCACTCGTAAGCTGATATCGGAGCAACCCGACGATACCTACTACAACTTCAGTATCAAGGCTCAAAAGCGCACTCAGCAACCATTGCGGTTCTCTTTCAGCCGACGAAGAACCTCTCTAACCTCTTGAGGATTGCTTACCCTCTTTCTCATTGCCATAATATCTAAATTAAATTATATCTTAACGATATTTTAACTATATCTTAACCATTAATTTATATTTGTCAATAATTGTTTTATGCGACTGCTAACTTTTGTTTTACCAAGCAATGAAATTGTTGTAGGTAAATCAGGTCCGTGCGTCTGTCCGGTCGCCGCAACTCGTATTGGCATAAATAATTTTTTCCCTTTAAAACCTGTCTTTTCCTGTACTGTTGTTAAAGCTACTTTTATCTCTACGGGGCTATAACCTGCTAATTTTTGTTGTTGTTCATTAAATTCTCTTAACACTACCGGCGCAGACTCCTCTGACAAAACAGCAAGCGCATCTTCATCATATTCAGTTTCATCAACAAAGAATATCGACGATAAAGATATAATCTCTTGCCCATAGCTTAGCTGTTCCTTATATAGTTCCACTAACCTCGCTAACCATTCCGTTTCCGCCTCGCTCAGGTTTTGCGGAAGTAAGCCTGCATCCTGCAAATACGGACGGCATAGATCAACAATTGATTCAAGCGAACTCTCCTTGATGTAGTGATTGTTCATCCAATGCAGCTTGCCAACATTGAATACTGCAGGACTCTTTGTTACACGCTCGAGACTAAATTGCTCAATCAGTTCCGCCTTTGTGAAAATCTCCTGTTCGGTCGCCGGACTCCAGCCAAATAGCGCTAAGAAATTAAGTACTGCCTCCGGCAAAAAACCTAACTCTTTATATTGGTCGACGAACTGCATTATTTGTTCATCGCGCTTACTCATTTTTTGACGGTCCTCATTGAGAATTAACGATAGATGTGCGAATTCGGGTTGATCCCAACCAAATGCATTATAGATTAATTGTTGACGCGGCGTATTAGTTAAATGTTCTTCACCGCGGATTACATGACTTATCCGCATTAAGTGGTCATCTACGGTAACCGCAAAATTATATGTCGGCATTCCGTTAGGACGTACAATAATAAAATCGCCAATCCCGTTAGTTTCAAACTCAATCCTTCCTCGCACTAAGTCATTAACAACCATCACTTGATCTTCTGGTACCCGAAAACGCAGATTAGCTTTAAATCCAGCATCCTCCATGCGTTTACGTTCACTATCATTGATAGAACGGCATCTACCTGAATACATTGGTGTTATGCCGCCTGCAACCTGTGCTTCACGCTCTGCTTCTAACTCTGCACTACTGCAATAGCATTTATAAGCGAGACCATTGGCTAGTAGCTCCTCAGCATACTTAGAGTATAGGTCCATTCGGTCAGAACAACGATAAGGTCCATAAGGGCCTCCTACATCAACAGATTCATCCCATTCTATTCCCAACCATGCCAGATTGTTAAGAAGTTTTTCTTCAGCATCTTCAACATTGCGTAGTTGATCTGTATCCTCGAAACGAATTATAAATTTACCGTTGTTCTTTCGCGCGTATAAATAACTAAAAAGCGCCGAGCGTGCACCGCCTATGTGTAAATGCCCCGTTGGGCTTGGTGCAAACCTTACTCGCACCTCTTTATTCTGCATATTAATCCCTTCTCCTTATGGCTAATGAACTATTTCCCGGGTAATATTACCCAATCTATTCATTCTCTTTATTTAACAATACAATTGCGAGAGCTGCAATACCCTCTTCTCTCCCAACAAAACCCAACTGCTCCATTGTAGTCGCCTTCAAGCTGATCTGCTCAATATCTACATCAAAAATCTCAGCGATTGACTCACGTATCTGTCGGTTGTAAGGCGCTAATTTAGGTCTCTCCGCCATCACAGTGAGATCAGCGTTACCCAATGTAAATCCATTCATCTTTGCAAGTTCCCATACTTCTCGCAAAATAACGCGACTATCCATGTCCTCAGTTTCTTCGGCTGTATCAGGATATAGCTGTCCAATATCGCCAAGTGCAAGAGCGCCCAAAATAGCATCAGAGAGAGCATGCAATAATACATCAGCATCAGAATGCCCCAGCAGTCCATGTGAGTGATTAATCGTGACACCGCCAATGATGAGCGGCCTACCGACCACTAATCTGTGAACATCAAAGCCTTGTCCTACCCTAATCATTCTCCTCACTCCAATTATTAAGGATTTTCTCTGCATGCACCAAATCAGCCGCAGTTGTAATCTTCAGATTCCGCTCATCTCCGGTGATGACCTCAACATCAACACCGATATTTTCAACCAGAGAAGAATCATCAGTTCCAATAAAGCCCTCAACTTGCGCTTTTTCATAAGCCTCAACCAACAACCGACGAGAAAAAGCCTGCGGAGTCTGAATCGCCCAAAGCTGATCTCTGTTAAGCGTCTGTATAACACGCCGGTACTTATCAACCAGCTTAATCGTGTCAACAACCGGAACACCCGGGATTACTGCATCAACATCGTACAAGCGCTCATAAAGTCGCTTGATTAACTTATCGCTCACAAAAGGACGCGCAGCATCGTGCACCATCACATAATCGCTCGTTACAGCAGCTAAACCATTAGCAATACTATCTTGACGTTCACTACCGCCGATAACAACTTCGGTCCGCCGGTCAAGCTGATACAACTTAAGTAATTGCCGGATTAAATCAACCTCTTCTTCATGAACAACGACAACTATCTCCTCAACCCACGTAAATTTTCTAAAACGCTCAACACTATAAATCAGCATCGGTTTCCCGGCTAACTCAAATAGTATTTTGTTCTGTTTAAGACCAAGCCGCTTGCCTTGTCCGGCAGCGGCAATGATAATCCCACATTTCATTGTAATCGGTCTCCAATCACATTTTTCAATCATAGTTAAACAAGTAATCCTTAACTCGCAAGCAATCTGTTCCGAAACAGCTACCTATTAAACCAGCGATTTCGGTTTAACAAATATCATTCTCCCTGCAGATGTCTGCAGAACGCTTGTTACTAAAACATCGATTGTTTGATTCAGAAACTCTTTGCCGCCCTCAACAACAATCATCGTACCATCATCAAGATAAGCAATACCTTGATTATGTTCCTTACCGTCCTTAATGACCTGAACCATCATCTCTTCACCCGGCAATACAACCGGTTTAACAGCATTTGACAAGTCATTAATATTAAGTACCGGTACCCCTTGTAATTCACATACCTTATTCAGATTATAATCATTCGTAATCACCTTAGCATCAAGAGTTTTCGCAAGTTTTACAAGCTTGCTGTCTACCTCTTGAATATCTTCGAAATCGCCCTCATAAATTTCAACCGGAATATCGAGTTCCTTGCGAATTTTATTCAAAACATCCAAGCCGCGTCGTCCACGATTCCTTTTAAGCGAATCTGCGGAATCAGCAATGTGTTGAAGTTCCTCCAATACGAATTGCGGAATCACGAGTTTTCCTTCAATGAAACCGGTCTTGCAAATATCAGCAATACGTCCATCAATGATAACACTCGTGTCAAGAATCTTACTCTCGTGGTGTAGCGGAGCCTCTTTGCGTGCTGCACGTTCTCTGCCTGCTCGGTTAGTACTAACAAGTGTGCCAATCTCTTCACGTTTTTTATTACTGATTACAAAGCCCAGATAGCCAAACAATCCGGCAAAAATTATCGGCGCAACAACATTAACACCCGGAATGCTACGGAAAGACGCCGATGCCAACGTTGCGATGATAAGTCCAATAACCAGACCGATAACCCCAAAGACTAGATCAACGACCGGTATCCTTAACAAGAACTCTTCAACTCGCTTCAGGCCTCGAATAATTGGGTCTAAAAATAATATAATAAGAATAAAAAATATAATTGCACCTAAAACCATCCCATATAAATTTAGTGTCATATCACTAAGTTCGATGCCGAAGTCTATCTGTTTCATTAGAAGCGGTAGATAGAGGTAACCAAGAATCCCTCCTAAGATAAGTGAAAAGATCTGAAATATCCGTTTTAACATTACTTCACCTCCCTTCAAGTTTTATTAGTCTTTCACTCTTGTTATTCAATTATCAAGGTACATTATGCCTACAAATCTCGCATATTTTGACAAAAAAATGCGTCTATAAGACGCACTCTATTTAGGTATAATCTTATCTAACAAGGCGAATGCTTCCTCTTCTTCAAGATCCTTAGCTAATACTAACTCGCTAATGAGAATTTGTCGAGCATTGTCAAGCATCTTCCGTTCACCGGTTGACAGACCTTTCTCGTGATTTCTCAGCATAAGATTACGAACAACATCTGCAAGCTCGTAAATATCACCGGTTTTAATCTTTTCTAAATTGGCACGATAACGATGATTCCAATTTACAGACATATCTGTCTCTTCAGCGTAAAGCACCTTAATAACGTCATCGACTACCTCAACATCAACAACATCTCTTAGTCCGGCACCTTCAACATTATTAAGCGGTATCATAACCTTCATATCACCAACAGGGATTCGCATAATATAGTAGCTCTGAATTTCCCCAAGAAACTCTTTGTCCTCAATCGCTTCAATGATTCCGGCACCATGCATTGGGTATACAACTTTATCGCCAATCTGAAAACATTTTTTCTCTTCGTTTGACAAATATGTCACCTCCCTTTGCATCAATAGCTACACTATATTATCAGAATTTCCTATTTATGTCAAGTAAACAACCTTTACGCTTACATGCAATATGCTGATTCTACCAAGCTTTTCTAGATATTTCGACCAATAAAAACATTTTCCTGAATGCGATTTAGACTTTCTTTAATCGTCTTAGCTCTAACCTCACCAATACCATCAACATCATCGAGTTCATCTGTAGTAGCCACCATAACCTCCGGTAAAGTTTTAAAGTGCTCCACCAGATTATCAACAATCGCATATGGTAGCCGTGGAATCCTACTTAATATCCGGTAACCTCTTGTGGTTATAAACTCTTCTGATGGATCAACTTTACTCGAGTAACCAAGCAGCCGAATAATATTATTTGTATCCAGCAAGTCATCATAGCTCGTCTTAGCGAGCTCCTGTAGAAATTTCTCCAATGTCTTGGCTGATTCCTTCTTCATATAATCACGATAAAGTGCAATTGATTCAGACTCGACATTAGAAATTAATTCTTTGGCTTGCATCTGTACCAGTCTTCCCTCTACACCAAGCTCGTTAGTAAAAGTTTCAATCTCGTTATAGACACGTTTGACCATCTCGATTTTATGTATGATTGAAGTTATATCCTCTAACGTAACTAAATCTTCAAATTCCATCGCTGATAGGTTAGTCAATTTTTGATCAAGCGCCATTTTATATTTTTCCAACGTCTGAATCGCTTGGTTAGCTTTCGTTAAAATTACACCGATATCACTCAACGAATAGCGATACTGCCCCTGATAAAGAGTGATTGTACCACGACGTTGCGAAATAGAAACAACTAAGTTGCCTGTCTGCTTAGCAACACGTTCTGAAATACGGTGCCTAATGCCTGTTTCAACCGAAATAACCGAGCTGTCCGGAACCAGATGCGTATTAGCAAACAGTATTCGCTTAAGATCAGCAGTAACAATAATTGCACCATCCATCTTAGCAAGTTCGTACAAATGTGCCGGATTCAACTCGCTATCAATGGCAAATCCCCCGTCAGCAAGTTTGGCAATTGTATCATCATAACCGACAACGATCAGCGCTCCGGTATCTGCACGCAAAATGTTGTCAAGCCCTTCACGGAAGGGTGTGCCGGGGGCAACTAGCTTTAATACATCCCGTAAAAACTCTTCTCTACTCAAATCTTTTTCCAAAACTAGTCCCCCTTTCAACAATCCCTACTCAAACAAATTCCGTTACTTATATCATACAACACTTGCCTTCTATAAAATAGATTTAAACACTATTTTTTTACTTCTAATTTATCACCATCAAGTTCAAGCACTAACTTGCTTCCGGCTGCAATTGTTCCTTTTAACAATTCCTCCGAAAGCACATCCTCAATATGTTTCTGCACCATACGTCTAAGCGGACGCGCGCCATAAGTCGCATCATATCCTTCTTTTAACAAAAACTCTTTCGCTTCATCAGTCAGATCAAAGTCAATCTCTTTATCAGCGAGTCTTGTTTTTAACTCTGCTACCATCAGCTCAAGGATTCGACGCAACTGTTCTTCTTTCAGCGAGTGAAAAACTATTATTTCATCAAGTCTGTTTAAAAACTCCGGTCTAAACGTCTTTTTCAGTTCGCGCAGTACCTGGTCCTTCATATCCTTATAGCCGTTATCCGCTTCACCTGTAGCAAAGCCCAGCGTCTTATCCTGTCTTATAAGCTCCGCACCAACGTTCGAAGTCATTATAATTATTGCGTTTCGGAAATCAACCGTTCTGCCTTTACTATCTGTTAAGCGTCCATCTTCCAACACTTGCAAAAGAATATTAAACACCTCAGGATGAGCCTTCTCAATCTCGTCTAAAAGAACGACCGAGTATGGCTTACGACGAATCTTCTCAGTAAGTTGCCCACCTTCATCAAAACCGACATACCCCGGAGGTGCACCAACTAATCTTGAGGTTGAGTGCTTTTCCATGTACTCAGACATGTCGATTCGGATAATTGCATTCTCATCCTCAAACATTGCTTCAGCTAACGCGCGAGCTAACTCAGTCTTTCCTACGCCGGTTGGACCAAGGAAAATAAATGAACCGATTGGCCGCTTCGGATCTTTTAGTCCGGCACGCGCTCTACGAATAGCACGCGAAACAGATTCCACCGCTTCGTCTTGACCAATAACCCGCCTGTGAAGGATCTCTTCCATCTTGATTAAACGCTCAGTTTCTTCTTCAGTTAATTTCTTAACCGGAACACCGGTCCAGCTTGAAATAACTTGTGCAACATCGTCAACCGTTACCACAGTATCCGTCTTTCCTTGTGTTTCACGCCATTTATCTATTGTTTGCTCCAGTTCAACACGTAGCTTCTGCTCGTCATCGCGCAGTGCTGCCGCTTTCTCAAACTCTTGGCTTTGAACTGCGGCATCTTTTTCTTTTTTCATTTCCTCAAGATTCTTCTCAAGTTCTTTCAGATTCGGCGGCATATTATATGCACTGATGCGTACCTTAGAAGCAGCTTCATCGATTACATCAATAGCTTTATCAGGCAAAAATCGATCTGAAATATAACGATCTGCTAATTTCACTGCTTGCTCAATCGTATAATCAGGGATTTGTACTCGATGATGGGCTTCATAACGGTCGCGCAATCCTTGTAAAATCGCAATCGACTCATCAACTGATGGCTCATTCACCATAATTGGCTGGAAGCGGCGTTCAAGCGCAGCATCCCTCTCGATATATTTGCGATATTCATCGAGCGTAGTTGCGCCGATTGCTTGCAATTCACCCCGCGCGAGAGCCGGTTTCAGTATATTCGATGCATCAATCGCACCTTCGGCGCCACCGGCACCAATTAATGTGTGCAACTCATCGATAAAAATAATCACATTACCGTCTTCGCGAATTTCGTCCATAACCTTTTTCAGACGCTCTTCAAACTCACCGCGATACTTGGTCCCAGCAACAATAGTAGCCATATCAAGCGATACAACGCGCTTCCCTCTAAGAATTTCCGGAATCTCGTTGTTCTCAATCTTAATCGCCAGTCCTTCAGCGATTGCTGTTTTCCCTACACCCGGTTCACCAATCAACACCGGGTTATTTTTAGTCCGTCTGCTCAGCACCTGAATCACGCGTTCAATCTCTTTCTCACGCCCAATCACCGGGTCAAGTCCACCCTCTTTGGCAATCTTTGTTAAGTCACGCCCCATCTCGTCAAGTGTCGGTGTGTTATGCTTTACACTGTCCTCACCGGTTGCAGTTGACTCTCCGCTTCCAAGCAGTTGCAATACCTGCTGTCGCGCATTGTTAAGATTAACGCCCAAGTTATTCAGTACATGTGCAGCAACCCCCTCGCCTTCGCGAATCAATCCAAGCAAAAGGTGTTCAGTACCAATATAAGAATGCCCCAGCCTACGCGCCTCATCCTGCGATAGTTCAATTACACGCTTAGCACGCGGCGTATAACTCATGTTAAGCGGTTTCACATTTTCTCTACCGATCAGTTGTTCAACCTCTTTACGAACAACATTCGGGTCAACTTCTAATAAGGTCAAAGCCTTTGCTGCGATACCTTCACCTTCCAGCACTAATCCAAGCAAAAGGTGCTCAGTGCCAATATTACTATGGCCTAATCTTATCGCTTCTTCCTGCGCTAAAACTAACACGCGCTGCGATCTCTCAGTAAATCGATTAAACATACTCATCACTCCTTTATCTATTACTAATTCGTTTTCGAATAATTTTTGCTCTTTCTATGTCTCGTTCACTTTCATTCAACTCTGAACCCGTCACATATTGCAGATAGCCCGGCTGGATCTTTACAAAAAGTTCATCAACATCCCGCAGAGACAGCTGATCAATTAGTTTAAGGGCTATACCTAAGCGAAGTTCAGATAAACGAACAGTCGCTTCTTTGGAACTAATAATTGTTGCATTCGCAAGAATCCCATAGTTGCGCAGTATCTGATCAACAAATTGTGCGCGGTTATTAGTTAGTATTTCTTGTCGTCTCTTGCGCTCAAGCTCAATCACCTGCTCAACTACGCCCTGAAGATTCAGAATTATTTCTTCCTCACTCATACCTAATGTAACCTGATTAGATACCTGGAATAAGTTGCCTAAGGGCTCACTTCCTTCTCCATAAATACCACGAACAGTTAGTCCCACCTGCACGGCTGCTTCGATAATTTTATTAATCTGCTTGGTCATTACAAGCGCCGGCAGATGAAGCATTACTGAGGATCTAATCCCTGTGCCCACATTCGTCGGACATGAAGTCAGGAACCCGAATTTATCATCATAAGCATACTCAACTTTTTCAGCAATCTTATTATCGATTGTATCAGCAAGCTTAGCAGTTCTCTCTAAATTCAATCCCGGTAAAATCGCCTGAATCCGCAGATGATCTTCCTCCGCCACCAGCAGGCTAATCGTCTCGTCCTCGCTCACCGCAAAGGCTCCCGCCTCCACTGCATTCACCATATCCAAACTCAGCAAATGCTTCTCAACAAGTGCAAGTCGTTCCATGCGACTCAACTCACCTAACTCAAAGAAATCAAGTCTACCAATTTCAGCAAAATCAGTTTCGATAATTACCCGCTTTAACTCAGCTATTAATTGTTCACGCTCATTTGCTGTGATATACGCAGGAAAACGAAAATCTCTCAGGTTGCGTGCAAGTCGTACGCGACTGCTAATAACTATATCATTTTCCGGAATCTGCTTTTCATTTATCCCGATTAGCGCATTATTAAGATATTTGTCAACTTTCATCTTATCTAATCACACCCATCTATTCCTGCCCCATATGTTGTAACTCCAGCTCTCTTATCTGGTCGCGTAACACCGCTGCTTGTTCGTATTCTTCGCGCTCAATTCGCTCCTTAAGTTCTGCTCTTAAATGAGTAAGCTCGTCCTCTTCCTTCAGCGGCTTTTTCCCTTGATGGCTTACATTGCCGTGAATACGTTTGAGTGTCGGCTCCAATCTGTCAGCGAATTGATGATAGCAATCCCAACAACTGATGCGACCGGTACGTCTATAATCCCCATAGCTTGCGCCACATGTAGGACAACTATCACCGGTAATGTCCTCGGTCAACTTTTGCGGGCTAAGCTTGCCCAAATCTATCTTCTCAAACCCCGTCTTATCAAATCCCAATTTCTCAAAGGCGAATGGGCTCAAATCAGCAAAATTAGTCCAAAAATTTTCAAAAGAAAAATCAGCAAAATTGATTTTCAATTCGTCTTTATATTTATTAGCGCAAGTCTCACATAGATTTACCTCGCTCTTTTGTCCATTTATTATACGTGTCAAGTAAATAACCGCACTTCTTTCACCACATACATCACAGAACATTTATATCACCCCTCAGAAAAAACTATACCAAGTGAAATTTTCATAATGTTAGCACGAATAATATCAGCTTCTTTCGTGCCCAGATTAAAGGTTTCTCGTGCAATAATCGCACGTATAACTTTATACTCTCTTTCGGAGATAAACTCCTCGGCCAAAAGTCGATCAAGTACCATAATTGCAGTGTTATGAGAGGTTGAATCGCCAATAATCTCGCTTAGAATTTCATGTAACCTTTCTGCCGAATCGATTAATAACTTTTGGATGCGAATATAACCGCCACCTCCACGTTTGCTCTCGATCAGAAAACCATCGTCAATCGTAAAACGCGTACTTATTACATAATTGATCTGCGAAGGCACACATTGGAACTGTTCAGCCAATGTACTGCGCTGCACTTCGACAACTCCATCATGACTTTCAGCAATAATCCCCTTCAGAAACTCTTCGATTAAATCTGATATCGTCCTCATTCTAACACCTCACTTTCTGACTTTGACTATCTTTGACCTTTATTATAATTATACTCCATATAAGCAACTTTTCAAGTGTGCTTTCTTGATAAACTGTAATTCAAGTTTATTCTGCACCCTTGCCGGCATTTAATTCATAAACACCTTCTATCAATTTAACTTGATTGAGGACCTCGTAAATATCCTCTTTTTTGTGCATCTTAATCAACAGATTAATAACAACCATATTATCTGCATCTCTAACTTTTCCCTCGTCGGTAATGCTAACTTTTATTATATTTGCACCACCGTGCCCGAGTATTGTAGCAATTTCCCCAAGCATTCCCGGTTCGTCCCTCACAATCACTTTTAAACGCAGCAAACCTTTTTTCTTGATAATAGCAGTATCAATTCTTGAGAATAAGGTTAAACTCATAAATACTAACACGGTTACTATGATTGCTCCATAATAAAAACCCGCTCCTATTGCTAAGCCGATTGCGGCAACCACCCACAAAGTAGCAGCAGTGGTCAAGCCTGTTACCGTGTATCCATGCCGTAAAATGGTCCCAGCTCCAAGAAAACCAATCCCTGTAACAACACCCGCAGAAACTCGTGCAGGATCAATTCGAACATTTTCTAACGCAAGAAAGTCAAGAAATCCATACATTGAAATTAACATTATCAAAGCTGAACCCACACAAACAAGAATATGCGTTCTAAAGCCGGCAAAGTGAAAACTCAACTCACGCTCATAACCGATAATTCCACCTAAAATAACTGCCAATACTAACCTTAATGTAATATCAACATAATCAATTGCAATAACTTCATACATCTTTAACATCTTCTTTCGATATTAGTTTTATTTTGTTGTGAAATTCTACCTTATTAAAAAAATAATTACAAGAACAAAATGCATTTTTCACATTTATTTAAATATAAATTTTTTCTCGCAACAAAAAATCCAGTTTCGCAAGTATTAGCTCACAAAACTGGATTTGGTTTGTCTGCCTGGCAACGTCCTATTCTCCCAGGACCCTGCGGTCCAAGTACATTCGGCGCTTAAGGGCTTAACGGTCGTGTTCGAGATGGGAACGCGTGTGTCCCCTTAGCCATCATCACCAGACAAATTGCTTATTTCGTTTATCTACTGCAGCTGATACGCTCTAACTTTATATATTGCAACGGCACTCCATTAACTTTGTCTTTTTACTTCGTTTAGTTGGAGAAAAGACGAAGTTAAGAGTCGCTCCTTATGCAATATATAAGAGTTTTCGCTCGTATTGCTTAATAGATCTTGCTAGAACTTTGTGTTTTTGCATAAGGGACGACTTTATGAGCCTATTTAACCTAAATACAATAATTAAATAAATAGGCGAATAACGGAGTACCGTTGCAAAACACAAGTTATAGCTAAGCTTGTGTTGCAAAACACAAGTTATAGCTGAGCGTTACACACTCAAAACTAGTAGCGAGAAAAAATATTTAGGTTAAGACC
>CAZWWX010000006.1:0-94641 GCA_964637775.1 uncultured Caryophanales bacterium
TCGCTTGGCTTTTTATTACACTGTTTAGTTTTCAAAGAACAATTAGAGCAACATTAAATATAATACCTTGTTTCCCGCTAATAATCAACCTCTATTTTAAAAATTTGCTAACTTTATCTAAAAATAATCACTGTCTTTATTTTCTCTGGCAACAGCTAACATTAGTTTAATCCGATTTTCCTGATTAACTTTAGTAGCACCTGGATCATAGTCAATCGGAACTATATTCGCAGTTGGGTATAGCTCTTTAATTTTTCTAATCATGCCTTTCCCGGCAACATGGTTCGGTAAACAGCCAAAAGGTTGGGCACAAACAATATTATCATAACCACATTTAATCAAATCTACCATATCAGCCGTTAACAACCATCCTTCACCCATTTTGCAACCGTGCCCAATAATTCCATCTGCAGAAGAGCGTACTTCCATAAAGCGAGTAGGCGGTAAAAAATTGCTGTGTTTTTCAATCGCACTGATCAACATCGTCTCAAAATTAATTAGGTAATCTAAAAATAAGCCTGAACCCCCTTGTTTAAGCTTGGAACCACCATAAAGATTCACATCCTCTACAGGATTGCTGACGCAATACAATAAGAAGCTCAACAATGTAGGAAGCATAACCTCGCAGTCTTCCTTGGCGAGAAAATCCTCAAGATGATTGTTACCAAGTGCGGAAAACTTAATATAAATCTCCCCAACTATTCCCACTTTTGTTTTATCCGTTTTTACAATTTCAATTTCCGCAAATGATTTTACAATCTCGTTTAGTGTTTTTTGGATATTAGCTGTTTTATAGACTTTATCTTTGTTGTCGTCTAAATACTTAATCCAATAGTCAATGACCTCTTTATGTTCGGACTTATTTACCTCATACGGTTTTACCTGATTGCTTAAATGCATTAACAGATCACCATAATTCGCGGCGATGACAAGCTTTCTGACCATCGGCATGCTAAGATTAAAACCACCTGACTGGCCTAGATTTCCTATATTAAGTGCCAAGACAGGAACCTGTTCCATCCCCATATTTTTGAGTGCCTTCCTAATTAAGTAAACATAGTTGGATGCTCGGCAACCACCGCCGGTTTGTGTCATCAAAAGTGCCACGTTATCAACATCATATTTGCCGCTTTTAAGAGCATCCATCATCTGACCTGTAGTAAGAAGTGCCGGATAACAAGTATCATTGTGCACCGCCATCAAACCCTCGTGAACAACTGATGATCCCTCATTATTTAAGATCTCAACCTTGTACCCATAGTCCCTGAGTATATTTAAGAAAATAGCAAAATGGATCGGCAGCATTTGCGGGACTAAAATTGTTTTTTCTTTATGCACCTTTTTGCTCCTTTCCTTGGTTCAAAGTTTCCATTAAACTGCGTAGTCGAATTTTGACAGCGCCCAGATTAGTAATTTCATCAATTTTGATCTGAGTATATATCTTATTTTCACTCTCTAAGAGTCCTCTTACCTCATCGGTCGTAATAGCATCTAGCCCACAACCAAATGAAACCAGTTGTATTAAGTTCATATTTGGTTTATCGACCACATATCTTGCCGCTGCATATAGTCGTGAATGATATGTCCACTGGTTTAACACCTTAGTTGGGAACCTCTTAACGTCAACACTGACAGCATCCTCTGATATAACAACAGCCCCCAACTGGCATATTACTCGATCTATCCCTTTATTTATATCCGGATCTGCATGATAAGGACGTCCTGCTAATATTATCACAGGTAACTTATGCTCATCTGCCAACTTGATATATTCTTTGCCTTTTTCTCTGATTTTTGCAAAATAAGCGTCGTACTCCTCGAAGGCACACTCCGTCGCCTGTTTCACATCTTTCAGAGAAACATCGATACCGTGATTATTTAAAATATTTCGCATTTTTTTAACGAAATCTCTAGGCCGATGAATTCCAATATAATCATAAATAAATTTAACTTGTCTTATCTTAGGTACATTTGCTTGAATAACTTCAGGATAATAGGCTACAACCGGACAGTTATAATGATTATCACCTAGATCTTCATCTAAGTTATAAGTCATACAAGGATAAAAAATCGTTTCCACTCCATCATCAATCAGCGTTTCAATATGTCCATGAACCAGTTTCGCCGGATAACAGATCGTATCTGAGGGTATTGTATGCTGTCCTTTTAAATAAATCTCGCGATTAGAATCAGGCGACACAATAACCTCAAATCCCAACTTTGTTAGAAATTCATGCCAAAAGGGCAATAACTCATACATATTAAGAGCCATCGGAAGACCAATCTTTCCTCGTTTGCCAGGAACAGGCTTGTAACTTTTTAGCAACTCTAACTTATAGTCATAAAGGTTATATTCCGGTAGCTCGTCCTTTTTGGCTAAAGGTCGACTGCATCGGTTCCCACTAATATGTCTTCTATTTCCTTGGAAAGTATTAATTGTAAGTCCGCAATGGTTATTACACAGGCCGCAAGTTGTTGGAACAGCCTTATGGCTGAACGACTCAAGCTCTTCCTTAGTTAAAATAGTTGACTTTTCTTTTTGCCAAGTCTTTGCATACAACGCCGCTCCATAAGCCCCCATCAGCCCCGCAATATTTGGTCTAATTACTTCTCTGTTTATTTCCAGCTCAAAAGCTCTTAACACCGCATCATTTAAGAAGGTTCCTCCCTGAACAACAATATTTTCTCCCATATCTCTGGCAGATGCAGCTCGAATTACCTTATAAATCGCATTTTTTACCACGGAAGCTGAAAGTCCGGCAGAAATATCTTCAATTGTCGCTCCATCCTTCTGTGCTTGTTTAACAGAAGAATTCATAAAAACCGTACATCTCGAACCAAGATCAACCGGATTTTTCGCATACACTCCAAGCTTCGCAAAATCTTTAATATCATAATTCAATGCCCCCGCGAAAGTTTGTAAAAACGAACCGCAGCCGGAGGAACATGCCTCATTTAAGAAAATATTATCGACGGTACCATTTTTAATTTTAAAACATTTCATATCTTGCCCGCCAATATCAATAATAAAATCAACATTCGGTCTAAACTTTTTGGCACCGGTAAAGTGGGCAATCGTTTCAACTATGCCGTAGTCAACACGAAAAGCAGCCTTCACAATCTCTTCACCATAGCCGGTAACTGCACTAGATTTAATCTTAATATTCGGGTATTTATTATAAATATCCGTAATGAAACCCTTCACTAATTCAATCGGGTTTCCCCGATTAGATAAATACTGTGAATAAAGGATGTTCTCATCCTCACCAATCAATATCATCTTGATTGTTGTTGAACCGGAATCAATGCCAAGATATCCATCCCCTTGATAGTCAGTCGGGTCAACCGTCATTATCGCATTCTTAGCGTGTCTGGCTGTGAAATCGGCATACTCTTGCTCGTCCCTAAATAAAGGCATTGCATGAACAAATCCTTCTCCTTTAGCTCCGGCTGCCAGAGCCGCTATTGTCTCCTTAAGGTTAATTTTGTCAGATTGAACCGACATAAAAGCCGCTCCCAATGCAACAAAATATAAGGAGTTTGCCGGGTAGATGCCTTTCGTTTTTAGTACATTGTCAAAGGCTTTTCTCAACTCAGGCATAAATGTCAATGGTCCGCCCAGATAAACAATATTCCCCTCTAAGTCGCGCCCTTGCGCTAATCCACCAATCGTCTGATTCACCACCGCATAAAAGATACTAGCAGCTACATCCTCTTTGCGCGCACCCTGATTTAGTAAAGGTTGCACATCGGATTTAGCAAAAACCCCGCATCTGGAAGCAACAGTATAAATCTTCTCATGTTTGGCTGCCAAATCATTCATCTGATCAATGCTGATATCGAGTAATGTCGCCATCTGGTCAATAAACGCTCCCGTACCACCGGCACAGGACCCGTTCATTCGGACCTCGAGGCTGTCTGTTAGAAACAGAATCTTAGCGTCCTCTCCGCCCAACTCAATAACCACATCAGCCTCAGGAATTATTTTAGATACTGATACTCGTGTTGCATACACCTCTTGGACAAAAGGGATACCGCAGCGATTAGCAAGTCCCATACCCGCAGAACCGGAAATAGCAAGATGGACCTCCTCATCTGCGACAAATTCATTCATGATTTTTGTTAAGAGAGTAGCCGTTTTTTCATTGATCTCAGAGTAATGGCGTTCATAAGAGTCGTAAATTATATTATCTTGATCGTCAAGTACTATGCATTTTAAAGTGGTTGAGCCTACATCAAGACCAATCCTCATCTATATCATCCCTTCATTATCGTAAGCTTAATATGTAAATTTACTTCTTGATACCGGCCGCGTAGAAAGGACCATTGACAGTTATCTTGAACAGAATTCGCGCCATTTCCTCGGGGGACTCCTTTTTACCGGTATTTAACCATTGTTGAATTACTCCTAAATGGGCAGAGGAAATATATGCTGCTAAATATTCACCCGGAACAAGCAGTTTGTCCTCACGATAAATAGCATCTTCCGAATCTTTGCTAAACAACTTATCCCACACAAAATCTTTTAGTCTGGTCTGAAATGATAAATCTCCCTTATGACTTAAGATCGCTCTTAAAAATTCACCGTTCTCATAAAAACATTCGAAAAGTGTAACCGCCTGCGGAAACATAGTAAAATCATCTGTATTGTCACTAGAAATGTATGCTAATATACTCTGTTTGGCAATTTTTGCTATTTTCTCTATTATCTCATCTTCATAAGTAGCTACCAAATCGAATTTATCTTGATAATGAGCATAAAAGGTCCCTCGGTTAATTCCCGCTTTATTGGTTATATCCCTTACGGTAATCGCATCGAAACTTTTCTCATCGATTAAATCTATCAGAGCATCACGTATTAATTCCTTAGTGCGAACAATTCTCAGGTCCGTATTGTTTACACTCATGCATTCTCCTCCTTTATTATTAGTTAATGTGTAAAATAACTCTGATGTAATTTATATTAAATACTTTGAAAATCATAACATATAGACAACAGGTTGTCTATTATTTCAACAAAAAATTAAAGTTACAGTACAAAACTGCGCCTTTAGTCTTGCTTAGAGCGCAGTTTTATATGGCAATTTAGTCGTTGGCAATCGCTTTCCAGAAGTTCGCATCTTCAAATCCACGACGCCAAGCAGCCATCCCTGCCAAATTATATTTTTCCATTAACTCAATCCGCTGGTTCATCGAACTTAGGTCCTCGATCCAGATTCGGTAGGTAACATCTTTTTGCTTCAGCTCCGCATAATTAAGTTGCGTTTTCGAATCATAAACGGGAGTCAGTTTGTTAGCTTTCAACCATTCTGTTGTAGCATCCATCGTAAATATTTTCGATGTCGCTGTTAACTTGCCATTCTCGTCAACTCGTTCCTCCCACATCCGTGTATAGAGCGGTACACCCAGGATAATCTTATCGCAAGGTACCTCTGCTAAAAGATTCTTAATGCCTTTTTCAACCCACGGAATCGCAGCCACCGGTCCAGCCTCAGTGCTTCCGGCTGGGTATTGGTCATAACCCATGACGACCATGTAATCTACGACTTCACCAAGTCGTTTGCGGTCATAGAACATCGACCAGTTCTCGCTCAGCGAATGGAAAGTCAGATCCAACGAGACTGTCCGCTTCTTCTCATGTAAAAGAGGCGTCAGCTCACGTACAAAGAGCACAAAATAATCCTTATCCTTCAAATATATATTCTCAAAATCTATGTTTACTCCATCAAGTTCGTAGAGATCAACATAGCTAAGAATTTGTTTGATCACTTTCATGCGCAACTCGCTATCGCGAAGCATGGTACTCGTCAGCCCCGCATCAAAGCTGTTAGAAAACAGCCCCCAGACCTGATACCCACGCTGATGAGCCCAGTCAACATAGCGTTTATCGGCAATATTGGCTACCAGTCCATCTTTTTGCAAACTAAACCAAGTCGGAGAAACTACCTGCACACCATCGAGCTTACCAATCTTATTAATATCTGTGCGCGCGTATTTGTTTACATACTCCCACAATAGTTTTATCGGTTCACCAATCGGATTCCAAGGTGCATAAGCGCTCTTCTCATGTTGCTCTAATTTAATATCAGTAATCTTCACATGCTTTTTGTCTAGATAACCCACAAATCCGCAAGCACTCTCAACCCAATACCAACCTTCTGTCTCACGTAAGATGTTAACATTCGTACCCTCCGCCAATACGGCATAGTACGGCACATTATGTTCAGGTGCACTACGCAACTTTGTGGATTTCAACACTTTCCCCTCCAACAAAGGTACAGTTAAATCATGCACCAAGAAGATTGACTGTTCCTCAACATATCTGATATCAATCTCATAATAATCAGCCAATGGATCCGTCGCCAAATAAACCTCATTATTCACCTTTCTCGTCGGATAAGTAAAGTTATACGGCTCGAGATTAAGCATCCCTTCATAATCTCCCTGTGGCAGATGGAAAACATCTCGGTCGGTCGTTATAATTACATAACCAGACCCCTCATCCCAGAAAATCTCCGGGTCGATCTGGCGCTTAATATAGCTAAACGGCAAATACAAGGTGCCCTCATCCTGGTAACCCTTCTCAGCCATCAATTCACCCATATGATAGATTTGTAATTCAGCGGTCGGATTAACCTTCGCCTCTTGAAAATAAGGCAGATAGAAATAGATTAGTATAGCAGCAGCGACAAGAATAACGATTAAAAACAAACTCGCAATCAACCAAATATTCCTTCTCTTCTTGCGCGATCTCCTCAAATCAGTTCTCCTGCTCATTGCCTAACCCCCATCGCCCTAATTTTTTTCGAATTTACCCCTAAAGATAGTACCATTCTTTATCAAGCTTCACTATAAAAAGTTGGGTCCCTCTTTACAGTAAATCAGTAGTTCACAATTCTCGCAACTCGGTTTCCTCGCAAAGCAGACTCGCCGCCCATGCCAGATCAGACGGTGGTGCGTAGCCGTCCACAATTCCATCGGGATACGCGCCATTAGCTGCTCCTCCGTCATCATAACATTGTCGCTCTCAGCAAGACCCAGACGGTTCGCAACGCGAAATACATGCGTATCAACCGCTATTGCCGGTACATTAAACGCATTGCTGAGCACAACATTCGCCGTCTTCCTGCCGACTCCCGGCAGCGCTTCCAGCGCTTCGCGACTCTCGGGAACTTCTCCCTCGTGCTTCTCTATCAATATACTCGCCATTTCAATAATATTTTTGCTTTTCGTTCGGTAAAGACCTATCTGGCGGATTTCATCCTCCAGCTCAGCTCTAGATAAATTTGCAAAGTGCTCCGCCTTATTATATCGAGTAAATAGACCTACGGTTATCTCGTTCACCTTTTTGTCAGTGGCTTGTGCCGAAAGAATTGTTGCAACCAACAGTTCGAATGGTGTTTGATGATTTAGTTCACAAAAAGCATCCGGATAAATATCAGCTAAAATCTCTAAAATTTTATCTATATTAACTTTCGATTTGATTTTCCTTGGCATAATTCATTCTCCCGCTAAATTTGATCCATGCATTTACCATTATAAACTTTTTCCAAAAAATTGCACCTAATCAACTTGCCGAATGCTCGATTTAACACAAATAAATGCTATAATATAAGAAATAAACGAATTCGAGGTAGATCCATGATAGAAGAGACTAATCTAAAATTTAATAACAACTCGGCACTGCTAACATCTACTGAAATCGAGCAATATTGGCAACAGACTTTAGCCGGCGACACTAACGCTTATCAACACTTAAAACAACACTATATGTTGCGACTGGCTAAGATCCAACCACTCTACCCGGATTTTGCGGATGACTACTTCTATCAATTAGTGGAGCTTTCTGTCGATAAGGCACTTGAGCGTGCTGTAAGGTTTCGCGTTGAAAACTTTGAACCTTATATGTTTTATGCAAGCCAGACCTATTTTAAATACAATGCGCTTGGAAACAACCGGACTGAATCGCTAAATATCCCTTTAGATTTAATCAAAGCTTTCGCTAAGTTAGAGGAGATTTATCAACTAATACCGGCACTTTCTGAGGTTGATGAGATTAGACAGATTGACCTAATCTCGCACAGTTTCGAGTATCCAATCTTTTCTACCAGGCTATTATTCTATAGCTTCCAGAAACTTATCGCTAACACGCTAAGACAGCTCGATATTGACCTCTGCGTAGCACTGCTACCGGCACCACAGCGCTTAGAGTGGGAAATTTTATATGAAAAAGATGTTGCACAAATTATAGAGAGTATTGAAAACGAACTTGCAAAGGAGTAAAGAGATGCTTAGAACAAACTTACCAAACGAACCGGCACTTACTGACTATCATGTACACCTTGAAACCGGCCCATACACGATTAAGTGGTTGTCAGAATATCTTGATAAAGCTAAGGAAATCGGAATTACTGACCTTGGCTTCTCTGAGCACGCCTATCGCTTCAAACAGACTGCACATTTGCTTGCTAACCCATGGATTAATGAGCGCCAGACTGAAAATTTAGACGAATATATTGCGTTAATCGAACAAGCCAAAAATCAAGGCCTCCCGGTTAAGTTGGGGATCGAACTTGATTATACGCCCGGCAAAGAGCTTGAACTGGCTAAATTCATTAACAAATATCCCTGGGATTATGTAATCGGTTCAGTACATTGGATCGGTGATTGGGGATTTGATCTCAAGGAAATGGCTCAAGGTTGGGAGAAGCGCCCGGTAATCGATATTTACGAGGATTACTTTGGAATCATTGAAAAAATGCTCGACTCACAATTATTTGACATTCTCGGGCACCTTGATGTAATTAAGGTATTCGGTCACAGACCAGAGCCCAGCGAACAGAATCGCCTTAACGCCATCTACGATAATGTGGTTGATAAAATCGTGGAAAGCGGCATCGTCGTTGAGATGAGCACTGCCGGTCTCCGCAAGCCGGCGCAGGAACTTTACCCGGCAAGGGCACTAATGGAGCGCTTGGTAAAACACCGGATTCCGATGATGATCAACTCTGATGCCCATCATCCATCACAGGTTGGCGAATTCTATCAGGAAGGTTTAACCTACCTTGAAGAATATGGTATCGATGAAATTACACTATTTACTAAACGTGAGCGAAAAGCGGTTCCAATAAAAAAAGGTCAGCAGCCATAAGGGCGCTGACCTTTACTTAATTGCGTAATTTTATAGTTCAACTTGATAGATATTAGTAACCCCATTTATCTTCTTAATTTCTCCAAGTACTTGATCATCAGCAAGGTTATCGATCATTAAGAAAGCAACCGCTTTACCACCTACTTCATTACGACCCACCTGCATCGTCGCAATGTTAAGACCTGCATTACCGAGAACCTTACCTAAATCACCGATAATGCCCGGTTGGTCAGTATGTTCCATTAAGAGTAGATTGCCGGTTAGCTTGAAGTCAACTGTAAAACCATCAACATTCACGATTCTTGGACCATAGCCATCAAGAATTGTACCGGAAACTGCCTTATCCTCTTTAGTAGTTTTAATCTTAACAGTAATCAGATTAGTATAGCCCTTGGATTTAGAACTGCGGCTATCAACATATTCAATACCACGCTCTTTCGCAAGCGTTGGAGCGTTAACGTCATTTACCATACCCGCTGAGCCGATGTGTTCAGAAAGTATGCCCTTAAGAACTGTTCTTGTTAGAATATCGACCTCTTTATCGACAATGTCACCTGCATAAACAATCTCAATCTTCTCGATTGCTGCAGTCAATGTATTTGTGATTAATTTGCCGAGTTTTTCAGCCAACTCCAAATACGGCTGAACATGGACTAAAATATCAGCCGGAATTGATGGCAAGTTGATCGCATTTTTAAAGGGTACTCCTTTAAGGAAATTATACACTTCAGCCGCCACATCGATCGCCACATTAAGCTGTGCTTCAACAGTCGATGCACCAAGGTGTGGTGTTGTAATAACTTGCGGATGATTAACCAGTGCATTATCTGCTGCCGGCGGCTCCTCTTCATAAACGTCTAAAGCCGCTCCCGCAACAATACCACTCTCAATCGCCTTAAGAAGCGCTTCTTCGCGAATAACACCGCCACGCGCACAGTTGACAATGCGGATTCCTTTCTTCATAAGCGCGAACTCTTTATCGTCGATTATATATTTAGTCTCTTTGGTAAGCGGTGTATGTATTGTCAAGAAATCCGCAGCCTTTACTACGTCCTCAACGCTACCTGTCTTGATACCCAGTTGATTAGCACGCTCTTCGGTTACAAAGGGATCGTATCCGATAACATCCATGTTGAAAGCTTTGGCACGCTTGATAACTTCTGAACCAATTCTCCCCAGCCCAATCACTCCAAGCACCTTATTGTTTAGCTCGACACCTGTATATTTTTTACGGTTCCACTTACCGGACTTTAAGTCATGGTCTGCTTGCGGAATCCATCTCGCCATACTTGCAATCATCGCAAAGCTATGTTCAGCTGTTGAAATCGTATTACCATCCGGCGCATTAATTACAACTACACCAAGCTCTGTCGCCGCTTTAGTATCAATGTTATCAACACCAACACCGGCACGACCAATTACCTTAAGATTTTTGGCAGCAGCGATTACGTCGCGCGAAACAGTTGTCTGGCTTCTGACAAGTAGCCCATCATATTCACCAATAATCGCCAACAAACCTTCCGGTGTTAAATCTGTTTTGATATCAAGATTGATATCATCTGCTTCAATCAACGTTTTTAATCCAACATCTGAAATCGGATCACTCACTAAAATTTTAAACATTACCAAAAACCTCCTGTTTTATTTTCGCTTTGCTATTATTATCGCTCACCTAAACACACGATAATATGTGCATCTTTTCACGCACTTTGCGATATTCATCAGCTTACTTAATAATTAAAAAACCTTTTCCCCCGATTACCGCGAGAGCATCGACAGTAATGGGACGAAAAGATATAAGTCTTGCTTCCGACTATCTAAAACTAACTATAAATTTATCACTTTAAGGCACTACTGTCAAGCAACCCTCACCCCAGCAAAAGGGTTCCCATCTCGTCTAATACCTCTCTAAACACCGCAAGAGCATCCTCAATCGGTTGCGAACTGTTCATATCCACACCAGCGGCTTTTAGCAGTTCAATCGGGTAATCGGAACCACCCGACTTAAGAAAACGCAAATAGCGTTTGACCGCAGGTTCACCTTCGGTCAAAATCTGTTTGGCTAAACTAATGGCTGCAGAGAAACCGGTTGCATATTTATAAACATAAAAATTCATATAGAAGTGCGGAATACGAGCCCATTCGAGGTCAATTTGCGAATCGACAACCATCTCCGGTCCATAATACTTAACATTTAATTCACGATAAATCTTATTCAATTCCACAGCGGTTAGTGCATCCCCCTGCTCAGCGCGCTGATGAATTAGCATCTCAAACTCAGCAAACATCGCCTGCCGATAAAGAGTTGCACGAAACTGTTCAAGGTAGTAGTTCAAATAATAGAGTCGTTCTCGCTTATCGGTCGTGTTCGCTAACAGATAATGCATCAGCAGTGCCTCATTAAGAGTGGAAGCCACCTCTGCCACAAAAATCCGATAATTAGCATACACTTGCGGTTGATTATTATTCGAGTAGTATGAGTGCATTGAGTGCCCTAATTCATGCGTCAAAGTAAACAGATCATTGACCTTATCTTGATAATTTAACAATATATATGGTTCAGTGCCATAAGTTCCCCACGAATAAGCGCCACTTGTCTTGCCCTCATTCTCATAAACATCAACCCAACGAGAGCTAAGTCCACGCTTCATATCATTTATGTATCCCTCGCCTAATGGGGCAAGTGCCTCTTCCAATTGCTTAGCCGCCGTTTCATAACTCACCTTTAACTGTAACTCATCGATTAACGGTGCATAAAGATCGTACATGTGGATTTCGTCTAACTTCAGCACCTCTTTACGCAAAGCAACATAGCGATGCAATAAATCAAGGTGCTGATTAACAGTCGTAACCAACTGCTCATACACGCTTACCGGAATGTTGTCAGCAAAAAGAGCTGCAGCAATCGCTGATTCATATTTTCGTGCCTTGGCATAAAAAATATTCTTCTTCACCTCATGGTTGAGTGTCATTGCCAGCGTATTAATCAAACTCTGATAACTGCTGTACAATTTAGTAAACGCTTCTTGCCTAATCTCACGATTACTGCTCTCCATAAAGGTGCTATAGCGACCTTTGGTCAACTCAACCTCTTGCCCATCCTCATTGCGCATTACCGGGAACTTAATATCAGCATTATTTAACATCGTAAAAATATTGTCGGAAGCTTGCGCTAACTCACCGGTCGCTGCAAGCAATACTTCCTGTTCTGCTGATAATGTATGTGGCTTAACACGACGTATTTCAGCGATTAACCATTTGTATAACTGGAGTTTTTCCTCCTGCATAAAGCCGGCGAGAATTTCATCAGGAATCGCAATGATTTCCGGCACAACAAAAGCAAGCGCACTGCTCACTTGAACAGCAAGCCCTTGCGCTCGATCCGTTAAAGATTGATATTTGCTTACACGGTTATCCTCATCCTTGCGCATGCGCGCATAAACAAAGACTTTCCCAAACAATAACTCTATTTTCTCCTGTAGCAACAGGACCTCAAGCAGTTGTTCGCTCGATTTTGCGATTGTCCCTTCGTATTTCGCGAGCTCAGAAGCAAGTTCCTTCACTTTCGCAAAGTCTTGCTCCCAAGTCTGCTCATCGTGATAAATTGCCGCTAAATTCCATTTGTATCGATCATCTATTTCGTCACGCTGCAGCTGCTTTATTGGCAATTCTTTATCTGTCACGGATTACCCACCCCATACTCTCTTTGATCTTAATATCTGTTTGCTGTAACAAATATTTAACCTTACCCCAGATTTTTTCAAACCATAGTGCTTCCGGTAACACCTCATCCGGCTCCTGCTTTTCATCGACGTGCACATATTTAATTTCCGGAGTTAGCATAATAAATTGAATTGAATTAATCTCTTCGTCAGGTGCAACAAAAGAGAAAGAACGACCAACCTTATCAGGATCATATGTTTTGTCGAATTCCTTGCGAATCTTAACAATACCGTCCTTCAGTTCTTTTTGCCCGTCAATTAATTTGTTAACATCCTTAGGTAGTGTTTTAATCGAGTCATGCATCTCATCAGCGCCATCTGCCGCCTCGTGAATACCGTCAAAGAACTTAGTACTTCCATCAATCATCTCATTATATGCATTGGTCAAATCATAGGCGCCTGTTTTTAATTTACTCATACCACTCTCAATTGTGTAAATGCCGGCAACAACGTCGCCCATATAGGAAAAGTAAGTGCGTAGTCCTGAGTTTGCCTGCGAGAAACCGGTTAAAGTCGAATTAAGCCCACTATTGATTGCGCCTAATAAAGATACAGTTACCGGAAGCCCATCTTTACCGATTTCAGCCAAAAGATCGCTTATTGTACTATCCATATCAGCTTCAGCGACTCCAAGACCCGCCAGTAAAGTTTTTAGTTGGTTCAATGCCGCTAATTCACCCATCAACGTTGCAGTCACTGCAGATTCAATGTTAGTATAAATAGCTTGGATAATTATGCCTTGTTGCATAGGATCAATTACTCCCAGATTCGTCAAAAAATCGCTCCAAAAAGCAACAGTCGCCGCTTCATAAACAGCTGTAACAATCGCCCCGCTCTGCTCAAGGGTAATAGCTCCGCTCAACATATGAGCACCTAACAGATTAGTTAGATCTGTAATGTCAGCTGTTTCCGGAGGATTCCCAATAAGCATAGTGTTTTTTACAGCTACTACCGCTGTACCTGCAGCCACCTTTAACTCACCCTTGGCAGTAGCATCAGCTCCTTCATCGCCCTCTACAAGCGTTAAAGAATCAATATATGTTCCCAAATCCTCTATGCCCGAACTTGTCGGCGGATTTCCCGCTTTAACCTTAGCAATCGTGCTATCGATCATACTCACCACAGCACCCAAAATTGTTGGCTGTACTGCTACATCAACACCTTGATTATCTAACACACCACTCAAATAATTTAAATCATGTTCAGGTGGCGCTTGCTCACCGGGAAGTAATACCGCGAGCAGTCCCGCAAAACCTTGTTGCAATTGACTTAATCCATTGTATAACCGACTATAACCGCTTACTAATTCACTCGATTGAGAATAGAGTGCGCCGAGGCCATTAGAGGCTTCTCCTAAACCGTCAGCAAGTTTATCCATTCCTTTGCGATATTCAATCAAACCCTCATAATACTTGCTCATCCCATCCTGTAATTCATCGCCGCCATCTGCCAGCTTGAACAAACCATCTGCCAACTCTTTAACTGCGTCAACCAACTTAACCAGTCCGTCACGAAGTTTGCCTGTCCCTTTATTAAGTTCGTTCGTGCCATCTTCCATTTCTAATAGACCATCAGTTAATTCTTTATACTGATCCTCGTCCATTGGATCATAGCTAATAAGCGATACCTGAATCGCATCCATCTCAAAGTTCTTCACATCAAGCGTAAGCGTATGGTCTGCATCCGAATCCGGCATAATTGAATAAGAGATCGTAGTAGTTGTACCTGTGACTATCTGCATAGCTTTTGGTGCATCTTTTACTCGCACTTTTTTGAGATCAAGCGGCAACTGAATCTGTGTCAGATAAGCATTCGTATGCATATAGTCGGCTTCACCATTCTGTTTGACAACAATATTTATCTTTAACTCGCCTGTACTGCCGGCGAGTTTACCTGCTTCGATCTCTTCACCGTCCAGATAATATTTAATCCGGAGTTGAATCGGTAACTCGTTGGTTACTTCACCTTCATAGTAAAAATCCTTATCATCATTAAGTAAGTTCCATGTAATTTGGTTACCGTTAATCTCCGGCTCAATGTTCTGGCTAATTGCCTTTATATTGGAATATTCGCCTGTATCACGTAGCATGTTGCCAACGTAATCGAACAAGCGATTCATAATAATCTTTTTACCTACAGTCCCATCACTATTAAGAACAACATAAACCGTCTGGTCTTTTTTCATCATTCCGTCATCTATATTTTCAACTATTTCCGGATCAACAACACTCTCTTCCGCAGCAACAACAAAACTACTACAGAAGAGCATAAAAACCAACACGATTGATATAATTCTTTTACTTACAAATCTCATGTCAAACTAACCCCTTCTCCGCCTACTTCTCTTGCTCTTATCCGGCCAACCAATCGTCGTCACACTAATTAAACGATTAAAGACTAACAAAAACGACGGTAACAGTATTATAACACTAATCATACTTACAATTGCACCCCGACCAATCAACAAGCACATTTCGCGAGTTGCCTCCATTGTTGCAATAAAATATACACTAAACGTTGCAGCGACCAAGATACCACCGCTGGTCAAGATTGACTTACCCGTATCTTGAATTGTCTGTTTGATCGCCGAATGAATATCCATTTCCATCAGATTCTCTCGATACCTACTAATAAAAAGAATTGCATAGTCAACGGTCGCCCCCAACTGAATCGCACCGATTATAATGATACTCATAAAACTCATCGGTTCATCGAAAACAAAGCAGTACCCCGTATTCACCCAAATAGCAAGTTCAATGATAAAAATTGCAATTATCGGAATAGTAAATGAACGGAAGGCGACCATAATAATTAGATAAATAAATAAAACCGATAAAAAGTTGGTGAGTGCAAAGTCTTTATCAGTAACATCGGCCAAATCTTTATAGGCGAACGGCCCCCCGGTTGTGTACCACTCATCATAATTATTAGCTAAAACTTGACGGATCTCATCCACCATCGCAAATGCTTCCGGTGATTCCTCATCTATCTCAATCGTTACTCTAAACATTGAATACTTGTCCGATTGGAACATTTTAATAATATCATCGGGAATCATCATCTCCGGAAGCTCTATGCCAACTAAATTATATAGCCCTTCCACCCCGGCTACATTATCAACTGCCGCTAACTGTTCAAGCACGATTGATTCCTTAAGTTTTCCCTCTTTAGGAACAATTATTACGTTCGTGCTACTCTTACCATAAATCTTTTCAATCTCCGTCTTTGCAACATAGGTTATATCTTTTTTTGAAATGACTTTTTCATAGGAATAATAATAATCAACATTCGCTTGTGCTTGAAAAGAAAAGAAAGCAACAACGCAAGCGATTACAATACCCACATATTTAAACCTTACAATCAGATTGCCAAGTCTTTTAAAATACAGGTTAAACTCACGATGCGTATATTTTTCAATCCACTTATCCAACATAATAACCAATGCCGGCAAAAGCGTCATAACAGCCAACAAACTAAATACGATTCCTTTCGCAAGTACTATCCCCATATCTTTACCAATGCCATATTCCATAAATATCAACGCCGCAAAGCCGGCAATCGTCGTTAACGCACTGGCAGAAACCGGGCGAAAAGAAAAGCGCATCCCGTTTATCATTGCTTGCGTGACCTCGACCCCTTTGTTGCGTTCCTCATGGAAACGGTGCAAAAGGAATATGGAATAGTCCATTGATACAGCCAATTGCAAAATACTGGCCGCCGAAAAAGTAATCTGCGATATCTCTCCTTGAAATATATTGGTTCCAAGATTGAGAATAATTGCCGCGCCAACCGTGAAAAGAAAAATTAGCGGTTCTAAATAAGAAGTAGTCGATAAAAACAGAATTATCAAAATTAGGATAACCGCAACTAATGTATAAATTGGGATCTCACGTTTTAAACTATCTAAGGTCGATTTCGAGCTCGCAGCCGATCCGGATATAAACCCATTGTCACCAATTAAATCATAAATTTCCGCAACCGCAGAATGCGTTGACTCTGTATCATTGCCTTCTATAAAAATAATTGTTAGAAGAGCATGACCATCTTTATAAAATTGGTCAATATACTCTTTAGATATAAACTCTAACTGTACATTTAAATCTGCAAAATCATCAAGCCAAATAACCTCATCAACACCCGGTAAAGCTTCGATCTGAGTTTTCAATGCGAGAACATCAGCTAAATGAGCGTCCTTAAGAAGTATGCTTGCCGTACCGCCTTGCGCAAACTCCTGATCAAGCATTTCTAAACCTTGCTTGGAGTTCATGTCATCAGGCATGTATGAAGAATTGTCGATGTTAATATCAACCATAAATGTTAGAACACCACAGATAATGATGAGCAATATGTAAAAAACGATAATGCTCCGCGGATGATTAACAATTAGCTGATTAAATTTATTAAACATAGGGCCTCCCCATTTGCTGTTACAACTAACTAATTCTTGTTTTTACCGCTGATAATAGATCCAATCTTTTAATTTTAGTCCAAGTAGTCAACTGACCAATCGTTATAAATACCAGCGTGGAAATTATCGCGAATAAGTAGGTTCTCAAGGTATAATTCACGCTCAAACTATATAAATCATTCGAAAAAGCAGCTGCCAAATAATCGATCATCGCTATTCCTATAGGCACTCCTACAATGATACCGATTATTGAGGCTAACAGGTTCTCATTAAAAACAATTGTATATAATTCTTTATTGCGAACCCCTAAAAGTCGAAGTGATGCAAATTCAATTTTTCGTTCATTTATATTCATTAAGGATACTTGATAGATGATTATAAATGCTATCAGCCCACCAAACAGCAGTAATATAAACAAACTTGCATAAATCAATGACGTGTATTGTTGATAGGCCTGAATGATTGCTTCCGCCGAGAAAATCGTCGCAATTAGTGCGGTCTTCTCTAACTCCGCCTGATTGATTTCGCCTTGAACATAGAACCCTGAATAGAGTTCTGTTTCGTTAATCGGATAAATAGCACTAAATGTAAATGTATCATATAAAGTCTGCTTTGTCATATACCCGTTAGACCCTAACTTTTGGTCAACAATCTCTGTAACCACAAGGGCCACAGTCTGATCGGTATTGTACAATTGTAAAGAAATCTTGTCACCTTTAGAGATTTGACTACTCATCGCGAAACCCTCGCTGATGTAGAAATCACCGGCAGAAAGTTTAATCGGTTTCCCCTTGGCGTTTTTTAGATTATAAATCTGCGTATCTTGTTCAATCCCAATAATCGATAGGGGCGGTGCGCCCTCTTTGTCGAGAACAACAACCGGTACCTCAAAATATCCTTCGGCGTATCCGGCGACTTTGCCGGTTAAGAGCGCCAATTCAGATTGTGTGACCGGACGGACGAGGTTCACATCATAGTCCATCACCTGCACCTCTGTGTATTGTTTAGTGAACATCCGCTCGAACAGATCATAGTAAACAAAGGGGGTCAAAAGCGTAGCAAAAGCAATAGCTACACCCAATATTGTAATTAAAAATCGGCGTTTGTTACGCGAGATATTTCTAATAACCAGTTTATTAGTATATTTTAGATTTTGATAAAATTTGCTATTTTCAAAAAATAATCGCTTAGCAACTGCAGGCGTTTCCGGCAACATCGCTTCCTGTGGGTGTAGTTTGAGCAGTGGGCGTGCTCCTAAATAACCGGCAAGCACCGACAAAATAATAGCCGCAACAAATGTATAGACAAAGTATTCCCACATCAAACTATAGGTTAAAACCGGTAACTCATATATAGCAGTGTAAATCTGCATATATTGATACGAGAAGAAAATCCCAAGCAGTATCCCCAGTAGAGTACCTACCAATCCAACAAGCACTGTTATCAGAATGTAACTATTTATTATTTCCTTGTTTGAATAACCAAGAGCCTTCATATTTCCAATTTCAATTCGCTCGTTCGCAACCATGCGTTTAATCAAAACAAACATGACAAGTGCAGCTATCACAAGGAACAGCACCGGCATACTATTAGCAAGAGCTAACTCTCCCCTTATCTCCTCTGCCGCCAAGCGGTAGGAAAATAGATCTTCCTTAGTAAAAAGAAAACCGGGATAGACTTGTTCTTTCAAAATCAACTCTTGTAATTGTGCAATAATCTCATTAGGGTTTACTGATTGATCAGTCTTAATAATTACCTGATTATATACACCTTCACCATAAACTTCAGCAAATAACTCAGCAGTCAAGAAACCGATCCCATATTCTCTTGGTTTCGGAATAAAATCGCGCTCACTCTCTGCCAGATAGATGAATTCAGGATTATAGACTATACCTTTAATCGTTAGCTGATAAGGCTCACCCGCAAGGCGTACCGTAATCGAATCTCCGACATCAAGCTCGCGTGCATCAGCAAAACGTTTGTAAAGCAAAATCTCATCTTTCGCTAATTGTTCAGACCCTTTCACTGCGTAAACTTTGTTTAGTTTAGAAGTATAACTAATCAATTTCAGCGTAGCTGTATCCTGTTCATGACCAAAGACAGCCGTTCCATCATGGACACCGCGCAACTCATATTCTACAACACCTGGTACTTGCGGCAACTTGTCATTAAGAGCCTGAACGCCATTACCTTGAATATATAAATCTGCAAGTTGTTGCTCTTCATAGAACCGATCAACCGTATCACTTAGATTATTAACCGCTAATTGAAAACTGAGAAAAATTGAAACACCCAGTGCAATGAGAATGACGATAGCTAGGTATTGCCCTTTATGTGCTCTTAAGTTACGGATAACCTTCAGATTAAGTTTTTTCATTACCACTCAATCCCATCTACACTTATTGGATTTTTATTTGTATAGTCCTCAATTATCTGGCCATTGCTCAATCTTATTACACGGTCCGCTATCTCAGCAATCGTTGCATTATGCGTTATAATAATAATCGTCTTATTATATTTTTCATGAACTTCTTTTAGGGCACGTAGCACCTCAACGCCCGTTGCGGAATCAAGTGCGCCTGTCGGCTCATCGCAAAGCAACAACTCCGCATTTTTGGCAATCGCTCGAGCAATCGCAACACGTTGTTGTTCGCCGCCGCTTAATTGCGCCGGAAAATGTTCAGTCCGATCCGCTAATCCAACATCGACCAATACTTGCTCCACAGACAAAGGATTGCTCGCAATCTCGGTTGCTAATTCCACATTCTCTTTGGCCGTGAGATAAGACATGAGAGCAAAAAATTGAAATACAAACCCAACATGTTCCCTGCGGTACTCGGTCAGCTCTCGTTCTTTCATCCCAACGAGAGATCTGCCTTGATAGAAAATTTCACCGCTCGTTGGTGTATCCATACCACCGATAATATTTAGTAATGTACTTTTACCGGACCCGCTCTGCCCCAGTATTACAATGAATTCGCCCACCTCTATTTTAAGTGAAACATCACGCAATGCTTGGACTGTCACTTCACCCATCAGATAATCCTTGCTAAGTTCGCGCACTTCTATCAGTGTCATAACCAATACCTCTCTATCGTTAGATTTTTGTTCCGATTTTCACATTCTCTCTAGGTTAATTATACTATATTTAAACTTCATTAATTGGATAAACTTCTATATTCTGATATAATCTTACTATTACACTTGCGCTATTATCTGGGTAGCAACTGATGATTAGTGCGGAAGGAGAGATTTTTATGTCATTTAAATTTGTTAATCAATTTCCACACGAATTTTTGAATACCGAAGAAGGTCCATTCATCTCACTATACCAGCCGACACACCGTCATAGTCCTGCGAATCGGCAAGATCCGATTGTATACAAAAATTTAATTAAAAAGATAGAAGAATCACTAAAACAGGGGTTTTCGAAGCGTGAAATAGAACCGATTATGAAACCGTTTTATGAATTGGCAGATGACAAGCCTTTCTGGAACCACACTCTTGATGGCCTTGCAATTCTTGCTAACAAGACTGGTGGTATAATCTACCAATTACAGCGCCCGGTTAAAGAACTCGCTGTTGTTGCTGATAGCTTTCATATTAAACCGCTGATTCGCATTTTCCAATCGGCTGATCGCTACCAAGTATTAGGGCTTAACCGCAATCAATTCACGATTTACGAAGGCGACCGCTACGGATTAGCTGAAGTTCGTTTAACCAAAGGTACGCCAACGACAATCAGTGAGATTCTCGGTGATGAATATAATGAAAAATATTTCACATCCGGTACTTATGCCGGACCAAGCGGTGTTGGCGTTTTCCACGGACATGGCGGCAAAAAAGAAGAGCAAGACAAAATCATTGAAAAGTTCTTCCGGCAAGTTGATAAGTACGTAACTGAAAGCATTTCTAAAGAGTCAAAATTACCGTTAATGATGGTCGCTCTTGATGAATATCACACGATTTTTCAAAATATTAGTCGTAATCCCTATCTCCAGAAAAATCGCATCATCATCGACTACACTGTTCTAACTCCGGAAAAGTTAAACGAAATTGCTTGGAAAGAGATGGAGCAGGTTTACCTTAATAAAACTAAAGAATTAGTAGAATCATTCCGGATTGCACAATCAAAGTTGATGGCAAGCGACGATATTGCACAGGTAACACGCGCTGCATGGGAGAAACGCATTGGAACACTGTTAATTGAAGCAGACCGCATCATTCCCGGAACAATCGATTTAGAAAAGGGACAATTAATCGAAGGTGATCTTGATCATCCTGAGTTTGATGATTTATTAGATGATTTAGCAGAACTAGTGATTCGCAATAAAGGTACGGTGGTAATTATTCCTAAAGAAAGAATGCCGGTTACAACCGGTGTTGCAGCGACTTATATCTATTAAAATCGACTTATATCTATTAAAATATTGAAACGAAATTGGCAAAGAGGATCTCTACTCGAGATGCTCTTTTATTATGGCTGATGCTATGTCTAATAATTCCCGTAATTCATGTAATTTTCGCATTGTTTACATCAATAACTTAAGCTCTTCAATCAACCACTCTATTATTTGTTGGTCTTCAAGCCGGTTAGTAACAGCAAGGTTATGCACTTTTGTCAGTTCACAGCCAACCAACAATCGCTCCAATCGCTCGCTCAGTTCATGATCCATTGCATCAGAATAGAGCTGTAATCCTATGATTTTTCCCCGCTCAATCTCGAAGTTTAACTCTACTCCACCCCAAGAGAAACGCTTAACCAGATTCAACTTATAAGCCGGTGAGCGCCCATAACGAAACTCCCACGCTGAATATTTAGCAGTTAAATCTGCAAGTTCCCGCACATCAACGTCCTCTTCACTTAACTCTTGGTATTGAGAATCATTCAATCGATATTCTCTTATAAAAGCACCCTTCAGCGCTTCAACTAATTCAACCACAGTTAATTCATTAACGAAATCCGAAAGGTTCGCGACACGCGACCGAACCGACTTAATTCCCTTAGCTTTAATCTTCTCACTATCAACATTTAGGTATTCAACAAGCTTGGTGAAGTCTGTATTAAGCAAAATCGTCCCATGATGAAGCGCACGCTCGTCTCGGAAATAAAATGCGTTACCCGATATTTTTCGGCCATCGACTAAAATATCATTGCGTCCGGAGAATTCAGCGGAAATCCCCAGTTGTTGCAGAGCATCAACGATTACACCTATCTGCCTCGCAAAATCATAGTGTTTTCGCTCAACAATAAAAGTAAAGTTCAAGTTGCCCAAGTCGTGATAAACTGCACCTCCACCCGATAACCGTCGCGCTAACTTGCCGTCATCGGAGTTCAGTGCATCTAAGTTCACTTCTGAAAGCGGGTTCTGGTTGGCACCGACTACGACCGTTCGTTCATTCTGCCACAAATAGAAAACCACTTCGCCTCTTTGTAGGCGGTTAAATAGGTATTCCTCGCAAGCTAAATTTCGCCACGGATCATGATTAGCTGTACAAAAAAATGTGACTCTATCCACACTCATTCCCCTTCCGCACAATTACAGGGCTCAATATGTATACTGACATTAGTATTTTTAATCTCAACAGCTAACGCCTGCTCAATCTCATCACAAAGTTGGTGCGCCACACTCACCGGCTGATCGCCATCAACGCAGAGATGAAAATCGATGTGTTTGATGTGTCCGGCTTTGCGTGTCCGCAGATTATGCACATTCACATATCGGTCCCGGTAACGTTCGATTACCTGCATAATACACGCTTCTTCTTCGTCACACAGACGAGCATCAAGTAAAGGTTGAAACGCTTTAACGCTTAAATTCCATGCTTCTTTTAATATAATTAGAGCAACAATAATCGCAATAATCGAGTCAAGAATATACCAGTTAGTTAGTTTAATCATAAGCAAACCCAATCCGACGCCGAGTGAAGTATAAACATCGGTTTTCAAGTGCAGTGCGTCGGCCTCCAACGCCACTGAGTCTTCCTCCTGAGCTACTTTGTAAAGTAGCCGCGATACAATTACATTAATTAATGCTGACACCACCATTACCAGAATCGCAATCGTAGTAATGTTTATTGCAACCGGATGGATTATCTTTGTAATTGCCTCTTTAATAATTATAATCGCCGCAATAAAAATCAACAGCGCCTCAAGAAAACCGGAAATATTCTCAATCTTACCATGGCCGTAAGGATGATCCTCGTCAGCAGGTTTCGAAGCATAGCGAACCGAAAAAAAAGCAATAATTGAAGCAACAAGGTCCATTGCAGAGTGAATTGCCTCAGAAATAATACTGACGGACCCTGTAACTAATCCGGCTATTGCTTTCATAATAATTAATGTGCTATTCGAAATAATCGATAATAGTGCAAATTTCATTTTACGATTAAAGGTTTTCATCTCGTACATTAGACCTCTCTCTAAAATAAAAGTAGCTTGCGCAATTCCTTTGTCTGAATTCTGCTCACCGGAACTTTGCTCTCTTCTCTATCCTCAACAACTAAGGAATAAGTACCGTGAAAAGATGGCACGATTTCGAGCACTTTATCGAGATTCACGAGATAACTTCGATGCGTCCGGAAAAAACTTTTTGGATCCAATCGCTCTGCAAGCGAACTAAGTGTATAGCGACTGATTAACTTCTTATCGAAAGTTTTAATAAAAACATAGTTATCTTCAGAATACGCAAAGATTATTTCGTGGACATCAACCAAGATTAATTTACCTTGATATTCGGCTGTTAAGCGTGTCAGGTGCTTAGTATCATTCTCTTCTGCAGCCGGGTCTTCAACCAACGAATCTGCTTCACTTTCAGTAATCGGCGCTTTACCACTCCGTTTTTCGTACTCGCTAAATACTCGTTCAACCGCACGCCGTAAGCGTTTCTCGTCAATCGGTTTTAAAATATAATCAACCGCATCAACATCAAACGCCTTAAGCGCGTAGCCTTCGTGAGCTGTGACATAAATAATAAGTGGTGGATTTTTAGTCTTTGCAATCTCCATGCCGATTTCAATGCCATTGCTTGTCGGGAAATTTATGTCAAGAAAGACTAATTGATAGTCAACAGCATTGATCAGAGCCAGCGCCTCAGCTGCATTCGCCGCTTCACCAACCACCTCAATCTCCGGAAATTTGCTTAAATGAAACCGCAGTTCCTCGCGAGCCGGATATTCGTCATCGACAATCAAAGTTCTTATTCGCATTCCATCACCTGCTCATCAGTTGCCTGCTGATAGGGAATTCGGAACCAGGCCTTCGTACCTTGTCCGTCCTCACTTTCAATATGCAGACCATAGTCATCGCCATATAAAATTTTCAAACGCTCATTAACGTTAGAAATTCCGACACCACACCCGCTACCATAACGCGGTTCAAATATTTTCTGTATATACTCTTCTGGAATACCGATTCCATTGTCCTCTACTGCAATTACAACCTCATCATCGATGCGATGGGCAGAAATCTTAATGATCCCCGGCCCTACCTTTGGTAGCACACCATGTAAGATTGCATTATTGACTAATGGTTGAATTGTAAATACAGGGATACTGCAATCCTTCGCTTTTTCGTCGATATCAAGTAAAACACGAATCTTACCAATAAAGCGTGCTTCCTCTATCACGACATAGTTATCGATATATTTAATCTCCTCGCGCAAAGAGATAAACCGTCCACTGTTACCCAGCAGATAGCGAAGCAATGTTGATAAACGCACCAATAAAAAACGTGCATACTCCGGATCCTTCAGAATATACATATTAATCGTATTCAAAGCATTAAACAAAAAGTGCGGGTTAATCTGCGCCTGCAGAGCATCAAGTTGTGCCTCCGTCGTTAACTGCGCCTGACGCTCAAGATCGACCAACTCTAACTGCATGCTTAGTATCTGCACTAATCCGGCAGCTAATCTAATAATATATTCCGGCATTGTGCCATGTTTCGTTTCATATAATTTCAACGTGCCGACGACCTCATCCTTTTTAATAATCGGCATAATAACAGCAGATTCCAATGGACAGAGACAATCCTGCTCGAGACAATTAAACCCCTCTTTACTACGCACAATCATGCTTTTGCCATGTTTTATCGCATCACGCGTTGCGGTCGTAACGATTGGTTTTCCTGCCGGATGTTTCTCGCAGCCTTCGCCCACAAAGGCAAGTACCTTCTCCGTATCAGTTATTGCGACTGCCGCAACTTCGCTAATCTCCTTAATAATTTCCGCAATCACAAGTGCTGATTCCTCCGTCAATCCCTCGCGGAGAAAACCACGCGTCCGTTCCGCGAGCAGTAGCGTACTATCAAGCGAAAGGTAACCACCCTTCTCTTTGGTTAATTCCTGCACCGGCGGGGAAACCTTTGTTAGTGGTAACAATAAAATAAACGCACCAAAGAAGAAGCTTGCAACCAACAAAACACTGATTAACAGCCACTGTCCCGGTGCGATAAAAATCGCCACCAACCCGATTAAAACAAGCGCTAATAGCCAATATAGGACTCGTTTCATTGGTTCCCTCCTTTTGTTTACTTATTATAACATCAATACCGATAAATTTGTGCAGAAAGCTCATGCTACCCACAATTAATAATTGCCACTCACTGAGCAAAAACAACCATTCACCGAAAATCTGTTTCCGATATACCGCAAGCACAATACAATGGCCCTAAGCAAGATATTTAGGAGGTCCTTCAATGGTTAACATGCTTGCGAATCTAATACCCGGCAAAAATCCGGTAACAACTGAGCGAAAACGTCCGGTACATGTGGTACAAGAACTACTAAAAACACCATTAAAGGCGAATCCACAGGCGCAACTCGTGAAACTCTGCTTTACCGTTTTCGACCTTGAAACTACAGGGTTTAAGCCACACCAAGACGACCGTGTAATCTCACTTGGTGCAGTCAAAATCAATAACGGCAAATTGCTTGCGGACGAGAGCTATTATCAGCTTTTTAATCCGGAGCGGAACATCCCTTCCGTCGTTACAAGGCTAACCGGAATCGACTATCAGCTGGTGGAGGATGAACCAAAACTACTCGAACAATTGCCGAAGTTTTTTGAATGGGTGGGAGACAGTCTTTTAGCAGCACATATTATCAGCTTCGACCTTTCGTTTCTTAATCAGGCTCTATCGGACCAAAGTTATTTTTCGGTTCCGCATCAAAGCATTGACACGAGAGAGATAATCGTTAAGCTTTTCCCGCAGTTTACCAACTGTTCTCTGGAAGAAATCTGTGAGCGATTAGGGATTCCAACTGTCGGACGTCACAACGCACTGGGAGATGCAATAATGGCGGGGCGCATACTGGAAATCAGTATTAAGGAACTTAGCAAAAGAGGCGTCAGCACACTTGGTGACTTAGAAATTTTTGTTGCCTAACACTGACTAAAATAACATATTAACAGAGCACAATAAGAGAAGAATAATAATGGAGGTGCAGTTATGTCGAAAATGACCAACAAATCCAAGGAGTACTGGAAAAAGAACGTTAGCCTAATCGCTATTCTTCTATTTTTCTGGGCGCTTGTCTCCTATGGTTTCAGCATTCTGCTGGGAGATGTTTTAAGCAAAGTACCATTTTTCGGAGTTACTCTTTCCTTCTGGTTCGCCCAGCAAGGCTCGATCTTCACATTTATTATCCTACTCTTAATTTATGCGTTACGCATGGACCACTTGGATAAGAAGTTTAATGTTGAAGAGATTAAAGTAACGGATATTAAGGAGGAATAGAGCATGTCAGTAGAATTTCTAACAATACTTCTGATTGTAGTAACTTTTGGAATCTACATAGCTGTCGGTTGGTTATCAAGAGCGATCGATACTAAAAACTTCTATGTTGCCGGCGGAAATATTCCGGCCGTAGCTAATGGCGCGGCAATCGCTGCCGACTGGATGTCAGCTGCTTCCTTCCTATCAATGGCGGGTCTTATCTCCTTCCTTGGTTATGACGGTGCAATCTACCTAATGGGTTGGACAGGAGGTTATGTACTATTAACGATGTTACTTGCGCCATATCTGCGCAAATTCGGTCGATACACTGTACCTGATTTCATCGGTGACCGTTACTATTCAAATGCTGCCCGCGCTGTTGCGGCAGTTGCGACGATTCTAATCTCTTTAACTTATGTTGCCGGACAGATGCGTGGCGTTGGTATTGTTTTCAGCCGTTATTTGCAAATTGATTTAATCCTTGGAGTTATTATCGGTGTAGCTATCGTCGGCGGTTTCGCAATTCTTGGTGGGATGAAGAGTATCACATGGACTCAGGTTGCACAGTACTTTGTACTGATTGTTGCTTATTTGATTCCGGCGATTGCAATCTCATCAAAGTTAACAGGAAGTCCATTGCCACAATTCTCGTTCGCAGTTTCTGATATAGCGATGCGCTTATCCGATATTCAAGTTGAGTTAGGACTCAAGAATTATATGGAGCCTTTTCAGAACCTATCAAAACTTAATGTATTTATGATCGTTGCAGCTCTGATGTGTGGCACAGCGGGACTACCGCACGTTATCACACGATTCTACACTGCAAAGAGCGTTCGTGCAGCACGCTGGTCAGGCGTTTGGGCAATTATCTTTATTGCACTTCTATACACATCAGCTCCTGCAATTGGCATGTTTGCGAAATATAATTTAATCGACAGTTTAAATAATCAGCCGATTGAACAAGTAATGGAGATAGAGTGGGTTGAAAAGTGGGAGCACACCGGGCTCCTGAAATTTGAAGATAAAAACGGTGACGGCATTCTTCAATTTTCCGGCGATAACAGCGTAAATGAAGTCATGATCGACAAAGATATTATCGTTCTATCTACGCCGGAGGTTGCAAGTCTTGCACCGATTGTCATAGCATTAGTTGCGGCAGGAGGGGTAGCCGCAGCCTTATCAACCGCCTCGGGATTGGTGCTCTCGATGTCAAGTGCGGTGTCGCATGACCTTTACTACCGCATCTTTCGAAGATCTGCAACTGAGCGTCAACGCTTACGGGTTGCCCGAATTATGATTGTAATCTCGATTATTATCGCCGGTTATTTCGGTATTAAGCCGCCCGGCTTTGTTGCGGAGGTTGTCGCAATCGCCTTTGGGCTGGCAGCATCAAGTCTGTTCCCCGGCATCTTTCTTGGGATATTCTCCAAGCGAATGAATAAACAAGGGGCAATTGCCGGAATGCTGTCAGGACTCACATTCACTTTAGTTACGATTGTGCTTATACGTTCGGTTCAGATTCTTGGAACATCAAAGCCAATTATCACCAGCTTCTTCGGTGTCGAAGCGATGGGTATCGGCACAATCGGTATGGTAATAAACTTTGTTGTGGCATTCGTAGTTGCCCGGTTAACTGCACCGCCACCGAAGGAAATTCAAGAATTGGTAGAGAATATCCGAATTCCACGTGAATTGGGATCTGATAACAACTAATTTCAATCAAAATATAATCTGATATAATTAGTGGGAGAAAAGATTCTCCCGCTAATTATGTCTATCGCTTATAAAACTTAACTTATATAAATAATTGAGGCGGTCAAAAGGAGGGTAATCGATGCTTGTACTATCTATACTGGCAGCAATAACGCTGACTATCTATATCTTTGTACCATTTATTAACTTGCAAGTTGTTCGCAGGGCGCTCGGTCTTACCCTGATAGTTGATCTATTCTATCTAATCGGTCATTACTTGGCTGCCTGGCCTTTCCCAGATTGGTTGGTGCTACTGCAAATCGCTGTAATAATCTTCCTTGGCACGGCACTCGGCGTTATTTTCTCAAAGCTTTGGCCAATACCACCAAAAAAGGGCTTCGAACGAATCTTACGTACACTGCTAATCGTGATTCCGGCACTCGGAATCGGTGTGGTTCTGCAGCTATTATTGCAAGGTGGTACAGCGACACAGGCAATCTATATAATTTTTGCGCTAGCTAGTTGGCTCGCATCTGGTTTCTTTGTGAGAACGGAATAATTACTCTTAATGAAAGAGAGGAAGTTCTATGAATGACAACAAACCAACAAATCATAACCATTCCTACCAGAGTTTTTTAAAGCGTATTTCACCGTTCTCATCCCTACCGGAACAGATGTTAGAGCTTCTTGCAGCAAGAGTTGAGCGTCAGGTTTATCCTGCGGATAGTTTTATTTTTCATGGTGGAGAAAGTTCGAAAGACCAGCTATTCATTATCATCTCCGGGCTTGCAGAAATTTCTGTAAAGAACAGTAAAGGCGAAAGCATGGTGCTTGATTACCGGGGAGTTGACAGTTTCTTTGGCGAGACGGTAATCTTATCGAAAAAGTCGTATGTCGCAACCGTTAAAGCCGTAACAGAGCTTGAATGTCTAATTATCAAAAGCCAAGACATTGAATTCCTGATAGAGAATAATGGTGTTTTTGCTATTCAATTTAGTCAGATGGTTGCTGACCACTTCTATGCCCTAATAAACAAAATTCCGATGGACGAAGGCGTAATGCATAGCATTATTACACAGGAAAATCAGGGCGCTCAGAAACGGGCAAGCGAGCTAATGAATTCACCTGTTGTTACGGCAAATCCTAACAATACTATAGCAGAGGTCGCTCAGAAAATGAGCGAAAGTCATGTCAGTAGTATCGTAATCACTGACGAAAACAACCAGGTTGTTGGTTCTGTTACCGAAAAAGACCTGGTTGCCAATGTATTGGCAAAGAAACTTTCGCCAGAAAAACATACAGCAGCCGAGATTGTATTTAAAGAGCCACTACTAATCAGCCCTGATGCATTTTATTATCAAGTTCTTTTGGCAATGACTAAGGCAAAGGTGAAGCATGCTATCGTTATCGAGCAAAATCAACCAATTGGAATTATAACGGTACGCGACCTGATTAGAACTCGGAGCAGTGGCGTAATCAGTGTTATCGATCGCTTAGAAACGCAGTCTAATCTTAATGACTTAGCACAAGTTGGCTTAGAGATTGAACAGGTGCTAAACGGACTGATGATTGAACGAGCACCTATACTGGAAATCCTCGATATTATTACCGAGTTTTATGATCGTTTAACACGACAGGTTATCGACCTTGCACTTGCCGATTTAACACCTGAGCTCGGGCCGGCCCCGGTTAAATTTTGCTGGTTGACGATGGGTAGTAGCGGTCGGCGTGAGCAGTTCCTGCGAACCGACCAAGATAACGCTATAATCTACGAAACGGTAACCGACCCGGAGGAATCTAAAAAAGTCGATAATTATTTCAAAAGGTTATCAGAGTTAATAAATGATGGTCTGATCACTTGTGGTTTTGCTCATTGCCCCGGCAATGTAATGGCGCGCTATCCGAATTGGCGGGGAAATACTGCTGAATGGAATAAAAAGGTTGCTAATTGGGTCAACGTATTAGATTCAGAAAACATTAGACTACTGACAATTTTTCTCGATTTTCGTCCTGTCTATGGCTATAAGCCTTTAGCTGATGAGCTACGCACCTTTGTAAATAAGAATTTCAAATCCCTACCACTCGCCTTAAGCTTCCTTGCGCATGATGCAACTCTCGGCAAACTTCCGGTCAGTCTGTTCGGTAATCTCGTCGGTATCAATGTTAAAGATCAGCGGAATGTGCTAGATTTAAAAACTTCGTTCTCTGTCTTTTTAATCGACTGCGTTCGTTTGTTGGCGATGAGCAGACAGGCAACGACAACCAACACATTGGAACGGATTAAGTTTTTGCAAGAGCAAGGGGCGTTGTCCGGTTCACTTGCCGGTGAGCTGAGACAAGCGTTTAATACGATAATGCGACTCCGAATTTCAGAAAATCTTGCAAAACAAAGAGAGGGGCAACCTCCGGATAACTATTTGGCCCTTTCTAACTTAAGCCAGCTTGAGAAATTAGAGTTAAGAGACGCTACAAAGGCTATAGAAACGTTAATTGCAATCGTAAGAGAGGATTTCATTCATGTCAATTAAAAAGAAATAAAGACCGTCGAATCGACGGTCTTTTCTATTTTATTCTTCGTAACAAGCGACAATTTCACCATAGTAGATCGTATGGTAGTCATTATCATACAGTTCATGGATGTCCGGTGCTATAATCAGTGCCGGGTCCTCCGGATGTTTATAAACGATTTTACACTCATAGTACATATTGCAGTTGCCCACTACCGGTGTGTCAACGACTCGACCCGGCAGATAATTGAGTTCAGCTAATTTCTCTTTATCGATATCTCTGCCTGACTTAGTTCCACATATCTTAAGAGCATCACTCATCTTATTACCAAATGGCACACTAACGGTGAATGAATCACCTGTTTCCAACAACCCAAAAGTGTAACGCGTCTTTCTAACAAGTACGGTAAACACATAGCGATTCCACATATAGCCAATGCTACCCCAGGAAATTGTCATTGTGTTAACAATATCACCATTCTTGACGGTTAGAAAACCGCCCTCATCAAAAAGATGTCTATAAACCTCATCAAGGTTCTTGTTGCAATTCATTGATCCAATACCCCCAGTTTAATCTAAATATATCTTTTTACAAAATTGATAAAATGCGGAAAGGCTATTGCCGGCGCTTCAAGAGTCGTATCCCATCTTTTTACCCACTCAAGCGATATATAGTCAGTATAATTATCAGCTTTTAGAAGTTCAAGAACTTCGGCAATTGGCAGATCGCCATATCCAACCATCTTATATGTAATCTTACCCTCGCTCATCAAAGAATCCTTAAAGTGCACGTGTCTAATATAAGGTTTCAAGCGGTTATAAGTCTCCGCCATTGGTTCATTCATATACCGATATGGATGGTGTATATCCCAGAGAACACCAACATTCAGCTTATTAACCTTCTCTAATAAAGATAAAAGAATCTTCGAATCAGCAAAGACTCCATTAGTTTCAATCAACACCATAACATCTCTACCATCAGCATAGTTTGCCAATTCCTGAAGGTTGGCGGCAACGAAATCAACATCTATATCATCTCTTGAATATGGCTGTTCGTCTCCCAACACTCGCACATACTTAACTCCCAAGTTCTGAGCTAAATAAATATAGTCGATTCCCTCCTTCATCTGGCGCTCAATATTTTTCTTATCAAAAAGATAACATGCCGAAGTTAAACAGGATATTTCAATCTGTTTATCTTTTAAAACCGATTTTGTCCGCTCAATATTCACCGGTAGAAAAGGACCGCTGTTAGGTGCGTAAAGTTCATTTTCAATCCCGCGTACTTCAATACCATCATAACCAAGATCCTTAGTCATCGAAAGGATATCCTCCCATGACCATGTCGGGCAACCCAAAGTTGAAAAGCTAATCTTCATACTATCACCTCTCCATTTATCGCTAACTACCTAAGCAGTCTCAATATTAGCTGCATCTTGAAGTTTAAACTTCTCAATCGCTGCATCTTTCAACTCGAACTTCTTAATCTTTCCGCTTGCGGTCATTGGAAATTCTTCCATGAACCAGACATACTTTGGTACCTTATGTCTTGCCATAAGATCAAGCACAAATTGTTTAATTTCCTCTTCAGTCCGAATGTAGCCATCTTTCAAAATAACACAGGCCATGATTTCCTCACCATAAACCTTACTCGGAACACCGATAACCTGAACGTCAAGTACTGCATCGTTGGTCCGCAAACATTCCTCAATCTCTTTAGGATAAATATTTTCACCGCCACGAATAATCATATCTTTAATTCTACCCGTAATCTTATAATACCCATCTTCATCCATTGATGCAATGTCACCGGTATATAGCCAGCCATCTTCATCGATTGCTTGGGCAGTTGCTTCCGGAAGCTTGTAATAACCTTTCATAATATTGTAACCTCTAACCACAAATTCTCCGTTCGTATTAGGCGGTAATACTTCACCTGTTTCCGGATCGACTATTTTTGCTTCAATAAACGGCATCACACGACCTACAGTTGTGACTCGATGTTCAAGCGAATCATCAACAGAAGTCATTGTACAACCGGGAGAAGCTTCAGTTTGTCCATATACTATAGTAACATCGTGCATCCCCATCTCGTCAACCGTCTGACGCATTGTTTTAATTGGACACGGCGAACCGGCCATAATCCCCGTCCGCAAGGATGTCATATCATAATTTTTAAAGTTCTCATTTTCTAACATCGCGATAAACATTGTCGGAACACCATTAACAGCTGTGCAGCTCTCCTGCTGGATAAGGTTCATCGCTTTAATTGGATTAAAGTGGTTTAGAAGAACCATTGTTGAACCGTGCGTCACACAAGCCATAGTGCTAAGTACACAACCAAAACAGTGAAAAAGTGGAACATGGATCAGCATCCGATCTTTCTCTGTCAATCTCATATAATCGCCAATGCTTTTCCCGTTATTTAAAATATTGTAGTGCGTTAGCATAACGCCTTTCGGAAAGCCGGTTGTACCTGAAGTGTACTGCATATTAATAACATCATCTTTGTCAAGCGATGCTTGCCGTGCGTCCAACTCATCATCACTAACCTGTTCAGCTAAATCGTAAAGGTATTGCCAGTTAAACATACCTGCCGGTGTATCATCATCAAGATAAATAATATTTTTAAGATGCGGTAACCGCTCTGATTTTAACTCTCCTGCTTGTGCAGTAGCCAATTCCGGACAGAGCTCATTAATAATTTTCACATAGTCGCTATCTTTAAAACCCCGATTCATAATTAAAGTCTGTGAATCGGACTGTCGAAGTAGGAACTCCACCTCGAAGATTTTATAGTTTGTATTAACCGTGACTAGTACCGCACCCATCTTAGCAGTTGCAAACTGTGTCAGTACCCATTCCGGGTAATTGGTAGCCCAAATTGCAACATGATCACCTTTCTGTATTCCCATCGCCATAAAACCTTTAGCAACGGTCCGACAGAGCTCGTTAAACTGCTGATAATTAGCGCGGAAATTTCTCTCGTTGCTGACTAATGCTTCCGTCTTTGGATATGCCGCAGCAATCTTATCAAGGTAATCACCTATCGTTTCATTTAATAAGCTCAAGCTTCTCACCCTCCATCATATATGCATAATAGGTTAATACTATTATTTTATGAGAGAGGTGTCAATAAATTCAGAAAAATTAGATAATTTAAAATAATACTTAAAAAAATCAATACAAACGGTGTTGCCGCCAATATTTTTCATCGACTATTTCAATCAGCACATCATCATATGCTGTCGGAATATTTGGTTTTGCCGCATAGAATCGAACAATCAATTGTCGCCCTTTCCAACTCATCATTTCACTATTCCAAATGGTCCCTTTCCACAGATTATTACCCACAGACTGCAATTGCGTCGTCAAGTTCGTCCCCACTATCTCCACAAAGACGTTCGCCGGATTACCGCAAGTTTCCGCCTCTAAAACCAATTCCTCGCCGGCAAAGAAATGTGCAACTGTCAGTGGAAGATTGTAGTTACCACTTCGCGCAAAATTGAACTGCTTTCGATTATCTTCCCACCCCTTTGTATGCTTAACATAGCCTATAATATCTAACGCCGGTGTGGGTGGTGCAACCGGCAACTGGAAACTAAGGCTGAATGGTTGTGACCATACACCATAACAATCCATTACCTGATACTCGACCTGATAGCTTCCCGGCTCAAGTTGATTCGGCCAAGCAAATATCCAAGTACCTGTCTCACTCTTATATTTAAAAGACCTATTTACTATTCCTTTATCACCGCGCTTAAATTGAAAATCCGGATCATACGATAGATCAACATATGTGATATCGTACTTTTGGATTTGATAATTATACTTGTTAATAATTTGTAGATTTGCAATCGGTGCTCGATGGGCAATGATTTGCAGCGAAGCAACATTTGAATAACCGCCATGACTTGGGTAACCTATAGGCTCATCTTTGATGCGACGGTAAATCGTAAATAACCCCGGTTTCGTAAATGAAGTTTTAGTGTAATCATCATAACCCTGATCAGAATAGTTTGCATTACAGCCTTGTTCCGGTCCCAACGAATTATCGAGGAAATCAACATTATGAACATATTGTAGGCCTCTCTCAACAAGTGGGTCTCCCTCATAGTCAATATCTGAATAATTGATTGTAAACTGTTCATTAAGTAATACAGTAAACTGGCTGGGTAGCGGCTCATGATTCTGTATTATCCCTATTATCTCAGCTATTATTGAATTATAATCACTGCCGGCATCCATAAAATGATTAGTCTGTAACTGATTTATGCTGTTTCCTGTCCCAATCAGAACGGTTGTTGCGAGGGGTATAATGTTGTGTAATTGTTGAAAATCTGTGAGATTATTCACCTTCCCACCGGTGTAATAAACCAAATACTTGCTGCTCCGGTTCGAGAATTGATAGTTAAAATCCTGCTTAACGCTCTTCGTTACTTTACCGGAATAATTGCCGTAATAGTCATCATAAACGACATAATCAGGTATCCACTCACGCCAACTACGAGATACTACACCTGAGTAGGTTGCAGTGTAGTAAATTGTCACATACATATAGTCACCATTAATAACTGTGTCTTTTCCACTCTGCCAAGCATTATCTTTATACAGAACACCTGAGTAACCGCCGGCGTCATAGTACTCAACTGAAGGCGTGTCAGTCCCATAACTTGACTGCAAGACACCTTTATAATAGACAGAATAACTATAACCGGATCCTGATGTTGAAGCCGTCATACTGTCGGTAAAGGTATAATAACTTCCATAGTCAACCGTGTAAGGATAATTGTTTACACTAGTACGTTGCAACGTCCCGCTATAACCGTTCTGATCATATTTAAGAGTTGCAGGCGGATAACTACTACCGGTTGCCAAAGTTTGGTAAGCAGTCTGCTCTGTCAGATAACCTTTTAAATCCCAAAATTCAACCATCGCATTAATCCCATTATTACGAAAACGATTGATTATTGTTATACGGTCGTTTTTTAGGCGGTTTCTCGTTGCTTCATCCAACCCTTCATCAAGTAACATTATCAATTCGACATTAGATAGCGGTCGCTCGATATCAGAATACAAAATTGTGATTGGCATTAGATTATCGACCACGAATTCGCGCATAACAGTAGTACTGCGGTAGTCGCCGAACTCGATGTACTCAACCAAAGTTTCTTCTCCGAACTTTTCAATTGCCGTAAAACTAATTTTATATTCTCCTAATTTTACAGGTAAGTAACTGAAATTTTCATCATATAAGCCACTCGACTCTATCTGCCACTCATCTTTTTCATTTAAATAATAAATGCAATACTTTATCTCAGAAATACCATCATCATCAAGCGATGCCGCCTCACAAAAAAGATCAAGCGCCTCAGCCCGAGCGAGCCGGTTCTTCCATACATGTGCGATAATATCCGGTGGATGGTCAGGTGCAATATACAATTCTAAACAATAGTTCCGCTCCCCATACTGATTAGCCACCGTTACTTCAACTTGGAAACCACCTGAACTCTTACTTAAAAACTCTTTGAGTTGGTTCGTGCTCGTACGGTAGTACAGTTGTTCACCAAGCTCACTCTTAATTGTAAATTGTGTAATAGCAATTGCCGAATGCGATTGCAAATAACCGGAACTTATACTCTCGTCAGCTGTAATTATTAGCTTACGATTCTCTTTTAGAGTCCCGACAACCCTTACCTGGGCACGTGGAATAGAGTCATATACGATCACCGATGAACTATAGAAAAAACGCTCGCCATTATCGTCGATATAGTTAATTGAATATTGATAAATTCGATCCTCTTGTAGCTTCGGAAATTGATAAGAGCCGCTGACAAACTCATTAGCCTCCTGTAAGCTCAGCCGCTGACCATTAAGAACTACATAGCGTTCAACGGCTGATGATACATCGTACTCAATTAGTTGGATAGCGAACCGATCTACATCAAGGATTTGTGTTGGGGCTTCCACATAAAAACTTACATTTTTCTTCTCATCAACAACAATCTCTGACTCAACTGACCCATTAATTCGCTTGCTCGCAGTCGCTTGCACACTACTATAATCATTGGTTGCATAAATCGCTTGCGCCTCTAAAAGAAAACTAATATTGAAACTCCCACTTAAATCTAACAGACCCTGATAACTTTCATTGGGCACCTGCAACAAAAACTGATAATGTCCCTCTTTCATATCATTCCTTGCTATTCCAACAACGCTTAGCCTATCAGAAATCAAGTTATTACTTAAAACAAAATTCCATTCACTAATGTCTAACCGTGTATAATATATTGATTCCAAAATACTATTTCCAATATATGCGCTGTCGTCTATTTCAGCCTGTGCCGCAATTTCTAACGTTAGGTCCCCATCTGCGGAGATAGCAACAGTAGTAATCCCGGTAATCTCTGCAGTAATTGGTGTAGGTTCTTTTTTGTAACGTGCAAGGGGGAATGTCTGATAATAGACTTTCTGATTATCGGTTATATGAAGAAGAGTTCCCTGTCCACTTTGATAGGCTGTAGGCGCAGAATCAATGTTCAGATAATGTACCGGATCAAGATCGGTAACGATATCATTGCCTGTCCATGTTCCCCGATAAATAAAATTGACGCTTTGGTTAATCCACTTGGCAACCAAAGCAGCCTCTGTCGAGCGACCCGTCAACGCTAATCGATTATATACACTCGCCTCAACGCCAATAAACTGCCGAAAAGCCGGATTCCCAACGCTCCGCTGTTGCCATGGTTCATAAACCCAATTACGTGCAATTAAGTTATCGCTACCTACCACATCATCAGGGAACTGCTGATTATTTAGTTTAGTACCATCAACGCTATATCCATGATAACGATATTCACCACTGCCATAATAAGGTTTACCATCGGGGTTAAGAGTTGATTCTTTAAAATCATTTGGATAAATTGAACGATAATCACCGTAAACAACCAACCCGCGTGTTTCCCATAACTCAAGATTAAAATAATGTTTATTACTAAGTGCATCCTCAATATAATATGGGAGTGACGATGCAAGCCTTTCCCCGGTCTTGTATGCATTCCAACCAGCCTCATTCACGAGTTGAACTCCACCCTGATATGTGACCGCATCAACGCCACCAGCGAAAATCAACATAAACACTATAATAAGCAGTAAAAAACGCCTATACATTAATTATTCCTCTTTCGTCTCCATCTCTTCTTTTCGCTTATTACCATAAGTGAATATTATCCGGTCAATTTGAAAAGCAACGGTTTCGTATTCTAATTCTTCTCGTTTTTTAGTTTTATTGATTAAGTGACCCTCCATCAAGATTTCGTTACCCTTAATATAGTATCTCTCAATTAATTCAGCGGTATTACCCCACGCTTCAAAATCGATAAAAGTCGTTTTCTCTTTACCGATTGATACAGCCAATCGATTATTTAACACCTTTTTATCCTTGTTTTCTCCCACCTCTTTGACCTCCGGGTCAAAGACAATCCTACCCAGTAAAGCTACTGTCAACATCTAACCACTCCTAAATTTATTAATCGGTAATTAGAAACTAATCCACCTAATACTTATATTCGCAAAATATATGTAAAAACCTTTTTTATGCTAAATAACTTAGAAAATATATTATAAAAAAGCATAACTGCTACTTCCGGCAACTATGCTTAAAATCTTTGTAAAAATCAGTGTTTTTAAAATTTAATATTTATAGCTTATTATTCTATTATTTAGTAATCCAAGCAGCTGCAACAACACCCAAACCTAAATGGATTCCAAGAACAGGCCCAACAACAGCAAGTTTTATCTTAATTAACGGAAATCTTTTTCTTATCGAATAGAATAATGAAACAGCAAGTTCTTGTTCGCTTATGTAATGAATAATTACCTCATGAGCATTTTCCGGTATTTGTTCTGTCAATTTACGTATCTGATCAGTCTTTCCTCTTGCAATATCACAAGATATTACAGCTCCGTTTTCACAGATTAGAATCGGCTTTAAATTCAGAATCGTACCCATTGAATGGCGAACTTTACCAACTCTTCCGCTCCGGCGCAAAGATTCCATATCATCAACCGAAAAGACAATCCCAACTTTATCTCTTTCTTTCTCAATTGCAGCAGTTAACTCCCATAAAGAGAGACCATTGTCAATAAATTCTCGAGATTTTTTCGCCAACAATTCCATACCGCCTGCAGTTGTGAGCGAATCAACTACTGAGATATTTTCACTATCCACTTCTCTCGCTGCAATTGAAGCACTACTGTACATGCCGCTTAAACGTGAAGACATAACAATACATAAAATCTGAAATCCGTTTGCAATTAGCTCTTCAAATACATTGGAAAATGTGGTAACAGATGCCTGCGCTGTTTTTAAATCGTTTGCGTTCGAAATTAGAGAAATATAATCCCCATTATGATCACTGTAACTCTCGTACAAACGTTTCTCGTTTACTGAGTAATTAACGGGAACTACTCTCACGCCCAATTTTTGCGCAACTTTTTTTGTCATATAAGCTGTGCTGTCGGTAACAATCGTAATCATCATTCACCACCCCCAATCCTTCTAAACCTGTTGTATCTCTCATTAAGAAGTTCTTCTGTGCTTTTTCCCCCTAATTCTTGCAAAGTCTGATTAAGTTCATCTTTTATCGTGTCATAAACTTGAGAAAAATCATTTTGTTCTATAATTATTTTCTCTATAATGCCAAATTCGAGCAGATAATCTGCGGTTAATTTTAAACTTTCTGCAACTTCCTTCGTTTTGGAAAAATCCTTCCAAAGAATACTCGCACAATTCTCAGGGGCAATTACAGAGTAAACAGAATTTTCCAGCATCCAGACCTGGTTGGCAACAGCAAGTGCGAGCGCACCACCACTGCCACCTTCTCCAATAAAAATTGATATAATCGGAACCTTTAGCGTCATCATCTCCATTAAATTCTGTGCAATAGCATACCCTTGTCCGCGTTCTTCTGCACCAATTCCCGGATACGCCCCCGAAGTATCAACAAAACATATAATGGGTCTTTGAAATTTCTCGGCGAGCTTCATCTGCCTTAAAGCTTTTCTATATCCTTCCGGATGAGCCGATCCGAAATTACGACGAATACGGTCTTTTGTATCTTTTCCTTTTTCAAGTGCAATAACTGTTACAGCTTGACCATTAATGCAGCCTATTCCGGCTACAACTGCTCCATCATCACCGAAACACCTATCTCCATGCAGCTCGGTAAAATCTTCAATAATATTAGAAATGAAATCGATACCCGTCGCTCTATTTTTCGAGCGCGCCACCTTTACTCTTTCATATGCTTCCATTACAACACCTCCGCATTACAATGGAATGATAATATTTTAGTAATATACTCTTTCTGTTTTCTTCTATCAACCACTTCATCAACAAAACCTTTTTCTTTCAGTGTCTCAGCTCTTTGAAAGTTCACCGGCAATTTTTGTTTTATGGTCTGTTCAACAATTTTAGGTCCGGCAAACCCGATCAATGCCTTTGGTTCAGCAATAATTATGTCGCCTTCCATTGCGAAACTTGCAGTAACTCCTCCGGTTGTAGGATCTGTCAATACAGCAATATATAAATTCCCAGCATCACTGTGTCTTTTTACGGCTCCGCTGGTTTTCGCCATTTGCATTAAAGAAAATATTCCTTCCTGCATTCTGGCGCCACCGGAGACAGTAAAACCTACAACCGGAAGTTTATTATCCAGCGCATATTCAAATATTCGTGTAATCTTTTCCCCAACAACAGTACCCATGCTTCCCATCATAAAATAGGGTTCCATAACGAAGATTGCACTTAAATAACCGCCAATCTTAGCTGTTCCACAAATAACGGCCTCTTTTTCGTTACTTTCCAGCAAAGCATGTTCAAGCTTTTTATCATAACCGGGAAAATTGAGCAAATTTTTAGAATTTAATTCGCTATATAACTCTGTAAAACTTCCGGAATCGGCAATATGATTAATCCTTTGACGCATATTAATTCTGAAATGATGTGAGCATTTTGTGCAGACATTATAGTTGTCAGCAAGATCAGAAACAAACAAAGCTGTTTTGCAGGTAGGACAGACTATACACATCTCATCAGGAACAGATGGAAGCGCTGTCTTTGCGTGTTTATCATATGTTTCAAGTTCATTCTTCGGCCTTTTAAAAAGTCCTTTTTTCAACATTATTCATCGCTCCATTTCTCCATAAAGTCAGTATAATAATCACCCCTAATAAATGTTTCATCGGATAATAGCTCTGTTTGCAAGTCGATATTACAACAAATTCCTTCTATAACAAGTTCACAAAGAGCCGCTTTCATCTTTCTGATTGCCTCTTCTCTGGTTTTAGCATGAACAATTAATTTGCCAATCATCGAATCATAATAAGGCGGAACAGAATAATCCTGATATAAAGCTGTATCGAATCTTACCCATGGACCACCGGGAATATGAAGTAATGTAATCTTCCCACTGCTGGGCGAGAAATTTTTGGAAGGATCTTCAGCATTTATTCTACACTCAATTGCATTTCCGGATATGACAATATCATTTTGAGTAAATAATAATTCCTGCCCTGCAGCAATTCTAATCTGCCATTTTACCAGATCGATGCCTGTTACCATTTCAGTTACGGCATGTTCAACTTGCAGACGTGTATTCATTTCCATAAAGTAAAATTCACCATTTGATAACAAAAACTCTATTGTTCCGGCATTTCTATAACCTGTCACTTCGACAGCTTTCTTAGCTGTTTTTATCATTTGATCTCTTATTTTCTCGGTAATAACAGGAGAAGGACTTTCCTCGATAAGTTTCTGATTTTTCCTTTGCAACGAACAATCGCGTTCTCCAAGGCAAACCACATTCCCATAATTATCAGCTAAGATTTGCATCTCTATATGTTTTACAGAGGGTAAGTACTTCTCAATATACAAAGAACTATCACCAAAGGCTGATTGGGCTTCATTGCCGGCTAACAAAAATGCATTTTCAAATTCTTCTGAACTATTGACAACACGTATGCCTTTACCGCCTCCGCCAAAGCTCGCTTTAATAAGCACCGGATATCCTATATCAGAAGCTTTCTCCTTAGCTATGGCAACGTCTTCTGTCACTCCACACCCCGGCACAACAGGTATACCTGCATTAATCATCGTCATTTTCGCATTTTCTTTATTACCCATCTTCGACATTATTTCAGATGAAGGGCCAATAAACGATATATTGCATTTCTCACAAAGTTCCACAAATCTTGAATTTTCAGAAAGCAAACCGTATCCGGGATGTATTGCCTGAGCCCCTGATAATATAGTAGCTGATAGAATAGCAGTGATATTTAAATAACTATCACTAACCGTTGCAGGTCCAATACAATAACTTTCGTCGGCAAGACTTACATGAAGAGCATCCCTGTCGGCCTCGGAAAAAACTGCTACTGTTGAAATCCCCATTTCTTTGCAAGCTCTTATTATTCGAACAGCAATTTCGCCACGATTTGCTATCAATATTTTTGAAAACATAATTACGCCACCTTTATTTTACAAGCGCAAACGAAAATTCTCCGCTAACACAGAGTTTACCATCGACGCTGCCCCTTACTTTTACAAAGTAGAATGGGTGCTTAATTCTTGTCATTGTACATTCAATATCAAAAACATCGCCCGGACGTACTTTATTTTTGAATCTTACATTATCAATCCCGGTGAAATATGTGTTAAAGCCTTTAATTCGATTGCCAAGAACCACACAACATGACTGTGCCATCATTTCACATAGAATAACTCCCGGAACAACCGGATTTCCCGGGAAATGCCCCTGTAAAAACCATTCATTACCTCTTACAGTATAACTTCCAACTCCGCTCACTTCGTCAATTGCATATCCTTCATCAATCAACAGCATCGGTTCTCTGTGAGGAATTATATTTTTAATTTCTTCTCTATTCATCTTGGTCACACCCTAAAATATCTTGAAAAGTACTTCAGAAAACTCGACAATCTGACCGTTTTTAGCGCAGATGTCAACAATCTCACCATCTGTATCCGAAGTAATTTCGTTCATTAATTTCATCGCCTCAATCATGCAGATAACATCGCCCTTTTTAACTTTACTGCCAATTTTTACATAGGGTTTCGCACCCGGTGCCGGTCTTTCATAAAAAATACCAACCATCGGTGATTTCACCTCTTTAATCTTATTAAAATCTACCGCTGCATCCGCAATAACAGAGTTTTCTTCTGCTACCGGGAATAGTTGTTTTAATTGTGCAACCTGTGGTACAGTTTCCAAAGCATAGGACTGTCCGCAATTTTTCTCAAGCCTGATTTTGGTTTCGCCCTCAGTTACCTCAATTACTGTTAGTTTGTTTGCTTCCAAAATTTCAGCAAGTTCTCTAATCTGTTTTATGTTCATTTTAATCACTCCATTCAAACCTTTTTAAAGATGATACTTGCGTTATGACCACCAAAACCAAGCGAATTCGAGATTGCATAATCTATATTTACTTTTCTTGCTTTGTTAGGTACATAATCTAAATAACAATCGGGATCAGGTTCTCTGTAATTGATTGTCGGTGGGATTATTCCTTTTTCTAAAGCCATAATACAAGCGATTGCTTCAATTGCTCCCGCTGCGCCTAACATATGCCCCGTCATTGATTTAGTTGAACTTATCGGGATATTCTTCGCCTGCTCTTTGAATACACTCTTGATGGCATTGGTTTCAACTTTGTCATTTAAAGGTGTACTAGTTCCGTGTGCATTAATATATATATTCTCCATAACGGATAAGTTAGCCTCTTGCAATGCGAGTTCTATTGCTCGTGCAGCTCCGCCACCCTCCGGTTCGGGAGCGGTAATATGATAAGCATCACAAGTATTACCATAGCCGATTATCTCTGCATAGATTTTTGCCCCTCTTTCTTTGGCATGTTCAAGCTCCTCAAGTATAAGCATTCCCGCACCCTCTCCCATCACAAAACCATCTCGCCTTTTATCAAAGGGTATAGAACTTTCATCTACTATATTTTTCGTAGAAAGCGCCATCATATTCGAAAAACCGGCAAGGGCAAGTGGATTAATCGTTGCCTCAGCACCGCCTGTTATAATCGCATCGGCATACCCGAATTTAATAGCTCGAAAAGCTTCTCCTATTAAATTTGTTGACGTTGCGCATGCGGTTGCCATTGGAACTGCCGGGCCCTTTGCTTCAAATTTAATTGAAACAGCACCTGCCGCCATATTCATTATAATTTTCGGGATAAATAGAGGTGAAACCTTTCGTGCACCGCCATCTGCAAATCTCTCACACTCATTAAAAAATGTATGTATCCCGCCAATTCCTGACCCGATATACACTCCTAATCTCTCAGGATCAATTTTACCGGCAAGTCCGCTCGCCTCCATAGCTTGCGTTGCTGCTGCCATCGCATATAGAGTAAATAAATCGTTCCTACGTATTTCATTTTTCTCCATATATAAAAGCGGGTCAAAATCTTTGACCTCAGCGGCAACTTTCACCTTAAAATCCGAAGTATTAAAACCTTTTATAAAATCAATCCCGCATTTCCCTGAAATTAAGCTTTCCCATACGGTTTTAATGTCATTCCCTACAGGTGAAATAGCTCCCATTCCGGTTATTACGACCCTTCTCATAATTTTCTCCTTTCGAAAATACAAGTTGTGTAAGATTAAATATAAAGTCCACCATCGACCTTGATTACTTCTCCGGTAATATAGCTTGCACCTCCACTCGCAAGAAAAACTGCAAGATTTGCAACATCATCCGGTGTACCCATTTTCTTTAGCGGAATTGCATTAATATAATATGCTTTAACATCCTCAGCCAAGTCTTTCGTCATCTCAGTTTCTATATAGCCGGGAGCGATTGCATTACAGGTTATACCACGAGAAGCAAATTCTCTTGCGCAGGACTTTGTAAGTCCAATAATCCCTGCTTTCGAAGCAGCATAATTTGCTTGACCCGCAAGTCCCATCAAGCCGGAAATTGAACTTATATTAATTATTCTGCCGGAGCGTTTTTTTATAAAATACATACACGAATGTTTAATCATATTGAAAGCACCTTTTAAGTTAGTATCTAATACTGCGTCATAATCCTCTTCTTTCATTGTTGCTATAAGTTTGTCACGTGTTATTCCGGCATTATTGACCAAAATATCTATGCCTCCGAAGTCCAATACTATTTGTTTTATTAGGATACCTACTGCCCCAAAATCTGATACATTGCAGCAATATGCTTTAGCCATTTTCCCTTTCTGTGCAATTAAATCCACTGTTTGCGAAGCCGCATGCTCATTCCCTGCATAAATAATTGCAATATCCGCGCCATAATCGGCCATCTTCAATGCAATAGAACGACCTATGCCTCTTGAAGCACCCGTAATGACAGCCGTCTTACCACTAAGCATAAGTATCTCCCCCTATTAGCTCTGTTAGTGCATTCTTAAGGCTTTCATTATCCTCTACATTAAGTGTAGTTATATCCGGAAAACACTTTTTAATTAGTCTTGAAAGTACTTTCCCGGTGCCAATCTCCACAAACGTAACAACACCGTCTTCAATCATATTTATAATTGACTTATGCCACAAAACTGCATTGCAAGCCTGTCGTGATAACTGAACCTTGATTTCATCACTTTTTGATCCGTAAGGATTTGCAGTTAAATTTGAGTAAACAGGTATTTTGGGACTTGTAATTTCAACCCCTTGTAAGAAATCAAACAATCGGTCTGCCGCTAACTCCATAAAAGGCGTATGGAAGGCTCCGTCGACCGCAAGTAAAACTGACCTACCTCCTGCTTCCTTTACATGCTCAGATAATAAATCAATACCGGCGGGGGTGCCAGCCACGACCGTTTGTGAAGGACAATTGTAGTTTACGGGATATATACCATCAATTCCGTTACAAAGCTGTACAACTTGTTCTTCCGTAAGATCTATTACAGCCGCCATTCTCCCTTTTTGTGATTGTGTAGCCTCATTCATCAGTTTTGCTCTTTCGCAGACTATTTTAAAGCCTTCTTCAATTGAATAAGCACCGGCGTAAGCCAGCGCCACTATCTCACCAAGCGAGAAACCTGCTACATAATTCGCTTTTACTCCCTTTTCGTCCAGTACAGCTACCGTTGCCATCTCCATACAATATAGACAGGGCTGCGTATTTAGTGTTAATGAAAGTTCCTGTTGCGTAGCATTAAAACACTGCCATGATGTTCCCGGTCTGATGCGGTCAGCCATTTCAAAAACCGCCTTTGCTTTTGCGGAACTCTCATAAAACTCTCTTCCCATTCCCCTGTATTGTGCTCCTTGACCGGAAAAGACAAATGCTATCTTATCCATCTACTTGCACCGGAGAGGACTGCTTCCGCCTGTTCAAACATTTCGCTTATTATCTCTGCTGCAGGCTGTTCTTTCTGAATAATTCCTGAAATTTGACCAGCCATAAAACAACCATGTTTTTCATCGCCCTCATTTGCCGCAATGCGCAAAGCACCTGCTCCAAAGGCTTCCAATTCTTCATTTGTAATTGTTGCATCATATTCTTTAGTATAAAACTCTCTTGAAAACGGACTTTTTAAAGACCTGACAGGGTGACCAAGCCTTTTACCTGTTACAATAGTATCAATATCTCTAGCCTTTATTACCTTATCTTTATACGTCTGATGAATGTCGCATTCACAAGCGACAAGAAATCTTGTTCCTACTTGGACACCGGTAGCTCCCAGCATCAGCGCAGCAGCAATACCACGCCCATCGCCTATTCCGCCTGCTGCAACAACCGGCACATCAACTGCATCACAGACTTGTGGTAAAAGCGCCATTGTCGTTAGTTCTCCAATATGACCGCCGGCTTCCATCCCTTCAGCAATAACGGCACAAGCACCGCTTCTGACAACTTTTTTTGCAAGAGCTGTCGATGGAATAACCGGGATAACTTTTATACCTGCAGCGAGCCACTGATCCATATATTTAGAAGGGTTGCCTGCGCCGGTAGTGACGATAGGAACTTTCTGCTCAACGACTATTTTCGCAACCTGCTCGGCGAAGGGACTCATAAGCATTATATTGACACCAAATGGTTTGTCAGTCATTTCCTTAGCTTTAATTATTTCACAACGTAGCCATTCCGGATTTCCATTCATTGCTGAAATAAGTCCAAGTCCTCCTCCGTTAGAAACAGCACAAGCAAGTGTTGCATTTGCTACCCAGGCCATTCCACCCTGGATAATTGGATATCTAATATTTAGTAGATCACAAATTTCTGTATGAATCATGTTCTAAAGACTCCTTTTTACGCTTTTGCTTTTTCTACAAAAGCTATAAGATCACCAACTGTTCTAATTTCTTCCGAGATATCAAGGTTGATTTGGAATTCATCCTCAAGCATGATTACTATCTCAACCTTATCAAGCGAATCAAGCTCAAGATCATCAAATGTAGATTCAACCTTTATTTCTGATATATCAGTATCCTTATACTCCGCAATCATTTTTGCTATTTTCTCAAAAGTCATATTACTTACCTCCGATTATTTTTATATTTATTAATTGATTATTACTTGTCCCACCTTATAATACATGCACCTGTTGTCAGTCCACCACCAAAAGCGCACAGTGCCAGGTAGTCGCCCTTTTTAAATTTCCCCTCACGATTTGCCTCATCCAGTAATATTGGAATACTTGCAGCTGAGGTATTACCATATTTGCTTATATTAACAAGATATTTCTCTTTTGGTATTTTGAACTTATTGGCTGCCGCTTCAATTATTCTGACATTTGCTTGATGAAGCAGAACATAGTCAATCATACTTTCACTAATTCCGGCTGTCTTAATAATGTTTGTAAGTTCATTATGAATGGCGGTAACAGCAAATTTATAAATTTCTCCGCCATCCATATTTATATAACTTTCAATTTCGCTGTGCTCACAAAACGGAGAATTGCTTCTAATACTGGGTATAAATAAAGACTCAGCTGCTCCTCTTGCTGTCAGCTTGATTGCAAGCAGATTGTCGCTATCAGAAAGTACAACAGCTCCTGCTCCATCCCCAAAGAGAACGCAAGTTGCCCTGTCCTTCCAGTCTACAAGTTTCGAAAGCGATTCAGCCGCAACAACAAGTATCTTTTTAGCTTTTTTAGCTGTAAAAAGGGCAGACGCAATATCTAACGAATAGATAAACCCAGAACATGCTGCATTTACGTCAAAAGCAGGACATGTTGCACCAATAATTCTCTGAACTTCGCATGCCAGCGAAGGTGTAATATAATCTCCGCGCAATGTAGCGCAGATTATATAATCTAACTCCTCGGAAGTTACGCCTGAGTTCTCAAGTGCAGCAACAGCTGCTTCTGATGCAATTTGCGAAATAGTTTCATCAGTTATAATATGGCGTTCTTTTATTCCTGTTCTGCTAGTTATCCATTCGTCAGTTGTGTCAACCATTTCCGAAAGTTGAAAGTTGGTTTTAATACATTTTGGTGCCGAACTTCCTGTTCCAATTATCGTTAGATTCATCGTTCCTCCTTGATTACAGGGATTAAGCTTTTAACATGCTTTTGAAAAACACGTTCAATTTGTCAATCGCCTTAATAAGCAATACTTTTTCCTCAGGCGAAAATTCTTTTTCGATATTTCTAACCATAGTTCTATGAAAATAACGGTGAATGGAATCCATCTTAAGACCTTGCTTCGTAAGCGTAACTAAAACCAATCGTCCGTCATTTAATGCCTTTATTTTATTAACATACCCCTTTTTCACAAGCTTATTAACAGCTATAGTAACTGAAGGACGTGTGATTCGCATTTCATCAGCTAAATCGCTGATCGTAATGCCCATATTCTCATTCTTTCCAATCGCCTCAATAAGATGCATCTCACTAATAGTAAGATTTATCTTCGCTGAATTCCTAATTGTCTGTTCCTCAACTTCTAAAATAGTCCAGAAAGTATCAACCAATATTGAATTAAGATTTTCTTCAAATTTATTTATAGTTCTAAACCTCCCTTATAAGTAGTTAGATTGACAAACTAATTATAATAGTTTTTCTTACGATGTCAAGTTGCATCATTTCCCTTTATCTATCTACACAACCAAATAATAAACAAAAAAATACTACCCGCAGGTAGTATTTTCATCTCACTATAAATTGAACAGTCTATTCTTTAGCAGCTTCTTTTCTTTTTAGATCCTCAATCTTTTTAGTCAAGATCTCCGCTTCAGATTTTCCCTTTTCTATCTCTTTGCTGAGTTTATCCAGTTCTTTAACTTTTTCGCTAACCTCAGCTTTTTCCTCAGAAAGTTCTTTTTTAAGATGCTCAATATCTTTCTTCAGTGTCGCATTCTCTGTCTGTAAGCGGGCGTCAGTTTTCCCACCCTGTCTCGCATATATGCCTACCAGCACGCCAAGAATACCCAGTGCAATAACAGCAAAATAGATATATGGTGCATCATAGGAAAAACTGACAAGTTCCATAATGCCCAGCGCCGATACTATCAGCCCAAGGATAACACAAGTAATCTTCGCCAATCGGCTCACCCCTTAAAATAGCTACAATTATTTTTTAGGAAAAAGTACGCGTTTAAATGCGATATACAACAGAATCAAGCTAATTCCCAGCAGCCCATGTGACAAACCCGCAACACCGGATATTGCAGCATTAAGTCCGCTTGCTAACTCAGTACCAAGGATTTGTATAGTTCCGCGAGTATACATTGTTACGAACTTAATAACTAAACCAATGTTGTAAACAATAAAGAATATATTAAACATTTTTTCTTTTGATACATTGTAAAGACGCTCAAATAAGAATAAAAGTAAAAACATAATTGCACCGAGCACGATCATGTGAGTGTGAATTACTGAAAAAACAGTTTTCCCGTCATAGCCCGCAAACTTTGTAAATTCTCTGTAAACAGCACCTGATAACATACCCACAACCGCATAAATAAAAGATAATAATAATAACTTTTTGTCCATAAAATCACCTCATATTATTATATAAATCTATTACCTACACTATATCAATCAATACATTATTTGACAATCTGCTCAGCACTTTATTTTGTATCGCACGCTTTCTCATCATAAATTACCGTTACATCAGGATGCTCTCGCAAAAATGAAACCGGGAACTCCGACGTTACCGCCTCTTCCGCTTGCAATCTGCGTAACACCTCACGCTTCTTCTCGCCGGTAATCAAAAGCACTATTTTGCGCGCCCCCAAAATTGACCCCATTCCCATCGTGATGGCCTGTGTCGGCATTTCACTAATATCGCTAAAAAATCGCGAATTGACCTCAATTGTTTCTTCTGTAAGATCAACAATATGCGTCTTAGCTATCAACTCCGGCGCCGGTTCATTAAATGCAATATGTCCGTTCTCTCCGACACCGAGTAGAAGTAAGTCAATCCCGCCGGCATCTTCAATCATCTCATCATACTGTTCACACTCAGTCATGCAATTTCTTTCCAGTCCCCACGGTACATGCGCATGCTCCGGTGGTAGATCAATGTGTTTAAAAAAATTGTTCTGCATATAATAACTGTAGCTACCTTGGTGTTCTGCGGGTAGACCGACATATTCGTCGAGATTAAAACTTTTTGCTTTAGCAAAACTGATCTCACCGGCTTGGTAACTCTTAACCAAACGCTCATATAGCCCCAACGGCGTACTGCCGGTTGCCAGACCGAGCACAATACTTGGGTTCTTTTTCAATTCTTCAATAAAAATCTCAGCGGCTAAATCGCTAACCTGATCATAATCCTTTTTTTGCACAAATCTCATTAATACCATCCCCTTAGCTTCATCGCATCTGCAACCTTCTTAACCGAAATCATATAAGCAGCCTCGCGGAAGCTAACTCCGTACTCTTCTTTTAATTGCCAAATATCGTTAAAGGCTTTTACCATTGATGCCTCTTGTTTCTCTTCAACCTCTTGCTCTGTCCAATAGTAACCATATAAATTCTGCACCCACTCAAAGTATGATACGGTAACACCACCGGCATTAGTCAAAATGTCCGGCGAAACAACTATACCGCGCTCCTTGAGGATTTGATCAGCTGCCGTCGTGATTGGCCCATTTGCTGCTTCACAGATTAGTTTAGCATTAATCGCCTTCGCTTCTTTTTCTTGAATCGCATTTTCCAGCGCCGCCGGCACCACAATATCAACATTAAGTGCCCAGAACTCATCGAGCGAAATCATCTTTGCACCTGGAAAATCAATTAGATTGCGGTTCTTGTCAACATATTCCGCCATCGCATCATAATCTAGACCGCCATCATTATAAATCGCATAAGTACCGACACTTGGTGCCCATTCGGCAAGAGCAACAATCTTAGCGCCCTGTTTAGCAATATTTTTAACGGTATAACGGCCAACATTACCAAAACCTTGAACCGCAACTTTCGCACTTGAAATATCGATGCCCAACTTAGCAGCAGTTTCCCGCGTTATTATACTAACACCGAAACCGGTCGACTCATTACGTCCAAGCGAACCACCCCAGGATACCGGTTTACCGGTAATTACACCTACATTATTTTCACCGGTTAATTTAATATATTCATCAACCATATAAGCCATTACCTGCGCATTACTGCCAACGTCAGGTGCGGGAATATCGATTTTCTCACCGATAAATTTATGAATGCCTTGGATATAACCACGTGCTAATTGTTCGATTTCGCGCGCTGATAAAGAGAGCGAATCCGCAATAATCCCGCCCTTTGCACCGCCATACGGAATTCCCATAACACCGCACTTAAAGGTCATCCAAACCGACAAAGCCTTCACCTCATCAGCATGTACTCCCGGGTGAATTCTGATACCGCCTTTGCCGGAGCCAATTGCATCATTATGTAAGGATCTAAACCCTTTAAATGTTCTCAAACTCCCATCATCCATCCGCACAGGAATTGAAACCTCGATCATGCGTCGTGGTTCCTTAAGTAGCTCATAGACTGCATCTTCCAATCCGAGCGCATCGCATGCTTTTTTCACTTGCAGTTGCGCGCTCTCTAATGGGTTTAGATTCTCTTTTGTCATTGTTCATACCTCCATCTTAATTTGTTAATTGCTAACACTAAATAAACTCTCTGAAATAATAATATTATAAACCTATTTATCACAAAATAAAATAATCAGCAAAAAATTATTCGCGTATTCCATAAGTCTTAGATACTGATTGCACAAAAATAATACCTCTGCCCGGTTCATCGATTCGAACATCATTACGGACCGCCTCAATAATCGCATCTGACTCCGTCGCTTTGGAGATAATAAGTACCATTTCTTTTTCCGGTTCAATTTCCATAGCGAACAACTTGCTTGTCTCGTGAATCCCTGAGCCTCGAGCATTAATGATCGTCCCACCCTTTGAACCGGCCTTACTTGCAGCCTCAATCACATCCTCAGCTACTCCTTTATCAACTATGACAGTAATTGCATTATACATTGACGAACCCTCACTCTCCTTATCTTCCACCGCATCGTATTTACAGCTTCCTGCACCGATAATTCCCTTAACTCTTGTTGTATAGGCAATTCCATGATTCGGCTTCTCTAATTTAAATTCCGCACCCAATTTATAGAAAAACTCATCGACTAATTCCTTTTCTGCAATCATCATGATAATCTCTTTTCGTACCTCATGCAGTCCGATAAAATTCAATATGCCACTACTAACGGTGCCGGTGCCCAGCAAAATAGTCCCACCTGTGAAACCAACGCGCTTTGCCGCCTGAATCAATTTAGTGCCTACGCCATAATTTACTACGAAATATACATTCTCGTATACCTTGCATTCCTCTTTATTCATCCGGCGCCACCCCCTGTTTTCTTGATTTTATTTTAAAGATTATACCCAAGATTTGTAACGCTATTATAGGCATTAGTGCAACCATCGCAATAACACCAAAACCATCAATTAGTACATTAGCTCCCTCGGTTGCGGCCGCAGTTCCTTGTGCGAAAGCAAGAATAAATGTTGCTGTCATCGGACCTGACGCAACACCGCCTGAGTCAAAAGCAATACCCACGAAAAGTTTCGGAACAAAAAAGGTCATAGCGAGTGCAATTGCATATCCCGGCAAAAGAAAATGCCAGAGATGTAATTCCGGTATTAGTACTCGGATTGATGAAAGTGCAACTGCAGTACCCACACCAATAGAGAGGAAAGCCATTACTATCTTACGGCGAACGTATCCGCTGGTAACATCCTCGATTTGTTTGGTTAGAACATAAACCGCAGGCTCAGCCATAATAATTACAAAACCAAGCACGAAGGCAACTCCCACTACTATTAACTTATTATCGAAGGTAGCCAAATTATAGCCAATGATTCGTCCCACCTCAAGAAATCCGGCATTAACACCGACTAAAAATAAAGCAAGCCCCAGCAAAACGAATAGAAAACCAAAGAAAATTGCACGCAAACCCTTACGTGGTAGTTTAAATGAAATAAATTGAAAGAAAATAAATATGAAAATGATTGGCAAAAGCGCCATAATAGCATCAGTTGTTGACTCAGGAATCAGTTCAAGGAACGGTCCAAAAATCGATGTTGAATCATTAACCGTTTCATCGATAGTTCCGGTAATCTCACCCGGATTCATAACAATGCTCATAATCAGAACGGCAATGATTGCCCCGGCAGAAGCTATTGCCACTAAGCCAAAGCTATCCTTTTCAGAAGCCTTACTATCCTTTTTCATTGCAGTAATACCAACAGCTAAGGCTAATATAAAAGGTACCGTCAAAGCACCCGTAGTTGCCCCCGAGGCGTCGAAAGCGATTGCTAAGAACTCAGGCGTCGAAAAGACAGCTAAAGCACCAATTATCAGATAGATTACAATCAACATCTTATATAACGGAATATTTAATACTATCCGAATCAGACCAATCGCAATCAATACTCCCACTCCTAGGGATACAACAATTACAATACTCCAACGTCCCAGCAAGCCTGCACTAACATAATCAACCTGTTGAGCCAGAATATGAAGATCAGGCTCTGCAATTGAAATGAAAAGACCAAGAACCACTCCGGCTAAAGCCAGTAACCATATTTTATTTGGCTTAACAATTGATTTACCAAGCATTTTGCCGATTGGAGTAACCGCAATATCGACGCCAAGCAAAAAGACTGCCAGTCCAATCACAATAAACAGTGCACCGAAAATAAACCTAGTTAATTGAATCGGTTCAAGAGGTGTTAGTGTAAAATTCAAAACAATAACAATAATTGTAATCGGTAATACCGCTGTTATTACCTCTTTTAATTTTTCAGTGATGACATTCAAATGGACCTCAACTCCCTACCTATGCAGCTATTTCTCTCCGTTTGCGAATATACATAATAGACGCTACAATCAACACCACAATAGCGCTTGTGGTAAACCCAAGCCACGGAATACCTTTTAATAATCCGATAGTAAATGAACCAAGAATTACTCCTAATGAAAAACAAGCATAGAAGATACCAAACGCTTTACCACGGTGCTCTTCCGGTGCCTTGGTTACTATAAGCGTTGTCATTGATGGGAACATAAGTGCAAATCCTAAACCATAAAATCCCATTGTAATAAAGATTGGAACAGCTGTCGTAAAGAATGCGAGAAGTAACTGCGAAACAGAAACTATCAACATTCCAATCAACACAATCTTTTCAACGTCAAATTTATCGTACATTCGGTTAGTCGGTAATAGAAAAATAATAATTGCAACTACGCCGAAAATACTAATCATCAAACCACCCAGCGAACCACTATCAGAGATTGCAGCCGCACGAATCGGCAGTAAATAGGTAACCACACCTAAACTAAAGAACAACGACAGTGATCCCAAAAAAACGTTACTCAAAGAAACCGTTTTTAACATAGCAAATATTTCTGACTTAACTTCTGCTTTTGCGGCCTTACTTTCCTTGCGTGGCGGCCTCGGAATAAACAGTAAAACAAGAATTGCACTGATAAACATCAATACTGATACAGAATAAAATACCCAATTATAACCAAAGCGACCACTAACAATACCGGCAAAAGCCGGTCCAATGATTGCCGCAGTACCCACAAGAGCCCCGGTATGGGCCATCGTTTTACCATGGCGTCCTTCTTTAGATACACGTGCCATCAAGGCAAAGGCGCTTGGAGCCAAAAAGCCGGAAAACATACCATGAACCATACGTGCACCGATCAGCTGAATTGGTGTAGCCGCAAATGTATATAATAATAAGTTAAAGGAAGTAACCAACAATCCAACTGCCAACACGCGATTTGCACCGAAGCGGTCAATACTGATTCCACCGGCTACATTGGCCATCAAGTTAGTAAAAGAATAGATACCAACAGCAATACCCACTAAAAACGGAGTTGCTCCCAAGCTAATTGCTAAGGGTGAAACTATCGGTAGCATTGTAAATAGGTCCAGAAAAGAAACCAACACAAGCCATAAAAGTAATGCTTTCATCCATCTCATTTTTTTCACTCCTAATAAAAAACCATAATCTAATACTATACAAGCGAGAAACGCTTATTGTAATAGTATATCAGATTATGGTTGCCGATAATTATAAACTTCATATTTTTTTAGAGATCGATCTTTTCTTTTTCTTCTCTTTTGCTATCTTCTTGCTTGTAGTACTCATCTAATTCATGGTAAGCTTTTTCAACACGAAGTTCCATATCCTCCTCGTAAATATCGCTATACAGAAATCCTTGAATATAGATTTGCTCGTCAGCCGGTCGTGGCTTGTCTGTCGTTTTTGGTTTTTGCAACACGAAGTCAAGTCCATAAAATGGTATGTTAGCTCGATCAAATTCCCTACGCAACTGTAATATTATCTTACTCGCACGTTCGATCGTCACCACATCATCAACCGCATAAAAAACAATCTCCCCCGCCTCTTTGGCAATATCATAGATATCATACTCATGGTCAAGTATCAACGTACTCATATCAATACCATAGTTAGCACCAACACCGCCATTTAGTTCAACCTCCGCAATTTTGATTGAACCGAAATCAATCTCGCCGGCAATCGGAAAATTCGGCGATTTAAATAGCGTATCAACTAACTTGCGGTATTCAGTCTCCAGTCTGTAATAAGTATTCCAACCGCTTGTTACACTGGAGTAAGAGTCATTATAGACCTTGCCACCCATTGAAATTGAAATTGAAAAATGAGTGTCTCGGCTGCTCGGCGAAGTTACCGCTACATGATAGCCACCTGATTTAAAATTATAACTTGCACTTCCTACCTTAAAATCACGGTTATGATAATTCGTTTCCACGTACTTTTTAGCTGAATTATTAGCCATAAATTTAGATACAGGATTACCGACTAAACCATTCGCGAAAAACAGTATGAATGCTATTAAAGCAAGAGCAATCAGCGCCGCAAATATTTTCATAAACTTAGTCATTATGTTTCACCTCTTTTTCCTCACCATGTACACCTTCAAACGCAGCCTTTTCTGCCACTTGCGGATTATCAGTAAATTTTCTTTCTTTACGGAAAGCGAAATCGAGCAGAAAGGCAATTACTATACCAACCACTACCAGGCTTGCGTAAATCAAACCCCAATACAGTGGAGCGAGCATTGTTGCCATAAATGACTCGAAGCCGGAATCAATGTAATAAAAGACAATGTTCCCAAACCAGGATATTAATAGCACCAGAAAAACCACGACATAAGATTTACCTCTTAACAACAGGTATGCCGCCACGCCAATTGCCGGCATAATTAAAATATTATAGAACATGTTGGAACTCATCGTCAATCCAACGCCAAACAGAATACTCAGCCCGATAACTATCGCTAAAATTAAATTAATTCGTTTTTTTATTTCCTTCCAAATTATGTCCGTTCCGGAAACTCTATTATCCCTTGCAATAATTAAGCCCTCGCCCATCAGCATCGTCTCATATTCACGACATGTCATACACTCGCTCAGGTGTTGCTTAACAGCGCGTTCACTTTCCGCAGATGCAACTCCGTCTTTAACCAGTGGCAACAAGTCCAAACAGACTTCACAGCTAATTTTCTCCATCATTTCGACCCTCCTTCAAATGCCGCCTAAACTTCTCTCTCATTCGAAAATTAATTACTCGAACCGAGCTCTCACTCATCCCAAAGCGGTTCGCAATCTCGTAATAAGAATAACCTCGAATCCGCAGCTTAACAATCTCCTGTGTTTGTTCCGCCTCACGAGCCAACAAAGTTGCGCAAGCGTCGATTAGTTCTTTGTTATGCACATACTGTGCCAAGTCCGGCTCAACAGCAAGATAGTGCTCTGTAAGTTGTTCAAATGAGATCTCCTCTTTTCGCTTGCGAAGATGGTTATACCAATTGTAGCGCGCAATTGAGAAGAGCCAAGTCTTAATATCAGCTTCTCCGCGAAAAGTCGGCAAATTCTTAATAGCTACGAGAAACGTTTCAGAGGTAATATCTTCAGAAAGGGTGGAATCATGCGTTAGACTGAGCAGATAATGAAAGACGTCTTCTTTATACTGCTCATATAATACTCGAATGGTCTGCATATTTTCCTCCCTTCAACTAATTAGTGTCTTTAGACATGGTTTCGTTTCAGAATAAAAAATAAAATATTTAAAAAAGCTGGTTATCGCAACCAGCTATCTAATTCTAAGTTATTTTCTTTTTTCCAATAAATATCTACGCACACCGCTCCAAACAAAACCGCGGGTGTATTTCTTAATATTAATTTTGCTTATATCCAGTTCAAGCTCTTCTAATGCATCAAGATCATAACCATCACGCACCACCATGACGCGACCATATTCCGGTTCTAACGCTTGCTGTGGACAGATATAGATACAACTAAGGCAAAGCTGACACTTATCAGCGAAAACCGCCTTATCATCAATCAAAGTAATATTATTGGCGGGACAGTTCTTAACACAGAGACCACAACCATTGCAACTATCAGTTACAACAATTTCTTTTCCGAACCGACTCGTCAATTTCTTCTCATTTTCCCCAATTCGAGCAATCAGATAGTCGATAATTTTAGGTTTAGTGCGATGCGCTTTACCCCTAATCAAATCAGCAACAATTACATCAACTTTCTGCGGCATAACTTCTAACAATAGTTTAGCAATCGGTAACTTTGTCGGAATAATGCAGTTTGAAGGCATCACTATCATATCTTCATAAAATACACTATAGCCCTTAATCTCCAGCATCTTAATCGTGTTATGCCTGCAAGCCGTATTTCCTGTCATCTCCCCACCGCCGGAAACTGAAATAACGACTGCCGGTTTGCGGTTCGTTGGCGGAAGTGATTCGATCCATTTGTATACGGGTTCCGGAGCACAGAATGAATGAACCGGAAAGATTAGCACAGTTAAAGCATGGTCAAGATAGGTAAGATTAGCACCCTCTATTAGGCGCTGAAGATTTGTTGTATATTCTGCAGCCTTGAACGATTTCTCAAAGGCCTCAGCCACTCTCATCGTCCCTCGTGTACCTGTATAATATATTATATCAACACGTTGATTAAACATTTGCTACCTCGAAAATCCGACTTACTTATGCCTATATTAGCCAATAAGTTCCTTCGTTAATTCCATCGGTCCAAGCACCTGCTCGTCTTTATAAACACGCATATTACCGGCAGATAGTTCGTCGATTAGCATTACGTTACCCTCTTGGTCAGTGCCAAACTCCAGTTTGATATCATAGAGCTCAAGCCCCTTTTTAGTGAGCACATCACTAATCATAGCAGTAATTCTTTGTGTTAATACTTTAATTTCAGCGAATTGATCAGCAGTTAAGATTCCAAGCACCTGAAGTCCTTCTGAGGTAATCAGTGGGTCTCCGCGCTCATCGTCCTTAATCGTTGCCTCAACATAGGCATCAAGTTTAGCTCCCGACTCGACATAGCCTCCATAACGACGAATAAAGCTACCAACCGCACGATAACGGCAGATAACCTCAAGCCCTTTACCAAAAACTTGTGCCGGTTTCACATCCATTGTGCCCGCTTCCACATCTGATTGGATAAAATGCGTAGCAATACCTGCTTTGTTTAACATTTCAAACAACAATGTCGACATTTGTAAATTCAGCGACCCCATACCATCAATTGTCAAACCAACAGTATTAGCACCCGGATCAAAAACACCATCTGTACCGGTTACATCGTCCTTAAAAACTAAACGATAATTGCCATCATCCAAAACATAAACATCTTTTGTTTTTCCTGTATAAAGTTTCTCCATTAGCAGTTCACTCCTTACTTAGTCATAAACATTATACTTACAGTATCTGGTCCACAATGTGAAGAGATTGTGCAACCGGCCCGTGCCAGCAGTATCTCTTTGAAATCCGCTAACTCAAGAATGCTTTCTCTAACAATATCGATATTAGCCTTATCTGTACCGGAATGGACTAAGAAAATTCGATCAAGTTTTAAATCATCACGCTTCTTCAGCTTGTCAGTCGTGTAATTTTTAACCGCCTTTGCCAAAGATCCACGATATTTTTTACCAACATGCATTGCAGCATTTTCGTTGTCAACCTCAATTGTCGGTTTAATATTAAATGTGCTTGCACCAAGTGCTTGTAATGCCGAGCAACGCCCACCGGCATATAGATAAGTTAAACTGTTAAGTACAAAGCTGGCATGAACGGACGAGCGTAGATTATTGATTTCTTCGCTGATCTGTTTCGCCGGCATTCCTGCTGCGATACGTTCCGCTGCCTCAATCACCAAAAGTCCTGTCCCTGTTGAAAGATTACCGGAATCGATCGGATAAACATTACCAAGTTCCGCTGCTGCGATGCGAGCATTCTGATGGGAAGATGAAATTGAAGATCCAATGTTTAGGTGGATTACCTGATAACCCTGATTAGTCCACTTTTTGAAGTGCTCAACATACTCCATTGGATTCGGCGCAGAAGTCTTAGGTAATATTTTTTTGCTTTCATAAGCTTCATAAATATCATCAGGAGTTATATCTACGCCATCCTTATATTGCTTGTCTTTTAATGTAATCGTTAATGGCTGAATAAAAACCTGATATCGTTCTTTTAACTCCTCCGTTAAATCGCATGTGCTGTCAGCACTAAGTATTATTTTACTCACTGGCAGACTCCTCTTTTTCTGTCATTTATTAAACTAATAATCCAAACTATATAATATCATTAAAATAATTAATTTTCCATTTTCACCGCCTACATCTTTCGCCGGCTACATCATCGTGAACAAGAAATATAGAATTAACATGTGGAGCGGGTAAAACAGATAGACACTATATTGCATTATCTTACCACCGCGCCCCTTTGCACCGTTATATAAATAGATAAAAATCATTGCGAACACTGCAAATCCCTGGGTTGGAAACTCAATCTGTTGACCTAAAATCTCAATCGGAATATAGAAACCTTGAAAGATTACTACATTAAGAATGAATAATGCAATTAACTGCAATATCCAAGTATAGCGCATATTGCGGAATAAATAGAAAACGATTACCGTCATAACGCCGATTGCACCATAATCTGTCATTGCAATCTCAGCCAACAAAGGCAGACCAACAGCCGCTAATGTAGCGTAAACCAGATTAAGAGGTGTTCGTTTTTGCAAATAAATGTCGATAACTTTAATCGCCAAAAGTCCGATTAATAGCGTGAAAATAACGTTCTGGTGGAAGAGATAGAATAGTGAACTGCTGTAGAAAAGATTGAATGGAATTTCCGAAATTAACGCAAAAACCAACAATCGTAGTGCATATTTTCGAAAATTAGAGGTATGAACAAACCCCTCAGCAATCATAAAGGCGAAAAGCGGAAACGCCATTCGCCCAACGTATGTAAGCCATTGATTACCGGGTATTATTGTCGCCCACAAATGATCAAGCAACATAAACGACATAGCCAGAATTTTTAATAAATCTCGATTAATAAATTTCCAATTCGGTTGTGCTTCGCTCATTTGCCTTACACTCTCCATACTCTCCGACGCTTTAATTTCATATAGGTGTTTATGATCCTATATATGAGTATAAGATTATCAATTAAATTTGTAAAATATATTTTAAAAAAACATCCCACTCATTAAAAAAGTAGGATGTTTATTTTATATTTTAATATAGAAATTACCTTACTAATTCAAAATTCGTAAAAACCCACTTACCATCTACCGGCTCATATTTAAAGGAAAATTCCTCCTGATCGATAACATTCTCCAAATCTTCATCTAACATATCAACAGTTACTTGATAAACAATTTCTTTGTCACTTTTATGGACTATTTTGTGATATTCTTTATCTGCAAAAATATTTGATCCCCGATCAGCCGGTGTTGCATAAAGAACACCATCGATATCAACATAATGAGCACCCATATCAGCAAGCAAACCAGCTACTATCTCATCTGTAAAAAACTTTTTCAGATGTGATTCTAAATCCGCAAGCGATTTAATGCTATCATGCTTAACTTCAAAATAGATGTACCCATCTTGATCAACTCTACTATCTTCTTTCATAGGCATCGTAGTTAAATTAAACCAAGAATACGCCTCTACCGCCTGTTGATAAGCTGCTTCTACCTCCTCATCTGTTGGAACCGCTGACGAATTACATGCTGCCAAGCAAACAACCATTATCATAAAAAAAGCGATAGTTAATGCCCTTTTCATGATTTCTCACCCCCATTTTTTTGTAAAAGCAATTTTGCAAGATACTTATTTTCGTATAAGTTTCTTTTCAACTTCAGTATATTCTTATAGAAAGTGGTTTACAATAAAGAAAACCGTAATTTTGCACTTGTGTTCACAAAGATTCAAAATTACGATATAAAATTAATTGCATCCGGAATTACTGATATATCAACCTCATTAACATAATCAATCTCACCATCTGCACATACTTCCGTCATTCCCTTAATTTTTATCTGTTTACACTGAGTATACTGCACGTAATCAGCCATTTTCGGAATCGGCTTTCTTGTTACCGGGTCAATATGTAATCCCTTTTTATAGTCCAGTATCAACTTTACAAAGGTTAATCGGCTAATTTTTTTAACAAGTATAACCTCAAGTAGCCCGTCATCTAATTTGGCAAGCGGAGCAGCCTTAAAGCCACCTCCGTAGTAGGAGCCATTAGCAATTACAGTCAGCAGAAACATGCCAGCCAATTCGACAACATCACCATTTGCATCGGTTATCCTTATCTCATACCTCTCGCCAAGCGGTTTAAAAAACATTTCAGCTACAGCGATAATATATGCAAGACTACCGCTCACCATAGCAACTCGCTTATATTTACTCATATTAGCAGCAACCTTGCTATCAAAACCAATATTCAAAACATTGATTGCGTAGCGATCATTATATTTCATAATATCGACACGTTTTTTCTCACCTTTCACAGGGAAGTTCTTGATGAAATCATTTCCGGATCCTGTTGGAATCATCGAAATATTAACAGTGTCGTTTGTGCCGGCATACACAACACCATTCACAACTTCGTTAAGAGTCCCATCACCACCGCATACTACAAAGTTGACGTTTTTATCCGCAAGACTTTCGCGATACGCAAACTTGGCTGCATCACCGACTCCTGTAGTTACATAACTATCAGCAGAATCCGAGCAACTCTCTATCTCAAGTGCCTTACCCTTTCCCGCTACCGGATTTAAAATTCTAATCGTCTTTATAACGCTCACTCCAGTTCACTCAGGTTTTTTCCCATTATATCACGACACAATAGATTTGTTATCGATTTTTATTTAACCGGCTCAGCAACACTCTTAGCGGGCTTATTTTTTTAAAATTATATAAAAAAATATAAATTTTCGTATATAATATTTAGTGGTAAAATGTATCAACCGGAAGGCTTGACAGACGCACCCAGCAACTGATTAAGAGCACATCGGTCAAACATTTCATTGGACAGTACGAAAACGAAAAGGGGAAGTAACATGAAAAAACTATTTATCATCTTGTTAGTTTTAATGACGGTCATCTCGCTTGCTGCTTGTGGGAAAACCACATCAGAATTGCCGCTTCCACCAGATGAGCCATCCACTACGCCACCACCGGAGCCCTATGTGCCCATGGATATTTTTGGCGACGAATTTAATCCCTATGGTATGGACTCTCCGAACACAGTATTTGCAGCCTCATTCATGAAGGGTTCAAAAAAGCTGGGTAGCAATCAATTTGTCCTTTCCATGACGGGCAGTGGTAATATGTATGCGTGTGTTGCCTATCACGCGGACGTTGCCGGTCTCAGCGAGGAAGAAAAAGAACAGCGAATCACCGAGTATCTTGACGGCGGATTTACTGAATTTGAAGGGAAGGATGGCTATATCGTCACCATCAAACAAGCAGACCCTAATGACGACAACTACGAGTATGTTACAGCTGATGGCAGTCATGGTCAGTCATCCGGCGGCTGTGTAATTTCTATTACATTCTTTATAAATGACACCGACCTGGATAAATACACCAAGCTCGTAAGTGATAATTATAATCTTGCGGCATTGGCGGTACTTTCGGATTATATGGATTTAGAAACAGACTTTACCGAATGTGATTTCGAGGTGAACCTGCACAAACATCAAGCTGCAGCCAGTGTGGTCTATCATCTATCAGATGTGGCAGCCATTCAAAAGAATATGGAGAGTGCCTTTTCGGGAGATTGGTGGGAATGGAACGGAATGAAAGAAACCAGTGTTCAATATACGGTGTTGAACAGCAAACTTACCTTTGACAGCAAAGGCGGAGCGATTACGATAAATCAAAAAAATATTGACCTCAACATCGCAGCGGGCGAATATGGCAAACATGATGGAGTGGATGTATCACTGGCAAAATTAGGTTTCGGATTCGACGACAAGGGAACTTGCGGCGTGTACGAGCAGCATGAGCCGTACTATATGTCGATTGCCATCCACAGACCGGAATGGGGCGAGTGGAACCAAGACTGGAACATCGAATATATGGATCAAGTGAACGGTTATACCATGTTAATGTGGTATTATACTGACGAGGGCAAATGGCATATTGCGATTGAAGGAGATAATGGCGGGTCATATGACTACTACCCCACCACAGGCAAACATGACGGGCATCCTGAAAACATCCCGCAGGTATTCAACACTGTCTTCGGCACACAGGGCGATGACTTTTACGACAAGCCACTGGCCTACTTTGAGCAGGTAGTTAAAGAGCGTTTCGACATGAATGTGGACAACTTATACTCTTTGCCTATCAGATAAATAATTTAGGCAGTAACATTTTATGTCCGGACATCACGAGAGAATAGAGAACCCCCTAAAACATTAGGTTTTAGGGGGTTTTTGGCGAAGAAAATGGGTGTTTGACCCACACAGCTTGTGCCCAAACTTTAATACCTATTCCGTAATCACCGGCTCAACTTTAATAATCAAATTTTTTATCCAAAGAATTACCAGAGACATACCGGCAATCGCAAGTAAAATAATTGTATTGATGTTCATAATGCCTTTGGCAAAGTAAAGAACATCTTTCAAACTCTCCATTAAGAAACGCATCGGCAACCACGGCAACACGTAGCTTTGATAGAACTGCGGTATCATCTCTGGTGCCAATTGGATTAGCGGTAACCCGAAGAACATTAATAAAACATAGACGATTATTACCGGTAATTTCAACCAAGCCATTGAAGCAAGCATCAAGTAAGTAAAAGCAAAAATACCAGTCGACAATATTAGAGCAATCGCATTAACTGAAACAAACTCATAGCCTAAAATCCATACAGATAATAAAGTGATTAAATATCCTGAAAACAAACCATATACTATCACCAGAATCGACTGTATTGCTTGGAAGGAATATTTCTTGCGCCGGTTTTCGAAGGTCATCTTATTTCCCGCAAAGTAGAAAAGAATTGCTCCTAATAAACTTGCAATCCAAACGGTAAAGAATAGGGCTGCAGGTACAGAAGCTAACGCACCGACAGTGTTTACTTTAATAATTTCAGCTTGGATTGGATTGGCCATGATTTTTAAATGGTCAGCGTTTAAGTTAGGTAATTGTTTCACTAAATTACCGATTCTCTCACTTATCATCTGTTGTAAAGCTCCAGGATCCTTAAGTGATTGCGATATCAGAGACTGAAGAGAACTCATCATACCTGTCATCTGTTCAGCAATATTAGCACCAAGATCGGGAGTCATTGAAGCCATCCTGCTTAGCATCTGGTCTGCAACATTCCCACTAATATTGTTAACAATTGCCGGCAACATCGTTTCAAGAACCATAGCAACGTTACTGTTATATCCCTCGTTAATATAAATTTTCATCGTAGCATGTTTGGGAGCTAAACTCTGCAAGGAAGCAAGGTCCCCTGAGAAATCGGTTGGAATGACTAAACCACCATAGACTTGTTTGTCATTCATAGCATCGATTAGCTTTAAGGTTGTTTCATACTCAATAAATTTTACTTGTTCCGGTGCATTGGCTAACAGTGCGGAGTGGATGTTGCCACCCATTTCACCTGCATCTTCATTTACGATCCCAATCGGTAGGTGTTTCGGTTCCACCTTTGCCATCGGAATCTGTGCTAACAAAAAAATAAATGCGATAATTATAATAGCAATAAAAGGTATGTAGAAAAACTTGTTTTTTAAGATATCCATTTGAATTCTCCCCCCATAAGTTAATCAACTCAATGTTGATTATTGTACACATTAATCATATGATAAAATGGATATAAAAACCATAATCAATTGTATAAATAGCGTTTATTAATCAACCTCTTGTTGATTATTGTCTATAAATAATAATGGGGAGGTAATTCAATGGATCGTCGTAAACGAAAATCGCTGGAAGCTATGCAGCATGCTCTCCTTACTTTAGTTCGTGAAAAAGATTTCGAACTAATCACTGTGGCTGATATTGCAGAAAAGGCTGATTTAAACCGAGGAACATTTTATTTGCACTACGAGAGTAAATATAGCATGGTTGATGAATTAGAAAAGGAATTTGTGGCGAAATTACAATATGTTATATCTCAAGCTTTTAAAGAGACTACTGCGTTTGATGCAATAATTTTATCACGTTATAATGCTTTGATATATTTTTTTGATGCTTTCAAAGAACACCATAATACACTGGAAATCATTCTTAAAACGAAAGGAAGTATTTCATTACAAACGCACCTGAACATTATTATGGAGCAACTTCTTAAAGAACATAAATTTTTAAAGGATCAGATTGCAAAAAGTATCCCAATTGAATTATTCCAATCTCTAATTGTCTCAATCTGTTTAGGAATTGTGCAATATTCAATGGAGAATGAACATAAGCACACATCTGAAGAATTAACGCAAGGACTGTTAAATATTATTGTAAATGGACCTGCAAGAGCCGCCGGTCTTATTAAAGATGGATTTATTGATATTAATAGTCTCGTGGCTGATATCAAGCAATAGTCTAAATAATAACAAAGCCGAAGCTTGCAGAATTATTCACATTTAAATAACTCAACCTTTCAACTGTATCTTCGAAACAACATGGGGAAGAATTAATAAAACGACAACAAGGACTGATAAACTTATCCCGGCAGTTATTATATCAGATAATACAAGTGTCTCTGGAAGTGTAGTTATAATCTGTAGCATGATTACCGCAAATGAAACCCCAAGTATTGACGATATTATATTCTTTAATTGAAAACCCACAATAGCTGTCCAACCAAGCAGATAAAATAATGGCAGTTGGATATAATGTGTGATGGCGGATAACAGAGAACTACTAGCAACATAGTACTCCGAACCAACAATAGGTAAGAGCAAGAATAGAGATATAATGCTAATCGACCCTACGTTTGCCCAGAAGAATTGCTTTCGAGTGATTCCCTGTGCAATGTATAGTCTTGTTGTCGTCAATGGATAAACTATTCCCAATATAAGCAAAAATATTTTGGGAGCTATAAGAGTTATATCCGGCACCCATGACATGTCTTCATCTTCAATAAAGTAGAATACAACGCTTAAGATTGCCACCACCAGTGCATAGATTACAACAAACCCCAACGCTATGCTAGCTTGTTTCTTCAGTACAAATTTCATTGCTTTTAGAGTCACTTTTTTCCCCTCCCTCTTCAGTCATATAAATAAACAAATCCTGTAGCGAAGGACTAGACAACTCTATGTCGTTATCCATAGCTATCTTTTGATCTGCTTTCGATAGCTCACCAAATAAAACCACTTCTTTTTGCTTGCCTAATGTTTTTTGTGATAAAACTTTACGACCAACCGAAAAATTATCAACTAACTCACCTAACCCGGTTATTGCTACCCCTTTTGTGCGGAATGTGTCACTTTCTTCATGAGCCATAATCTGCCCTTGGTGAATAATTATCACCTCGCTAAATAGCCCCTCCATCTCATTTACGAAATGAGTTGAAAACAGAATAAGTTTCGGCCGCTCCATATAATCTGCTAATAATTCGCCTATAAAAAGTTTGCGCATAGCTGCATCCATCCCAAGATATGCCTCATCATAAATGGTAACCGGAGTCTGTCCGGCCAGTCCAATAATTATATCTACCGCTGATTGCATACCATGACTTAAACTTCCTATCAACTTATTGGTTGGTATATTGAATAGCTTTATTAACTTACTCGCATAATTAGCATCCCACTTAGGGCGTAGAACTGACGCCATATTGAGCAGTTCCTTTACTTTGTAACCGGACTTTGCTTCACTGTTGTCATTAGTTATAAAGGCAATCTGCGGCAATAAATTACTGTTCTCATACGGATCCACGTCAAACACTTTGACAGTTCCTAAAGTAGGTTTTTGATAACCGGAAATTAAAGATAACAACGATGTTTTGCCTGCACCATTTCTACCAATCACACCACAGATTGCATGTTCAGGCAATTCAATATCAATAGTATTCAGTGCAACGGTATTGCCATATTTCAAGGTTACATCTTTAAAGTTAATCATCTTTTTCTACCTCCCATGCTTCCTTTACCATTTCAATTACATCTTGACGTGAAAATTCTAAAGGTTTAGCTAAATTAATCAGCGGTTCAATTTGTTCCTCTACAAAAGTTTTGGAGAAACGCTTTCTAAGTATTGTTGGCGCATCCTTGGTTACATACATACCAATACCACGTTTTTTATATATTATCCCATCATCTACTAAAAGATTTATTCCTTTTAACACCGTCACAGGATTGATATTATAGTAACTTACAAGTTGGCTGTTAGAGGGTATCTGCTCATCAGGTTTTAGTTTTCCATTGAGGATATCTTCTTCAATCATCTCTTTTATTTGTAGATATATCGGTCGCTGACTATCTAATGTCGATCTCATAGGCAACTCACTCCTTATCTCCTATAACTCTTATGGTCTTATATATGAGTATAAGACCATATTAATTTTTTGTCAACTATTTATTTAAAAAAATAGACGCTCTGTTAATTTACACAGAGTGTCCATGTCTAAATTTATGTGCTGTTAGGACTGGCTAACCCCCGCCTCCAGTAGCCTGAATGTTTTCGCTTCGCAATCAATCTCCGCCAGGCACCCATAAGGCAGGATAAACATCGGTTGGTTGTGACCAAAAGTCATGTTGTAAACAATCGGCAGATTTTCTAATCCGTTCTCAACAACAATTGTCTTAATAACTTCTCGGTACTCATCATAATATTTTTCTTGGTATGGTTTCCCAAATATTATTGCCACCACCTGATGCAGTATCCCTTGGGCTGCGTAGTTTCGCAACCAATCGAGCACAGAGTCCGGATCCGGCGTTCCCTCAGCAGTCTCTAAAAAGAGTACAGCACCCGCAAATGCATCAGCATCAGGCCAAATCACCGTTCCCTTCGCCTGCTCCAACACTTCCATGCAACCGCCGATAAGTCGACCACTCACTTTACCGGTGCCCTGCATAAATTCATAACCCGGATTAGCGTACACCGTCTTTGTTAGGTGTTTATTCTCTTCTAACCATTCAATCCGTTCGCCTGTCCATTCGCTCGCAGCCGGTATTAGTCCAACCGGCTCACTCGAAAACAGAGTTTTACGCACATACTCCGCTGTATAATCGAACATCCGAATATTCTCAGCGAACTCTGCAAGAATAGAGGGACCGTAGAAGCTGGTGAGTCCGGCTTTGTAACAGAAAAGGTGAGTAATCGTCGAATCGGAATAGCCGAGAAAAATTTTCGGGTTAGCGCGAATAATATCGAAATCTATATGGGGTAGTAGTCTAATGCTATCCTGGCCACCAATACATGAAAAAATCGCCTTAATCTCCGGATTGGCAAAAGCCTCCATCAGATCGGCAGCTCGTGCTTCTGGGTATTCATATAAGTATTGCGAACCCTTAAGAGTATTAGGCATCTCAACAACACGCAGGCCAAACTCCTCAATTAACCGCCGCTTTCCTTGCTCATAACGCCAGCGAAATTCACTGTCGCCAGCACCACCCCATGACAGGCTGACAGTAGCAACTAAGTCACCTGCTTGTAACTTATTAGGTTTGATTAATTCCATAGGTTTACCTGTCCTTTCTGCCGGTATATGTGTCCCCGTACTAGTGTGTTTTTTCATTAAGAATAGCAAGGAACTGATCTTTTTCTTCATCACTTCCAAAATCACGCTTCGGTATTATATGTCCTTGTATCGATGATATATAAGCATAAATCGCCTCATCAGTTTCGTAAACACCTGTGATGTTTCCCCATGGTGTTGACTGCTTACTCCTCGAAGTTGTTTCTGTGATTCCATTTCGCGTTAAGGCAATATCTCTTTTGAGAAACATCTCTTTATTATCGCCCTCTTGAAGTAATTTGCGAATTCTTTTCTCTGACTCACTTTCAGCAAGTTTCGGATAAAAAGCAAACCAAAAAATACCGGTAATCGAGAAAATTGCAAGCCAGAATCCAATTGGAATTCCTGAGAATGACCCCAGAACAATCGCCGTCAAAATAAACACTGCCGGCCCCATTAATCTCTGTAACATCAGTGTTCGACGGAGTGACGGCGAGCGCTTAATATGGTCCAGGTTAAATTTAACATAGTCGTCTTCATTTAGTTTCACTGTCACCTTAGCGATGAGTCCCTCTTTGCTTGTTGCATTATTATCAGTCATTAGTGTAGTTCAACCTCCTATATAAATTGTATTTTAAAATCGCTTTAAAGCGTTAAGTTCAAAAGTCCATTCCGGTGTAATCAGCTGGTTTTGTCCTTTAAGCGAATACCACGGACTTAAATCGGCATCGTTAGGATTAATCAGGATCTGGGTCTCTTGGGCCGGCATATACGATTGTGCCAGTAGGAAGATGCGGTCACCGGCTTCATTTTCAGCAACATCAACAACGATTATCGCATGCCCGGGACTACCTCCGATAATAAATACATCGCCAACGGTTAGGTCATCAACCTCTATAGCCGTAAGTTCCTGGGTTAGCGATAAGGTGCTGGCATAAGCCATTACCATATCCATATATTTGCGGAACGATTCGTAGGTATTGGTCGGTTCAGCCGCTTGGTAGTAGTTGACCCGGTTGCCATCAACATGGATCCGGTAGCCTTCCATCCATTTGCTATATTCGGCCTTAAAGCCTGACACAAAGTTAAAGCTAATTTCATCATACAAACCGAGCGAATAAAGGTACTCCGCTCGGAGCAGCATAACTGCATCGGCGCATTGGTGTAGGTCGCGTTTACCAATATCAACGCGAAAAACGCTGTCATAGATTCCCCGATTGTTTTTGGTCCTGCCATCATAATATTTAACCTTATCGCCGTAGGGCTTTAAGACTTGCTGCCTAAGAAAAGCTCCGAAACTGTCTGCAGTAAGGGGTATTTTACTGTAACCCTGGGGTGCCGGATAGCGGTCATCGACGGTCATGCCGTTTTTGTTGATCGTATATTTAGCGGTTTCACTGTTAGTGCTGCCGTCCCCATTTGGTTCATCAGAAGGGTTATCTACACTACATGCAGTCAGTAGTACCAAGGCCAGTATAAGTGCTGTTAGTTTTTTCATCAGCTGCTCCCTCTCCATGAAATAATTAACTAAATTATACCATAGATTACTGGGTGTAATTTATATTATTGCATTTTGTATGACAATGTAATACGATATAAATAAAGGAAATAGAGATTAAGATTCTAATATTAGTAGTAGAGGAAGGTTAAGAAGATGAGCAAAATTTTATCAATCCGCATAGGAGCAGATCAGGAAAAAATACTTGATCAGTTCGCGAGAAGTGAGGGGAAATCAATCTCTCATTTTGTTCGCGATACTATCTTTGAAAAAATTGAAGAAGAGATGGATATTCAGCTCCTCACTGAGCGCATTCAGTCAGACACTAGAAACAAGGAGCTCAGCAAAGACCTTGAACAAGTTATTTCAGACCTCGGTTTATAAGAAAATACGGGAGACACAATGTATATCGTTAAGCTCGAACCAGAAGCAATTAAAGACCTGAGCAAATTAGATAAATTTATCGCTAAGCGCATAACTGCCTATCTGCTTAAATATGTGCATCAGCAAGACGACCCCCGCCTTTTCGGCAAAGCGCTAATCAACCGCGACCCTCAGAACTGGCGCTATCGCATCGGTAAGATTCGGGTTTTGTGCGAGATTGATGACAGAGCTAAAATCGTTTATATTGTTGCTATTGCATATAGAAAAGAGAGTTACGAGTAACTCTCTTTTAATTCGCCTCGATTAATCTTTATTCGCTATAACCTGCAAATTGTGGTCCGACAATAGTTTCAAGAACATCGATAATCGTTTTATCCTCACCAACATAATTTACTATAATGTTATCTTTTTTGTAGAAATGTGGTAGCGATACCCAGCTAATTTTCATTTCATTTAAGCCATCCTTGTATGTTGTTCCGCCGGCGTCAAGATTCGCCGCATCCTTTTCCATCTGAGCGTTATTTCTGTAAAGATAGATGGAAATATTCCCTTCACCGTTAAGCGTCAACCAAGTGCGGTCCCCTTTTAAGATGCTTTTATCGACTTTGTCTATATCAACCGTGAAGCCTTGTGCTTTCAACCCATCGATCACACTTGTAACAGCTTGATCGTTCGCTGTCGCTGAACAAGCGCTAATAACAATTAACAGCACCAACAATAAAAATATATAAGCAGTTCTTTTCATGTATACCACTCCCCTATTTAACTAATGATTTCATAAATTCAACCAGCTCTTGATCAGCCATTTTAAAGCGTTCCACACTTCTCTCATAATCTATAATACCATTTTCCTCTACCAGAACTGTTTCCGCCTCAAGAGCAACAGCCACACCATCTTGCATGTAAACTAATTTTCTTACGTGCGGGAACTTATTATGGACTACAACCGGCTCTATGAATTCATCAATGCTCACACTGGCACCATCCACGGTCACATTAACCATCTCCGTCAACCCACTAGCATCAAAACATTCAGCCACTAGATAGACCAGACTAAATCTACTTATAAACTTTAATGTGCTCGTATCGAAAAAAATATACTCAGTCTGATAGGCAATAACATCGCCTGTTTCCACTCCGGTCAAAACTGATTGCCGCGTCGTATAATCACCGCCCGGTAACTCTGGAGTAACTGTAGCAATAGCTAGTGCAGACTCAAGCTCATCGGCAGAAAATTCCCCTTCCATCCAGGCAACGCCATTATTTATCGCATTAGAATCAACCACAGCAAGCTCAATCAACTTATTGCTTAACAGATATCCAAACGGAAACTTATCATACGACATCAGTCCTACGAGTTGAGATATATCTTGATCATGATAGGTTGCCGGTACCTGTGCGGTCGAATTAAGCTGGTCATAAATTTTAGTATTATCAGCAAAATAATCACTAATACCAACAATAGCCAACAGCATGACAGCAGCTAAAGCTATTGCTGGGACGTATTTTTTCAATAGTATCTCCCGAAAACCACGCACCTTAGTCTCACCCTGACCCTTGTTGCTTATATTAAGCATAATTCGCTTATGCAAATCATCATTGACTCTTATGCTGTCCATGTACTCTACATAATCTTTCATCAGGCACCCTCCTCTATGATTATTTTTAATTTCTTCCTTGCGCGCGTTAATTGACTCCTAACCGTTGATTCCTCTTGCTCGGTTAGTTTTGCAATCTCCTTTACGCTATAACCCTCATAATAAAATAGATGGATTACTGTTCGATACTTATGAGGCAAAGCCATAATCTGCTCCAACAAGTAACCTTGCTCTTGCTCAGTCGCCGGATAAACATCAAGGAGAGGCACTGTTCGTTTGTGCCAAGGCGTACGTAACAAACTATTACAAAGGTTAATAGTTACCCGCAGCAACCACGCCTTCTCATGCTCAACAGATGAGAACTCAGGTGCTTTTTCATATGCGCACAAAAAAGCAACCTGCACAACATCCTCAGCATCAGCATGGCTTGCGGTAATGGCAACAGCCGCACGATACAAGCTATTTTCATGTTCTCTAACAAAAGATTCAAAGTCCTTCGGCCGATAGGACTCGTGCGCCATAAGTTTCGCCCCCTTTAATATATATACGTTTCAAAACCTAAAAAGGCTGCAAAAAAAAAGAGAGTTGCTCATAACTCCCTTTTAATTCGGCACAATTATTTTAAAATCATTATGTTCAACTACATCCATTTTTATGTCATAGACTGCCTCAATCGTCTCCGATGTCACCGTTTCTGACCCCCCAAAAGCATAGGTCATACCCTCCTTCAGGAACAAGAATTTATCACAATACCTGGTCGCTAAATTCAGATCATGGATAACAATCGCTACCGCCATACCATGTTCCTGGGCTAGACTCCGGACGTTGCTCAACATTTCGTGTTGGTTTTTTGGGTCGAGATTGCTTGTCGGTTCATCTAACAAGAGAAAGGTCGGCTCTTGCGCCATTGCCCGGGCGAGAACAACTTTTTGCAGCTCGCCGCCGGACAGCTCGTCAAGGTAACGGGCCTTATACTCTGATAATCCAAAATTTTCGATAATATCCGACACGATTCTTTTGTCCTCTTCGCCAACATCCCATTTGATGTAGGGCTTTCGACCAAGCAAAACCGCGTCAAACACCATAATATGCGAACTACTCGTGCTCTGCGGGACATAGGCAATATTGCGTGCCATCTCCCAGCGCGGGATCGCATGCATATCAAGTCCATTCACCATAACTCTGCCTGTATGTACCTTGTGGATGCGGTTAATACATTTTAAAAGGGTGCTTTTACCAACACCGTTGTTGCCAAGAATCGCGAGGCATTCGCCTTCCTTCATCTCGAAACCAACATTCTGCAGGATTTTTCTACCCTCATTGCTATAGGAAAAACTAATATCTCTGATTTCGATCAATATCTGTCCCCTCCTTTTAGCAATAGCGCCAAGAAGACCGGTGCTCCCAAGAAGGCAGTGATCGCCCCAACCGGAAGGATTACCGGTGCAATAATCAACCGCGCAAAAGTATCCGCTGCCAATAGTACCAGGGCTCCGGCAAGTGCTGAGGCAGGTATCAAGAATCGATAATCATCGCCAACAAATATGCGCATTATATGCGGTGCTATCAGTCCAATAAAACTGATCACTCCAACAAAAGAAACCGCAATCGCCGCCGCAAACGAGCTAATCCCTAAACTTACTAACATCACTGCTCGCGCATTAACTCCCAAGCTCTTAGCCGTATCCGCGCCAGCCCGCATCGCATTATAGTTCCAGCGGTTGAGGAGGAAATAGAGGAAAGTCACGACAAAAATCACTGTTAAAATCAATATTTCTTTCCAGCTCGTGCTCCCCAGATTACCGAATGTCCAGAAAACAACCGCACTTATCTTAGAATCATCAGCGAAGTACTGCAACAAAGCAGTCCCCCCACCGAACAGCGAACTCAGCGCGACACCGGCGAGGATCAACCCCGCAGGCCCAATGTTTCGCTTCAACTGCGATAGCAAGATAATAACCGCAGTCGAAACCGACCCAAAGACAAAGGCGCTCAGCGTCACAATATAGGGGTTCTCAACCGCGATTGCCACACTAGTCGCACCACTATTGACTACTCCACCACCAAAGACAATTATCCCAACAGCAGCCCCGAAGGCCGCACCTTGCGACACTCCCAGGGTTGATGCTGAAGCCAGCGGGTTATTGAGCACGCACTGCATAACTGCACCGGTTACTGCCAACAAGGCACCAACCAACATCGCGGTGATTACACGCGGCAAACGAATGCCGAAAATCACCAGATCAGAACCTGCATCACCTGAACCAACCAGTGTCTTAACTACCACGTCGAGTCCTAAGTTAATAGAACCACTAGCTATGGCGTATAACGCCATAGCTAGTATTCCCGCAAAAGCAATTATCAGTGTTAACCGTTTCTTGGCAATCTGCGTGTCATATGTTAATAGACTTGCTTTATCTTTTTTTCTCATCATTTTTTGCTAAAATCAATCGGTCCATAGCTAGCGCCGAATTCATTAAGAACTGACATGTAGCCATCAACTTCCAAGAAGAATTTGAAAATTTCATCAGCCTTCGCCTCTAAATCAACATCCGCAAATTTCTCCGGATAAAGAATAGAACCCACGAAATAAGCATTAGCTAATGGTATCTCCAGATTAGAGTAGTAGCTTGTAGAACTCGGATATTGATAGATCCGACCATTCTTATAGGCATCAAGCTGAGCATAGAAATTCGGGTTAGCCGCTACATCTTGTTTCACCAATTCCACGCCACCGAAATCACAGAAAATATACTCTGCGTTCCAAGCGAGGATCTGTTCTTTGTCAACCTCAACAGCTGTATCGCTGCTGCCAGTTATGTTTTGGTAGGCGATGTTAACTGCATTCACAGCATCTAAAACTTGGTCTTTTACGCGCACGCCTTCAATCCCGTGTGCCCCTTTGAAAGTTGCCGCCGCTGATAGAGCAGATGATTTATCACTATCGGGAATATCCGCTGTCCGCTCATCAAGATCAGCCAGCATCGCATCAACGTAGGCAATAACTTCTTCGGCTCTTTCCTCAACGCCACAAGTCTCAGCGATAATTCGCAAAGATTGGTTGTAGTCCTCCTCGAATAGGTTACCCATCTCGACGATTATAACCGGTACACCTGTCTGTGCTTGCATTTTTTCGGCCGTATCGAGCGGATATGAGCAGATAATAACATCTGGCCTCACCGCTATAATTTCCTCAGGATAATAATCTGTCATCCCTGCAGAATCAGTCCCCACTAACGGTATATCCTTCCACTGGTCGCGTGAAACATAAGCATAAGCAGTCAGCGGATTAACCCGCTCTGGGTCCATGCCGCTGTAGCCGACAACTTTGTCTGCTAACCCTAAGTAAACTACCATTCTTGGTGCATTCGACAAAGCAACTATCCGCTCAACTTTAGCCGGAATAACTACCTCGCGTCCCAGCGCATCTATAATCGTGCGCGTCTCCGCCTTGTCATCACCATTATTTGCAGGCTCTTTCGGGCCACAGGCACTGAAACTCACTACCATTAAAATTGCTAATACTACTAGAAGAATCTTTCTCATCCTGCCACCTCTTTTTCTTATATTTATACATCTTATTTTATCTGTACATCTATCTATACATCTTGTTTTATCTATACATCGAAACGATTATATTTATTTGCACAATCAATGCAGAGTTTCTCGCCGCCTTGGATGCGAATCCAATTCGCCCCAGTCGTTTCCTTACAACGCTCGCACTCATAAGAATCGAATAAGCGTGCTGTCTCCGGCAACTCAACAGATACCTCTGTAATGTCGAACATATCATGCGGCTCCAGACCCTGATAATATTCGAAGGCCTGCTCTCGCGTTAAACCATCAGGTCGCTTTTTCACGATTAAGCGGACTGCCTTACCCTTCTTGCGATCATAAAAATTAAAAGCCTGTTTGCCTGTCATATGGAACAAAAGGTTCCCCTTCCCAATGCTGCACCCGAGGATAACTTGGATCGCATCAACCCCGCAGGCATCGTTTTCGGTAACACAGACAACTTCCTCGTCTTTCGAAAATCTTATATCCAGCAGTTCAATCGCATAAAGCGCAGCTTTGTAACCAATTGTTAAACCGCCACAGACATGACCATGAAAAGCAGCACATTTTCCCCATAACTCTCTAGTTTCATCCACACTCTCTTCCTCCAGCTCTTTTATTATTGTCATTGCCTATCATTCTAACAAGCAAAAAATCCCCCCACAAGCCGGGTGGGGGGATTAATTCATGCTTAAATTTAGATAATTTCGTGAACGAGCTCCTTCAGAACCGGTAAAACATCTCGTTCGAACCAAGGATTTTTATTCTGCCAGCGAAAATTAAGTGGTGAAGGGTGCACTAAAGGAAAATAATCTGGAAGATATTGTTCGAAATTCTGAACAGTTTCTGTCAGATTTTTACCACGTCGCTTGCCTAAATAATAGCCTTGTGAGTAAGTTCCAACCAGCATCGTTAACTTAACATTCGGCATTTCCGCCAGTAACTGCGGATGCCACTTTTCAGCAAACCCTTTCCGCGGTGGCGCGTCACCTGACTTCCCTTTGCCGGGATAATAGAAATCCATTGGTATCTGGGCAATCAGATTCGACTCATAGAATATTTCCCGGGAAACGTCCATCCATTCACGCAGGCGATCGCCGCTCAGGTCATTCCAGAACAGGCGTGTCTCTTCGGCAACCCGGCCCGGGGCTTGGCCAACAATGACAATCCGCGCTTCCTTGGTCACATTATATAGGGGCTCAATGCCCCGCTCTGTATAAGCAGCATTAAAAGGGTCGTCCATAATCGCTTGCTTAATCTTCGCAAAATTATCCATAACTAGCTCCTCCCTTTTTCTTCATTAGTCAGTTCCTTGATAGCACAATATTTATATCACCATTTATAGCACCCTACATAAATCACCGCACTTTAATAATGGCCTACATCACTGTTACTTAAATTATACAGTTTGCCGGGCCGATTAGGCAATTGTTCAATTGATTTCACTGTGTTATTCTTAAGGCAAGAAGTCATTAGCAAGTATGACAGATAATTGGACTAGTGACGCGAATCATGCTATTAATTCAGGAGGTCGACCATGAAAATATTTTTCGGATTAATTAAACTAATTTTAGGCTTGTTACTAATCTTCGGAGGATTGCTCGGCGTTCTTACCTTAATCGATTTTAAACCTGATGAAAAAATTACGATAGATATCGAAAATAAACAAACTACACAACTAGAATTAAATAAAGAAATGAAAATAACAACCTTCAATATTGGTTATGCTGGCCTGGGCAAAGAGCAAGATTTCTTCGCAGATGGTGGCACTAAGTCTCGTGCTGAGAGCCTTGACCACGTTAACGCTAACCTGACCGGTATCTGGAATTACCTACAAAATGTAGATTTCGATTTTCTACTATTACAAGAGGTTGACCTTAATTCAAGTCGTAGCTTCAAAGTTAATCAGCTCGACTTCTTTAAGAATAAGCTAACCGATTTCTCTTATGTTTACGGCGTGAACTACCGAGTACCTTGGGTGCCGGTTCCGCTAGCCAACCCGATGGGTGCAGTCGAATCCGGTATCATCACTTTCACTAAACACGAGATTGATAAAGCCTACCGCTACGACCTACCAGGCAAAGAAAAATGGCCGGTACAGATTTTTGAACTTGACCGCTGCTTTACTGAGAGCAGGTTGCCGGTTGCCGGCGGTGGTGAACTTGTGTTGATCAACCTACATCTATCCGCCTTTGACGAGGGTGGATTGATTAGACAGCAGCAACTGAGCTACCTTAAGGCCTACATGGCGAGCGAATATGCTAAAGGCAACCACATTATCCTTGGCGGGGACTGGAACCACAACTTACCGGGCTCAGACCCTTATAGCTTTTCGGCTACTGAAGAATGGCCTTTTTGGTTACAAAATCTACCGGAAGACTTTGCGGTGAAAGGATTTAACTGGGCAAGTGACAGCTCTACACCAACAGTTCGGACACTAGCAGAATCTTATCAACCGGGTTTTAACTTCTTGGCAATAATTGATGGCTTCCTGGTATCAGACAATGTCGAGGTTGTTGATGTCGCTGCAAGCAATCTAAACTTCGTCAATTCTGACCACAACCCAGTGACGCTGACCTTTAAATTAAAAGAAACGCACTGAAAGGATGACACGACTTTGGAAATCATTAAGGTAACAAACGACAATCAGATAGAGGAAACCGTAGCACTTGCTGAGGTCATCTGGAATGAATATTATCCAGCAATCACTGGCCAGGAACAGGTCGATTATATGCTTGCCAACTTTCAAAGTGTTGCAGCAATAAAAGAACAAATTAAGTCTGGATATGAATACTATTTGGTTCCGGGAGATGGTGGTTATGTAGCCTACTTTGCCATCGAGCCTAAGCCGACTGATAATCAGTTGTTCCTAAGCAAACTCTATGTACAAAAAGAATATCGTGGACACAGTATCGCTAAACGTAGTCTGCAGTTCATTGAAGCAAGGGCCACAGAACTGTGTCTTAACTCCATCTATCTAACTGTAAATAAAAATAATAGCCTAGCAATCGAATCTTATGAAAAACTTGGTTTTAGCAAAATCAAAGCCTTTGTGAATGATATTGGTGGCGGTTTCGTCATGGACGACTACGGTATGGAGAAAAAACTTAGTCAGACAGTTACTGATGAAGAATCTATCAGGGAAATCTATATTGCTGGCGGTTGTTTTTGGGGGGTTGAGAAGTATTTCAAGCTAATTCCTGGTGTAGTCTCTACTACCGTTGGCTATGCTAATGGGAATACAGTGAACCCAACTTACCAAGATGTTTGCTATCGCAACACCGGCCACGCGGAAGCTGTCCATGTTAAATATGATAGCGCCAAAATAACTCTACGAGAATTGCTTGATAAATTCTTCGTGATTATCGATCCAACTGCAGTCAACCGTCAGGGCAATGATATCGGTGCCCAATATCGGACTGGTATCTATTATATAGATGCTGGTGATAAACCAATAATCGCGGATGCTTTGCAAGATTTACAAGAGGATTATAGCGCTCCAATCGCTGTCGAGTTCGGACCACTGGAAAACTATTATCTAGCAGAAGAATACCACCAGAACTATTTAGAAAAGAATCCTGCTGGCTATTGTCACATACCTGAGAGCCTGTATGAAAAGGCACAAAAATAAATTAATCAAACAACTTTTTAAGGTAATCTTGGTGTTGGTTTAAGATACGAATAACTAATACTTTATTTTTTTCTACCCTGTAAAAAATATAGTGCTTATCAACTATTAAATATCTGTAATCACTGGACAAATCAATGTCTTGTTGTATATTTCGGCCTAACAATGGGAACTGCGCCAAATTTTTAATTGTGTCTACAATTGAACTGATAGTTTTGCGCGCCACTCCCTCATTCCACTCTTTTGATGTGTACTCTTTGATTTCCTTTAAATCCAACAGTGCTTTTGGACTAAATTTTATAATATGCATAAACTATAATCCTAACGCCTCTTCTACTTCTTCAATAGACTTATATGCATCGTCTCTTGCTGACTTTTCCCCTTCTTCAAGTTGTGAAAGCAACCTTATAGTAGCTTTTAATCTATCAAGATCTTCCAGTTTTAATATCGCATATTCCCCCCTACCATTGCGAGTTAAATATACTGGGCTTCCTTCTCGTACCTCACTCAAAACTTCTGTATAATTTCTTAAATCAGAAATTGGTTTTATCTTCAACATCAGACTCAACTCCTTTAGTTAAATTATAAAAGAGTTTGCTGTAAATTTCAAGGTAAATTAACATGTTAATTTACCTTGAAATTTAAAAGGATAAATCGATTTCTTGCGTAGATTATCGATAAGACCATGGATGATAGCTACTGGAGCATATAACAAAACCGAAAAGATTGTTGAAATTTCATATAGCAAGCTGGTCTTGCCGGTATGTTTGCCTCGAAAACGATCAGCTATTGCACTGATGGCCATACCATAAATATTGCCAACAGTTATCATGCGGATGAAGGCCAGAATTACATGCGCTTTATCTTCACTATATTCATCCACCAGCCGATGCCAAGCTTCCTGCGAAACTTTCCCCTTCTGGTCGGCATAGTGTTGAGCGAAAATCACGCCTATAACTTCACCCTCAGGTATGTTGCCTGTATCACCACTTAGAAGCGCATTAATTTCTTCAGTTGTCATCCCTTCTTCCAAAGCAAATCGCGTATGCGCAAACGAGCATGCCGCACAGCCATTTACCTCAGTAACCGCGAGCATGATCCGTTCTTGGAAGAGTGGAGAAACCAACTTTGTGGGTCGGTTGAGCTTCAAATATTGCAGGCTTCTAACAACAGCGACCAGTGCTCGATAAAAGTCACAGTGGCTATACACCTTTTTAAAATAGCGTTCATTCATCAGTTTTTACTCCTTGCTAAAGCGCTTCTATTTACAGGTTCCATCGATTTAATCAAGGTCCCTAATAAGCCACTTGCCATCCATTAGGCGAAGTTCTGCAGCGGTCTCAGTCCAAGTCCAGTCTTCTGGTTGCAAGTGAATCTTGGTAAACTTGATGTGTTCATTATCAACCCACATCACATTAGTTGGTCCCCAAGTATTGAAGCCCTCTTTATATTCCAACGTAACATCATTTTCATTAACCTTAAATATCTCTATACCATTCCATGAATATCCAGCCTCTAGATCAGCATTAGCAATAATAAACCTCTCGTTAGTCTTGGAAAGGATTGGAAATCCTGCGCCAGTAAAACTTTCGCCGGTCCTAGAATTGATGAAACGTCCGGTATGGCCCTCACCATCGTAAGTTTGGTAGAGGCAATAGTAGCCAATCTCTCCCAAATTATCTCTCAGATAATAATCATGGGCGTTTGATAAATGATCTTTAATTGTCAGGTATTCACCATTTTCCATAATTAAGTGGAATTCGACTCCGTAATTGTTATCATAATAAGGCTGCTCGAGGTCTCTTAACCCTCTATAGGCATAAGCTTTATCACCGTTAGCAATATCAATTTCAAACCATAAGGCAAGTTCGCCATCTATTAATTGATAAGTATCCGTGAAAGTAATATGCCCTGCCAATTCAGTTACATCGATGCTGCCAATAACCTGTGTCTTGCTACCGATTGAATCATAGATTTGAATGTTTTCACTGCTGCTAGGAGTATCTATGTTAGTTAAGTTCCACTCACCGTTTTTATAGGTTAGCTTCTCATTAATTTCTTTATATTGGCGGTCAACTCGCTCCCAGCTATTATCCAAGGCAAGAAATCTAACAAATCTAAAGTTATCTTTGTCAGTCCACTCGATACCGCCAATCCCGAAATCCCAGGACTCCGTTTCCCATTCTACTGTTAGTTCGTTATTCTTGAAATTTAAAATCTGTATTTTATTATCTCTTTGCTCATAATAGGCACCCATAGTATCGCTAGCAAGTATCCTATCATCATAAGGAGAGTGGCTAAAATAATAGGAAGTTTTGTCCTGTTTACCTGTTCTACTGTCTACCAATAACTTATATTGAATTTTAGGGTCTACCCACACTTCAAGAGTAAAATAGCCATAGCGGGCTATATCATCATAAATCAAATACCATTGTCCGTCTGTTAACTCGTTAAAAACCAGCTCTCCACCGGTCTCGAGTCGCAAAGTCATCGTGTTGCGGTAGTCACTATATCGAGGAGCCATTCGATATTCGCCAATATAATAGCCCATAAGGCCATCGTCCAATATAATTTCTTCCCACAGTACCAACTCACCATCAATAAATTCATAGACATACTCATCCATTCCCTCGTACATTATCTTAAGAGAATCTTCGTGAACAGCACTTACTACGGCAGAGTTTATGCTAGGCTTGTCATATACTGCAACTTGACCCTCACCCACTTCAACTAGCGGTGGTGGATCTGGTGTTAAATCCTCAGGTTCGTCTGTGGGGTCACCTTTGCCGGAACATCCTCCTATGACTACCACCACAGTAATTAGTAAAACGAGAAACAATAGACGATTTTTCATGACTATAACTCCTTCATTGGGAAGAATTTAACTTATATTAACATTATAGCATTAAAAATAGCAGGCCCTATATAGGAAAACCTGCTATCCTAATAATTTTCTACTGTTTAATCAATATCGCGCATAATCCACTTACCATTTGCTAATACGAGCTCCGCAGCGGTCTCAGTCCAAGTCCCGCCTTCGTAGTTCACATGATGCTTAGTAAAAAGTATATGCTCGTCATTGACCCAGATCACATCTTTTGGTCCCCAGCTCTCAAAACCTTCTCTATATTCCCGAGTAAAATCATTCTTATTAACCTTGTATATCTCAATACCGTTCCAAGAATAGCCGGCTTGTAAATCCATATTAGCAATTATAAATCGCTCTTTGGTCTTAGAAAGAGTTGGAAAACCGGCACCGGTTTGGCTACCGCCAGTCCGAGAATTTATAAAGCGTCCTCCGTATCCTTCACCGTCATAAGTTTGGTAAAGAGAATAATAGCCGATGTCCCCAAGATAATCTTGCACAAAATAATCATAAGCGTTTGATAAATGATCTTTAATTGTCAGATATTCACCATTTTCCATTATGAAAGTAAACTCTCTGCCACTTTGATTATCATAATAAGGACGCTCACCATCTCTTAGTCCCCTATAAATATAACCCTTGTCACCACTAGCTGTTTCCATTTCAAACCATAAGACCACTTGGCCATTAATTATTTGATAAATATCGGTAAAAGCCACAGCATCAGTTAAGTCCGCTTCATTCATATTACCGATTAGCTTAGCTTCCTTACCGATTGAATCGTAGATCTTAACATTTTCGTTACCAAGGTAACTATCTGCTGATGTCCTAGTCCACTCACCATTTTTATAGTTTAGTTCTTCATTAACCATTCGATAGGGGCTGTAAACTTGCTCCCAACTATTGTTTACAGCGGTAAGTCTTGTAAACTTAAAACTATCTTTATCAATCCATTCCATATATTGAACACCAAAATCAAAAAACTCTACAACCCATTCACTGACAACTTCATTATTGACGAAATTTAAAATTTCTATTTTGTTATCTCCTTTCACATGATAACCACTATCGGTAGCGAATATCCTATTATTGTAAGGAGAGTGAACAAAATAAGGTGCTGTCTGATGTTCTTTGCCTGTCCTGCTATCTATTAGAGTCTGATATCTAATGCTATTATCTACTAAGGTAGCAAGGGTAAAGTAACCATGCTGTGCCACATCACTATAGACTATATACCTCTGTCCGTCTGCTAACTCGTTAAACACCCGTTCCTCACCATTCCGGAAACGCAAAGTTATAGTGTAGCGGTAGTCGGGATATGTAGCGGTCGAACGATATTTGCCAATATAATAGCCGATCTGATCCTCAGCCAATGCAGTTTCTTCCCAAAGTATTAGTTTACCATCAATAAATTCATAGACAAAATCGGTCATTTCCTCCAGCCTTACCTTTAGCGAATCAACGTGAACACTAGTAAGCTGTTCTGAGTTGAGATAAGGCCCACCATATACTATGACATGGTCTTCATCCACTTCCAGAGCAGGTGGCGAATCAGGCCCTAAGCCCTCAGGATCATCAACGGATAATTTAAAGACAGATCCTCTCACTATGTTTTGACTTATAACAGAACTACTGCTGTCAAAAATCAGTTTGTCAGCTTCTATAGTAAACTTGTAGGTCTCTTCTTCATCGACATAGAGAATTAATTCCTTGCCCTTAACCTCGTAAGTTCCCCTAGGAAAATATGAGGAGAGTAAATTTAGCATAAATTCATATTCTCCGTCTTTTTTAATAGTCAGCCAGGCCTCATTAATAAACTCAGTATCTTGCATTATATACTTACCAGTCCTCAGCAAACTCGCTGCATCTTTATCATTTGGATCGTCCACAGGGTTTGCCAGAAAGGTGATACTCGCAATAATTAATACAAGAATTGAAACTCCCACGACCCAGACAGTTGGTTTTCTATAATCTAAGATATTCTTAATTCTGCCCTTCAAATTACCTTCACTAAAGGCGAGTGGACTGCCACTAAAGGTGCGCTTATGGTTAGCGAAGGCCAACAAGGTGCTAGCATAAGGCTTTTTAATGTTTTCACCACTTAGTAGCTTTAACACTTTCTCGTCACAAGCCTGTTCCATATCCTTGTTCATCAACACAAAGGCGATCCATACCAAAGGGTTAAACCAGTGCAGAATCGTTATTAAGAAGGCAAGCACCTTGATAATATGATCTTTGCGCTTAATATGAACCTGTTCGTGTAGCAGAACATAGCTCTTTTCCTCCTCGCTAAGTCCGCTCGGCAAGTAGATTTTCGGCCTAACTAATCCCAGCACAAAGGGGGTCTGCAGCCCTTCCGCAAGATAGATATTATCAGCAACTAATTCAGCACTTTTTAACTGTCTCCATAATTTAATCAGGGAGATGAGGCTGTAAGCCAATAAAACTGTAATCCCAACAAGCCAAAGGTCAGCAAAAATACTCACCGACAACTGCAAAGGATTAGCGCTTGCTATAGGTGTAGCAGCGGGCAGAGAATCATTAATTATAGTGTCCACAGGACCGATCCCGCTAGAAATCTGCGGATTAGCTTGGTAAATAATATCGGTTGGAATTGGCGTCGTGCTCACACCCTTTGGGAAAATGCTTAAGACACTCTCAAAGGAAAAGGGTACTAGCAGGCGGATTCCAACAATAGCCCATAGAGCATAAGAAATGATTTTCGGTGCTTTCTTAAGTAGAAATCTTACTAAGATTACAAAAACTATGACATAGCTAGCTGTTAAACTCATATTTACGAAAGTAAGAAATAGTTCACTCATCATTAGGCCTCCTTATGGCTATCGATCAGTCTCTTTAACTCTTCAACCTGCCGTTCGCTCAATTTCTTACCACTGATAAAAGCAGTAAGAAAAAGCGGTAATGAGCCACCGAAGTTTTCTTCAACAAAGCGTCTGCTCACATTAGCATGGTACTGCTCCCTTGTAATCAAAGAACTGACCAGTGCATTTTTATTTTGAAAAATACCCTTTTCGCCTAGGTTTTTAAGCACAGTATACATGGTGGACTTTTTCCATCCCATTTTTTCTTCGCTCAGTTTGACTAAATCACCGGAAGAAATCGGTTCATTGGCCCAAATCAATTCTGCAAATCTTTCTTCAGTTTCTGTTAATTGCTGGATTCTCATAGTAAACCCCCTCGGTCTATATATTATCGACCTCACATTTAGTCTATAACTCATCGACCAACTTGTCAAGACTTATAAAACAAAAAGCGGGCTATCTAAGCCCGCTTCTTATAAATTATTTAGTTTAGTCAACTTGCGTAATCAAGAACATTGGTAGAGTCATCTGCTCTATTTGATCTTGCAACTCTTCAATCTCGTCCATATGACGGTCTTCATCTTTAAGGATTTGCACCAGCATATCACGTGTAGCATGATCTCGAACTTCGCCCGCGAATACGATTGCATCGTTATAAGCTTTAATTGCTGCTTCCTCAGCCAAGCGGTCTTTTTCAACCTGGTCGTCAACGCCTTTACCAATCATAATCTTACTTAGTTCCGTAACGACTGGCGTTCCACCCAGGAACAATATTCTCCCAATCAGCGTTTCCGCATGTTTCATCTCTTCGATTGCACGCTTTTCAAGCTTTTCATGTAGCTTGCCATAACCCCAATCCTCACACATCTCAGCATGAACAATGTACTGGTTAATAGCAGCAAGTTCATCTGCCAACAAAGAGTTCAGAGTATCAATCAATTTAGCTTTTCCATCCATAATAACAAACCTCCCCTTGTCTTATTTTCATTGAAAGTAAACATACTTGTTTACTCAATTGCCTAATGATATTTTATCTCATTTGTGGAAGTTTGCAAATCATAAGCGAAGCAATTTATATTTTTTTGTCGTAAATATATACATATACAAAGAAACTAAGGAGGTGGATCAATAAGACTCCAATTAAAACAAAGGTCGCAACCATGTAGTCTAACAGTAGAAAAATCAGGGTAATTACAGCCAACATTAACATAGTCGAATACCAGCTTGCATAACCCGCTTTTTCACGTAGCCTTATATTTCTTTCGTCCTTTTCATTAATCTCATATTGTTTAGCAAGAACCGGATCCTTGTATAGCATTCTTTCCATTAGAATTTTAGCCACAACAGCCCCAATTAATCCAGCGCCGAGTCCAATCAAAATAAAGGTTAAACCAAAGATCATGCCCTCAGCAGTTGGAATGAAAAATTTTAATAATAAACCAACAACAAGTAAAATTAAACCTATAAATAAGAGACCATAAAATTTAGACAATTTTCTCATTCTTGCTCCTCCTCGTAAATAAAGATTTCCTCAATACTCATATCGAAATAAAGTGCTATTTTGAAAGCTAGAATGATAGATGGATTATATCTACCATTTTCGATCGACCCTATCGTTTGCCTGGAAACATCTAGGGCATCAGCCAAATCCTCCTGTCGAATACCTTGCAATTTGCGTAGTTCTTCCAGTCGGTTTTTCATAAAATCACTCCCTATATATATGACAAGTTAACTTTACATTAATAGTAACACGAGCAATGTGCAATGTCAAGTTTCCTTTCCATAAAAATAGCAAGCTTTCTCAAGCTTGCTAGAAAAATTTATAATGTTTTTCTTTATATATTCCTCGTTTCGTTCAGGAATTGTTTCTTTCTCAATCAGCCAATGGTCGGAAATTCTAAGGTCGCCTTGAAAAGGTCACCATCTACAAAAAGTTCTAAACTTCCCCCTTGCAACTCTGTAAGACTTTGAGCTATCGAGAGCCCCAGACCATTGCCTTCACTGCTGCGGGACTCGTCGTTTCTCACAAAGCGCTCCAAAAGTTCCTCGGGAGAAATATCAAGCGCATAGCGAGAGGTATTTTTAAAAGAAATCAGAGCCCTTTCGCCAATTCGTTCAACGGTCAGATAAACCCTTGTTCCAGCCTGGGCATATTTTACAATGTTGTTCATTAGATTATCAAAAACCCGCCAGAGCAGCCTACCATCAGCCATTATCTTAACCGGAGTTTCCGGCTGTTTAACTATTAGCTCCAACTCTCCGTCTATAAGCTTCTGCTCATATTCGCCCACAGCTTGCCCCAACAAAACGTTGACCTCAGCAGGGGCTAAATATACATCTATGTTACCACTAGATACCTTTGAGGCTTCCACAAGATTTTCTATCAAAGAATTTAATCGCTCTGACTGTCTTAAAAGGACCTCTGAGTATTCCACTATTTTTTTGTTTTCTGTTTTCTCCCTGCCGATCAGTTCCGCATAATTCACTATCGATGTAAGCGGGGTTTTTAGATCATGAGATACATTGGTAATAAGATCTGTTTTAAGGCGCTCACTTTTAAGCCTGTCCTCAACAGCCTTTGCCATACCCTCTCCGATGCGATTTAAATCCTCACCGTGCTTTTTAAAATCTCCAATCATATGCTTAGTGTGCACCTGATATGATAAGTCTCCCTCGGAAAGATTTTCGCCCGCCTTTTGCAATTTTCGCATAACCAAGGCTAAATAGATTAGTGCCGGTATTATAACAAGCCTGCTTAATGCCCACAACAACATTATCCGTGAGGTGTCATAATAAAATGCTTCCATAAAGATCAGTTCAAGCGCAGCTATGATAAGGATAATTAGGACTGACTTCCAGATAAGAGGTAGGTTTCTAAAAAATACCCCTATCCCTCGAAACACTGCCTTGACCACGCGCCAGGCAAGAACCAAAGCTTTATAGATTAATGTATTTTCCCACCAGCTACCAAGCTTTACCCGCACAGCAAATTGCATTATAAGGCCCATTATAGCTACAAAGCAGACAATGCTAAAAAGCACCCCCGTAATCACCTGGATTAAATCATGATACATCCAGATGTTAGCAACATCCACCCCTACAAACAAGATGACGAAAAGCACCAAGCCAACTGCCGCAACTAAAAGATCGAATGGAACCTTTGTCATCCCTCCTGCATATATTCCTTCATGGTTCTTTTTGTGACCTGCAGCTGAAAGCAGAAATATAAAGCAAGCTAAAGCCACAATCAACGCTAAGAAAGCGATAAAATACACAGCATAGCGCATGCTATGAGCGAAATCCGTAAGTTTCCCGTACATCGCATATCGGTCTGTGGCTGTAAGTTCCCCATCAATATAGGCTTGGACAGTATATACCCCGTCTTGCACAGATTCTATGTCACCCTCGACAAGATTCCAGGCTCCAAATTCACTTTTATCAAACTCAAAACTAAAGCTCCAATCACCCGCAGCCGGTTTAGAACCATCAACGATTTTATTTCCCTCTTCATCAAAAATCACGTAGTTAAAATTTGTGCTCTCATACATGTTTCGCGCGACCGCCTCTTCACCTTCCAAAAAGTGGTAGAGCACAGTCCTGCTGTCCGACCAAGCCATGCCGACAAACATTTCATTCTTTATCTGTTCCGGTGTCTTAGTGTAAAATTCCTCTTCATAAAGAAAAAAGGCTCCCAAGGAGCTGACCAGCACAATAGCCACCGCTAGCACTAAAAGAAAAAAGGCTATCGTTTTTGCAACAAGGCTGCTTTTCAAGTTTTCTGTTTTCATGATTCTTTCCCCTCCGTAATTTTGTACCCATGCCCCCAGACAATTTTTAGGTAGCGAGGCTCGGCGGGGTTGATCTCTAGTTTTTCCCGCAAATGCCGTATATGCACTGCAACCGTGCTTTCCGCTCCCAGGGGGGATGCGTTCCACACCCTTTGATAGATTTCCTTCGGTGAGAAAACCTCGTTAGGATGTGTCATGAGGAGTTTTAAAATATCATATTCTGTAGGTGTTAAAGAAACTGGCTCACCATCAGCTTTGACGATTTTAGCCTTATCATCAAGTTCAATTGCGCCTATGCAAAGGCTCTCAGGCTTAGCTGCAGCTCCACCGAGCTTGGTGTAGCGACGGAGTTGGGATTTTACCCTAGCCGAAACCTCAACGGGGTTAAAAGGCTTTGTTATGTAGTCGTCCGCCCCCAGGTTAAGACCGAGAATCTTGTCGGTGTCTTCGCTTTTGGCCGTTAGTAGGATAACAGGCACATTGCTAGTCTCCCGGATTTTAACCATTGCAGATATGCCGTCCATTTCCGGCATCATAATATCCAGCAGAACTATATGCATTTCCTTTTCGCTTAAAATTTCCAGAGCCTGTTTGCCGGTAAAAGCCTCGTAAAGCTCATATTTATCATCCGCTAGGAAGATTTTAAGAGCATTTACAATGTCCCTGTCGTCATCACAAATCAGAATATTGTACATAATATCTCTCCTCATGCTCATCATACAGAAGCATGTATTAACATAAAACAGGCTAAACCTTTAAGAATTTCTTAAGATTGCGATGTGAGGCTATATGTAGTATCTCTGCTTAAGCATTTTGTTGTAACGCCTAATTCCTAATTTAATATCAGGCTTAAGTATAAAATGCCTAAACAAAAAGTTTCCTTTTATTAAATCATCTCCGTAAAAACCTATCTCTTTTTCCCTCATTTTCTCAACGAGCGTGACTTCGTACCCATAGCCTTCATCAAGGTCATGCACTATACTTTCTCCGCTGGAGGCATAAATCTTTGTTTTCCCATTCATGGTGAAGCCAGCTAATTTCATCGATGACCCCATCATACCCGGCATATGTTCAAGCTTACCTCTACTATTGACATACACCACAGGAACGCCAAAGGCTTCTGCATATAAATTGCAGAAATAATCATTGTTAGCAGTCTCCGCAGCATCCAGCTTAGGATCAGCAGGGCTACCATGAGGGAAAACAATCAGCGATATTTTCTCATCTTTAATATTGTCATAGAAGTGCTTACGCCTTGAATCATAGCAGATAGCGACTGCTACGTTACCAAAGGGTGTTTTAATTAAGTTGTTAAACCAACCTCTTCTAAAGACTGCAGCCTCTGCCTCGCTTTTTGTAACGATCCCATATACTTGTTCTCCGTCAGCAATCAAGTAGCGATTATAATAATCTCCATTCTCGTAGTCCACATATCCTGTACCGATAAAAGTCTTATATCGTGCTGCCATCTTCATTGCCCATTCTGAAGTGGCTTTGCTATTATGATCAGTATAAGCCCACACTTGCTGGTTTGGCAGATAACTACACATAGCCAATTCCGGCAGCAAAACTAAGTCCGGAGAGGGTAATCGAGAAATTAGCGACTCGATATATTCTTTCCGCTCCTCAAGTCCTTTTATATCATTGTCTAGTTCTAAGGCAAAGATTCGCATAGGATTAACCTCAACCATAAATTCTTGCTTCTACTCTTTATTTATTCCCTTATAAGAGCCGTATCCGCCAACTAAATTGACCACATCAAACCCTTGCTTCGCGAGTTGCGTGCTTGTCCTTTTACTTCTCACACCAGACTGACACATAATATAATAAGTTTGGTCTTTGTCCAGATAATCATCGGGATTAGCTAATAAGTCGTTCATAGGTATGTTCACAGCAGTACGGATTGTTCCAGCCGCATACTCATGGGGTTCTCTAACATCAATCAGATTTATTTCACCGATTAAGTCGTCGATATCATTGATGTTTATTCCCTTAACATCACTACCACAAGCTGTCAGACCCATTATGCCAAACACCATTACAATAATTAATAGAAATGCAAGAAACTTTCTTACCATCTCATATCACCTCCGTCTCGATGTACTCTATTGCTGTGATTCTGATGACCATCGATCCTAGTGCCCCCTGGGCGGGTAGGCTTTATTCGATACAATTAGCTATCCTTATCTTCTTCGTTTGTTCCCTCAATAACATCTGTGAGAAGCTGTGAAAAGTCGGTCGCATTCTTTTCAGTAATTACCGGCTTCCCGGTATCTGCTTCAATTTCTTTGCGTGCACTTCCGGCAATCTGTCCACCGCGCTGGGCTACTTTTTTATTTTCTTCAAATGTTTGCGGTTCAGTTGATTTTGAAATTTCTGTTGTGGTTGCCTCAGCAAGCATGTTTAAGACCAATTCTAATGTCGACATGTTATCGCGGAGGTTTTCCTTTTTTAATCCTTTAAGTAGCTTATATTTTCGCGTAGTCATGCCCGACCAGGCTCGTGTGATTTCATCAGTCAGAATTGCGTATTCTTGACCTTTCATAACTCCGCGATTACCCCATTCATCTGTAAGTTCTTTGCGAACCTGAATTGCCTGCAAACGCTGGTTAATCCACTCGCGACTATATCCCTTTTGCAGATAGGTGGCGAGTGCACGGTCAATAGTAAGTTCCGGATCCATGGTTTCCTCGATTCGCTCACGTCCAACTTGTGCAAGCCACATTTTAAATGGTTCTGCTTTTGGTGATGGAATGGACTGTATAATACGTAACAATTGTTCGGTGTCTGCTACATCTGTATTGTAACGTTTTCCATCTGCAGCTTTCAATTTCAGTTGCTTACAATTTGTAAGCAACTGAAAACCTTCTTCAATAAGGCGTTTTTTCAAAACCGCCCAATAAGTGCTCGCACTCCGAGGCGTTGATTGCTCAGTAAGAATTGATACGACATCAACCACTGAAAAGTACCACTCTTGCTCCTCTTCATCCCAAACCGTCCGAATGCGTTTGTCCTCAAACAGCTGTATTTTGTTATTTCCTTCCATCATTTCACCCTCCGGTATCAATATAAAATACCCTTATGTATGTGACTGACTATATTATGCTATACTAATATTATAGCAAACATATGTTCGTGTAGCAATGCCTAAAACTCTACAACACTGTTCCTCTTAATATCTCTACTGCTTTCTTATACTTTTCAAATCGTTCTAGATCTTTATCTGTTACTGTTATGAGACGTGTTACATCACTATTATGTTTTATATCAGCAAGCTTCACTTTTGTAGCAAGTTCATTCTTGGATATAAGTTCTATGTAATCAAGATAATCCCCATCTGGACTATGTGTTAATAATTTTAATGCCGTGATCACTTCATTAGGAAAACCACTTTCAATTAAGTCAGCAAAAGTCATTTCACTATCTTCTACCACATCATGCAATAAGGCTACTACAATGGAATACTCATCATCCATACTTTCTGCTAAATGGATTGGATGGTAAATATAAGGAACACCGGCCTTATCTACTTGGTCTTTATGTACAGCAAAGGCTATTTTCATAGCTTTCATTGTTAAATCGGTATATATCATGTTTTACCTCCAATTGTCTTCTCTTTCTAATAACACCACATTCTCAACATACATCGACCTGTCCGCTTAATGTTTTATGGCTTTTTATAGGCACTTTAAACACTCAGAAGCTATAATGCATTCTTTACAGTTAGGGTTACTAGGTCTGCACCAAATTCTGCCTATCTCCCAACAGGAAAAATCAATTATTCCTGGAAATTCTGGATTCAGCTCTCTTGCTTTATAAATAATAGAATCTATACCAGCGTCTCTGTCAACCAGGCCGCTTCTTCGTAACACCCTCAGTATGTGAACATCTGGCGAAATATCAATTGAGTAATAATCGGAAAACGGTACCTTAAACTGCCTTGCTAAAATATTGGTTGACATAGTCGCAATCTTAATCCCAATACCTTCAAACTGTAAAAACCTATATACCACAGTAGCACTACAAGGATTGTTTGCCCAAATCTTAGAAGCATCACCTTCGTAATCTCTATCAATTCTATGCACGGCTTTATAAAATACTTCTGCCATAGTATCGTTGAAGCGATGGAGGGAGTTTGCATAAAATATTTCTTTATACTCATCTAATGATATCTCTTTTAAAATTTCTATAGAGAAATCACCAATTATTTCTTTTAAACGAACAGGAACCCTCCAAGCAATCTCAGCCTTAACCTGTCTGTCCATACAGCATGCCAAGACGTATGCATGCGGATAGTTTGTTAAGTCGTTTAGAAAGTTATTTTCCTCTTCATTGTCAAGTAAGTGTACTGAATTCTCTTGAGGATTTTCAAATCTTTCTTTGCCTATTTTTACTAGCAAGTGTTCTGTTTTTTGGTTTTGCATGCTGTCCCTCCCTGAGTATTATATATATTAATAATACCACATATGCTGTTATTGATTTGACCACATCTTCTTTGATCGCACCCATCCAGCACACACTATCCTAAAATTTTATTTGCTTTTGTTATTAAAAGATAGACAGTAAAAAGGGATTTTAACCTCTATAATCCATACAATAAAACATATATAAATTACATAGAAGGTTAAAATCCTTACATATTAAACCCTATCACCTATTCAGTTTTTATTACCTAGACATCGACACTACCGTCTCCACGTGCACCGTCTGCGGGAACATATCTACCGGTTGAACCTTGCTTACCTCGTAGCCTC
>CAZWWX010000007.1:0-92889 GCA_964637775.1 uncultured Caryophanales bacterium
CCTTGATCTTAAAGCATTTATGCACCCTGTCACTATTATGACACGCTCCCCGGTGCCGGCTTCAATCATCAAATAGCGATTATCATAAAAAGCTCTTCTAATCTCTTGTGCCATCTCTTCTTGGCCTTCTCGATATTCATAGTTAGGAAATGAATTAACAAGGTAACCGTCTTGGGTAAAAACACTATCAAAATCGTAGGGACCTTCGTTATTATGGTGAAAAGCTACTGCCGATATGTTTGTCTTTTTTAAAACAAAATAATTAAATACATACTCTTCAAAGGTTGAATCTGAGGGATTATTTATATATTTTTCATTCAAAATATAATTTAATATCTGTGTAAAACCTTGATTAATTCCGGAAAATAATTTAACTAATTGCTGTAGATAGAGGATTGGTTTCCCATTAAACTTCTCAATCAACATGACAAGTAATTCTGCGGTTGCAAGAACATCATCTAAAGCATTATGTGGGTTCAGGTGATTAATATTTAATGCTTTTGCAAGCGATTCTAGTTTATAGCTTTGCATTGTCGGATATGCGATCCTCGAAAACAACAGAGTATCAATAATACTACTTGAAATTTCTGTATAACCTGCGCCAATTAAGGCAGAATCAATAAATTGTTGGTCAAACGTCGCATTATGTGCCACAAAATAAGCATCGGCTAACATTGGTAATATTTGAACAAGCACCGCGCCAATTTGTGGAGCATTTTTTATATCTGCAGTAGTAATACCTGTTAATTCAGTTATAAAGTGTGGAATTTTCTGGTCGGTATATACATAAGTAGAAAATTCATTTACAATATTTAGATTTTCAAGCAAAACAGCAGCTATCTGAATTATTGCATCTTCACCTGCTCTACCACCGGTTGTTTCAACATCAATCACGCAGTATTTATTCATCTTTACTCCTTTTCTCAGCAGTTCTAATCAATTTTATCGGTATTTCGCTAATGAAAACGGTTAGATTGATTGAATTAAGCACTAATTAATATATAATTTAGTTACATCATAGCATACCAAATTAAAATTGAGACGGTGATTTTATGGCATGGTTTGAGATTGCATTAAAAATTGTTCCACTAATCAACATACTACTCGCCGTAGTAATTATTTTTGTTGAAAGAAAAGATGTCAATACTACACTTACTTGGTTAATGGTTCTATTATTACTACCCGTTCTCGGTTTCTTCTTATATCTACTGTTCGGCCAAAACTTGAGCCGTCATAAAATATTTAAACTAAAAGCTGAAGAAGAAAAACTATTAAAAAATAATATGCTGAGCAATAAAGAATATATCAAAAATAGTAAAATCTATTCATCAAACGAAGTAAAAATCTACCGTAAATTAATCAATCTATACATACACCATAATATCGCGACTTTTAGTGATAACAATAAAATCGAAATTTTCACCGATGGCAACAAAAAATTTGATGCCTTATTTAAAGCGATAGCTGAAGCAAAAGAGTATATTTTCTTAGAATATTTTATTTTTAAAAATGATGACATTGGAACGAAACTACGAAATGCACTTGTTGAAAAAGCACGGAGCGGTGTAGAAGTTAAACTTTTATATGACAGATTAGGCTCGCGTTTTATTCATAAACGGTTCTTAAAGCCTTTAATTGAAGCTGGTGGAAAAATCGCAGTATTCTTCCCATCAAAATTCAAAATGATAAGCCTACACATAAATTATCGTAATCACCGAAAGATTGTTGTAATTGATGATCGCATTGGCTTTGTCGGTGGAATGAATATCGGTGATGAGTACCTCGGCAAAAGCAAGAAATTCGGAGGTTGGCGTGACACGCATCTCAGAATTGATGGCGATGCTGTCGACTCACTTAAACTTAGGTTTCTTTTGGATTGGCGCTATGCAACAGGTGAAGATTTATATTTTACTATTCACAAAAATAAGAAAACCGAACAATCTACCGGTGTTCCGATGCAAATAGTTGCAAGTGGTCCCAATTCACAATGGGAAACGATTAAGTTTGGTTTCTTAAGTATTATCGGCGATGCTAAAGAAAGCATCTATATTCAAACCCCCTATCTGATACCTGATGAGGGCATGAGAGAACTATTGAAGGTCGCAGTACTTTCCGGTGTTGACGTTAGGATTATGATTCCTAATATGCCGGATCATCCTTTTGTGTATTGGGCAACATATCATTATGCGGGCGAGTTACTAAAACTTGGTGCAAAGATTTATATCTATCAAAAAGGCTTCATGCATGCCAAAAACATTATTGTTGATAAAAAAATTGTATCGGTTGGTACTACCAATATGGATATTAGATCTTTTAGAATTAACTTTGAAGTCAATGCTTTCATTTACGATCTAACAACAGCGAGTGAGTTTCACCGAATATTTATGAAAGACATCGAAAATTCGACTGAACTTACTGTTAAGCAATACGAAAATCGAAAGCTTATTATAAAAATTAAAGAGAGTATCTCAAGGCTGTTATCTCCGATATTATAGTTAATATAATACTAAGGTTGTAATAATAACCGCCGGTGTCACAAATAACATTAGCGGTATTTTTGTTCTTTTTTCACCAATACCATAAAATAAGCCATATATATTAACATAGTTACAATTGTTTGCTCGTCTTGACCTAATCACTACACATAAGTTGTGTAGGATTCTTTTTAAAACAACGACCAAGCCGGCTATTCCGGCAAAGATTATTGTTATTGCTAATGTATAAAGTATAAATTCTAATCCAACCAATGCGCCGATAGCAGCAAAAAATTTTACGTCACCTGCAGCAACAGCACCCACTAAATACAATATAACTAAAGCTCCAAAACCTCCCAACATACCGATACCGGCGAACGCAAGCCCGTCAAAACTTGCTCTAAGAAAATTATAGAATAAACCAATTAATCCAACTACTGCATTTAGCCGATTCGTTATCTTCATTTCTTTCAAATCTGATATTGTCGCAACAGCAATTATTATAATTACGATGACCCATTTTAAAGTATCCGTCATTTATTTTACAGCTTTACTAATACGGTTTTTTATATAAATATCCATGTTGTCTTTTGATAATACGTGAAAAATTATGCTTTCACTCAATTCCTCAAGAAAAACCGTTGCCACATATTCACCCTCATTGGAATGGCCACCGATTATTATTTCTTTTGCAAGAGAGCCCTTATTATTTATCTCTCCCTTAACTTCTTTCACAAAACCACTGTTATAAGTCAATCTGATATTTACACTTTTGTTTGGAGTGGCTTCAATTATAATTTTTACATTGTGACCTCTTTGAACCGGTGAAGAAATTGAATGGATTTTTAAAAAGTATTCTGTTTCCTCTTCGTTATTGTCATCAGCAACTTCTTTTTCAATTTCAACTCCAGCAACGTTTGTCTGGTCGTACCAAATCCTTTCCTCGAAATTCTTAATAATCGATATGCTTCTATTAACAAAAGGAATTTTAAGCGGAACATCATAGCGAACTTGAAACCCAAAATTATCCCCTGTACCACCAAGTACTGCAGGAAGCCGCACATTAACTAACTGATAAAAACGTAAATCAATTATTTTTTCATTTGTATTCGCATCAAGGATTGGTTGGAAAATATTATTAAGAACTGTGGATTGCAGGTAATCCTTAGCTGCTGGTATATTGTTAAGCTGTCTAAACCATTTAACCGTTTCAGATTGATTGTCGTTATTATCCATAAATATGTTTAATGCTGATTTTCCTTCGATTTCTTGACCAATTTCGTTATAAGCAATGATAGCTGGGTAAACATGATGAGCAATCATCTTAACAGTCTCTGAACCCGCGTTAGCTAACTCCATCTCAACAATTGATATCCGAATAAAGCTCGTCAGCAATATTAAAAATAAAATAACAAAGGGAAGCATTAATGTTGCTTCAATTACTACGCTACCCTCTTCTTTTCTAATTAATTTCATAAACATCTAATAAACTGGTTAAATCACTAATATTAATACCCATAAGCTACCCTCTTAGTAATAATGTAGGATCGATCTTTATATTTTCCTATCACATCTTGATCTACCGTAACAAATTTAGGTAATGTAGGTAAAAACCAAAGATTAATCGGGACATCAACATTAACAACTCCATATGTTACAGTATCCAGTAATTTTAATTTCGTTTTAAAGCTAATTAAGGCCAGCTCTCTAAGTAATCTATCGTCTTCATTACCTCGTAAAAAATAAAGCAACTTTAAGTAATCAGAATAACCAAATGTTTTTGTAAGCCGTTTGCTCATTAATGGTACCTTCTCACCTTTTAAAAGTTCTGTGAAATCCGTGATAGTAGCTTTTATTGCATAAGTTGATGCTTCTAATAAAATGACTACCGGATTGCTTGAAGAATATAGAGTCGGATTCGCTAATGCATCTATTATGTTAAAAACAAATCTAATAATAAAAATGTCTTTTAATGTCGCCAGTAAATTCATACTCGCATTCTCATTCCCGTAAATAATATACTCTATCTCTTGCTCAGAGATATGTAATTTTGAGCCAAGCCCTTCTTCAAAGTTGCCACTTATAAATGACTGTGAAATATTATTTAATAAATTTGAATCAAGCTCAGAAAAATATTTAAAGGCATATTCTTCAAGATAAATTACATCCCTAAAATTAACTAAATAATCGTTTAATTTATTAGTAATATTTTTTATAAAAAATCTCGAATCTTCATGTAAATCGGTGATAGTAACCGAAGTAGCAATTGGATCATTAATTTCTACCTTATTATTAAATTCCAGAAAAACTTGGTAGTTATTTAGAATTTCCGCTGACTTTTCGTCAGTATATATTGCGTTCTTTAAAGCTTTGATTAACTTATTAAAAGCAAACATATTTACCTCTTCTACAGCTTGTAGCTGTTCATATTGTTCGGTAATTGAAGCTGTAAATTGATTGAAAACCTCTCTGTTCTTTACAATCTTATTTTCAGGGTTATTTGTATCTTGAAAGAATGACATCTGCACATTAGTTAATTTTCCCAATTCCGCTAAATCAGTAACTAAATTCTGAATATCTATTGAACCTGTTAATATTAAATTAATTTTATATTTTATTTGTGCCAGTTGATTACTGATTGAACTGACAATATCCCATTGCTCTCTGATTAAGTCGCCTAGATCACTTAAATAATTATTACTAAATAATAAGTCTTTGTCGCTCGTATAAGTTTCATCTTCATCCAAGAGCTGACTTATAGTGTTATTCAAACCTTTAGCCTTAAGGAGACTCTCACTCGCTTCATTAAGCACACTTTTAAAAAGACTGAGATCTCCGTTCTTTGCAATATTAATCCGTTCAATTGTTGCTATAATTGTTGTTAGTTGTTCTGTATGTAAACCCACTGGTAATCTGTTATCATTCAAAATATAAATCAATTCAGAGACCTCTGAGATCTTCTGATTTAAATTTTCAGATAACAAATCTGCTGCAGCTTCCTGCAATTGAAATACACTGCCTACCGCTTCATTTCTCTTAAATACAAACTCTGCTAATTCACTTAATTGCTCATAGTATTTAATACCATCTTTTAAATCTGCAATCGGTTCATCAATAATATTTGCAAATTTATTATAGAAATCTAAAGGAGCTTGGTATTTCATTTCCTCTAAAATCTGATGTTTAAAAACTGGTAATAGCACGAGTTCCTGACTGTATTGCGTATCATATTCCATGTTGTCAGTATCAAATATAATATACGCAAAGTCATGATTAGTATTCTGTAGATTAGTTATTAGAATATCAGTTAAGGAAAGGTTGTAAGATTGACAATAACCAAAAAGTCCATACTCTTGATATAGTGTTTGATCAAAGTTAGAGAGCTCCGACCTTAAGGCAGCTTTGACACTTTTCTCAGCTATTAATTTTGCAGCCATTATCCTTGAAAAGTCTATAAAGACCATATTTAAAAAGAAAATAGCTGTGATTATTATAATTACAAATAATGATATAGAACCTCGTTCCGAACTAAATATTTTTGCTATCATTTTCTAACCTAATCCTTAATCTAAGTTTTGCTTCTAAACTGATGATATATTAAATTAATTAACCTAATAAATTCATCCGGTTCGCTAATATATGAGTAGCTACTAACACCAATATCGGTTTGCGGAAACATATTTTGTGACAAGAAATATGTAGATTTATCAGTTGTTTTAATATTGATACGATTCAAGCCAATACCATCTCTTCTAATCAACGTATTGTAGCTCTCTGTAAGTAAACTATTTGTATGTTCAATTCCTTGATAATCAATGCTCAGTTGATCTTTCTTTTCAAGAAGATTAACCAATGCTTCAGTTTCATTAGCGTTATTAAGATAAAGTAACCCATGGTGCATATTACTTAAATTTAACTGCCAATACAGGCTAAGCCTTCTAGCCGTTGCATTGTATTCACCGGTGTCGAATTGTTTATCAACTACATGCCAATTATAGACACAGCGATCTACAGTTAAAATCGTTTCATAAAATTGTCTGCTTATCTGAAATTGCATTAACGAAAGACCGATAGATATCAATAAGAAAAAAAATACAATCGGAAATACAATTGTGCTCTCAACAGTAAAACTCCCTTTTTGCCAATAATTATCAACCTTCAAAAATTTATCACACATATTACATTTGTTAAAATTGATTAATTTGCGTATCAGATTTTTCTAAAAGAGTGCTTACCCAACCAATGATTTTTTCACGAAACAACAACGCAATAACAACTAACACCGCAATAATTAACAAAATTTCTAATGTTCCCATCCCTTCTTCGTTTAACCATAAATCTTTAATTTTTTCTTTAAAAGTACCCATTTAAAAAACTCCATTCCATATTTAAAATATTAATATCGCCGGCGTTGCAATAATTATAATCACAACAATAAATATTAAAATCATTGGAAAAATTAATTTTGCCGAAGCTTCTTCACCAACGATCCTTGCCTCAGTTAAGCGTCTGTTCCAAAATTCTTTTGCTAAATTTTCCAATATTAATACTAAGTCCTTATTCCCTCGGCGTGTATTGAGAATCAAAGTTGATGTGAAAATCGACATTTCATAAACCCCTATTCGTTGATTTAGATTTTCCAGCGCAATTATGAATGATGTACCATTTTCCAATTCATTCATCGCCAAAAGTAATTGTTCTTTAAAATAGCTATCAATCTGTAACTGATATGACTTACTGATACGTATAAATGCTATTTGAAGCGATTCACCTGCATTTAACATCAGAACAAGCGAATTCAGCAGGAAAGGCAACTCTATGATAACTTCACGCTTTCTACATAGAATCAATTTGTCTAAACTAAGATACTTATATAGGATTACAATTGCTGAAAAAAACATACCCACTACTAAAATCAGAGAATCATTTTTAATAAATGCCAGAAAAGTAAATACAAGTATGAGTAGCTGACTAATCGCTAACAACTGTGCAATGTACCTTATCGAGCTTTCTTTTGTATGATTTGAACCATTAATTTTAAATAATTTTAAATGCAGATGGAGAATAATGTTAGAAAGATAATCATTGAGTTTACTGGCATTAAGAATGTAGTAAACGCCCTCAACCTGCAACCAATAAATATTTTTTATTAGCTTTCCATGTTTTATGTATGTTTTTATTAATGCAAAGGCTATTAATGACACTAAAAATAATAATTGAAAAAGCAAAATAACTAACAAAAACATACGCAATTTTTACACCTTAATATTCATAATATATTTGGAGATCAGGTTAGAAACAAAAAGTGTAATTAATGAAAAAGTCATCACTATTCTCCCTATCACACTTTCATAAAGTGGGCTCATATAATCAACAGCTGTCCAAGCAATTAAGCCAATAATCGCAATCGGTGCTAAATTAATTAGTTGCGCCTCAAATCGTTTCCTTGCAATTAAGATTTCAATCTCTTGCTGTGCCTCAATCTTGTCGTTAAGTATAGATGCCGTTTTTTTGATTACTTCAACCAAATCGCCTCCGGTGCGCTTACAGATAGAAAATACAATTGCAAAGTTTCTAATATCTGAATTGTCCAAGCCACTGCTAAACTGCATCAGCGATTTTTCCAGAGAATCACCATTTATTAGACGGTTATTAATTCTTCTAACCTCTCTCACAATGAAAGTGTTTTCATCTGAATATAACAATCTTAAGTCTTTCTCCAATTCATAAAATGCATTTTCCACCGATCGTCCTGCAACAAGTGCGGAAGACAACGAATAAAGAAATTGGTTAAATTGAAGTACTATTTGCTTATCATTACCGGAAGCCAACTGTTTACTGACTATTCCAATATAGAAAAATACTAAAATCATAGAAACAGAGGCTATATAGATGCTTTTGTAGAATATAAAAAACAATGTAAAGAACAATAAACAACCTACACAAATATGAAACAGTTTCTGACTGGTCTTCACGTTTTTACTCCAGAAATAATCAGCCTTCAAAAAATTCACCACAACACCTACTTACAAACTTTTTTCAAAAACAACTCCATTCCTGAAAAATATAACAGTAAATCTCGATTCCTTTCATGTGTTAGCAGATTCCCCTTTTCAAGATAACCTGAAAAATTGATGCCCCATACCGGTAATTCCGGAGATTTCTGATTAATATCTCGCACAAGAATATAATTTAGTTCCTTACTAACTGAAACTTTCTCTATACGCTTCAACGTATCCAGATAATCTAATAATTGACTGATTTTTGTATTTGTATATGATGATTCCTCAATAAGCATAATCGAATAATCTGATAAATTAACCAGGGTTTGTTGTGCATCACACATTAAGAACTCACTGTCTATAATTAAATAATCATAGATGCTTAGTGTTTGAAAACCATTTATAAGGTTTATGAAATCTTTTCCTTCGAGCTCTGCTAATTCACTAACATGTAATGAACGTTCAAAATAATTTAAATTGTAATATATGCTATTGCTCTTATATTTCTCTATATAGGTAGCAAGTTTTGTTGGATGTTTACGTAGGTGATAAATTATTTTCGATAGATCATATTTTGAAGGTTCTTCAAAAAAGTATTCGCTTCCATTAATCCATTCAAGATTGAGATAAAACACCTTGTAACCTTCGCCTGCCAAATATTTGGCCAAATTATATGAAAACTCATTTTTGTAATATTCATTGGCCAATGCTTGAACAGTCAATATTTTAGTAACTTTTCCTATAAAATTTTTATTTAATTCCGGATGTTTATCAAGAAAAGTCGTGTAAATTTCAGATAATACAATATCTAATGGTTGAAATTTATAGATAGCGTTTATAGTATTAGCAATCTCTGGGGTGTTTCTATCTTGACTCAAAAATATTTTTGTTATATCCGAATCGAAGTGATTTGCTTTTGTAGGAAAATCTACTGTACGATAATCTTCCGAAAAACAGAATATACCGCAAGCTACCCCGCTATCCAGATATTTATTCAATAGCTCATATTCAGTAAAGGCCTTAACAACAAAGATTTTACGATACTCTGATTCTCTTAAATACTTTAAAAACCTGAGTATATACTCACTATCTTTATCAGCTATAATCAACTCAATTCGCTCCATAATTACGCACCGTCACCAACTTGTAATCACCTTAATATAACTTTATTACCATTATTTACTAATACTATACTACTTTATTTACAGTTTGTCACTATATTTACAATATTTTCTATAGAAATCATAAAAAAAGACCCCGCATCCATCTGATACAGGGTATATATCTTATTCGTAAATCTCTTTCGCAATTTTCACAGCCTCTTGTGCATCTCTCGCATAATAGTCAGCACCAATCATTTCGGCATATTCCGGGGTCAAAACCGCTCCCCCAACAACTATCTTACACTCTTTATCCGCTTTGCGAAGTTCATTTATAGTATGTTCCATATTTTTCACTGTTGTTGTCATTAGCGCACTAAGTCCAACCAGTTTGGCACCACTTTCAGCAACACTATCTACCACCTGTTCAATCGGTACATCTTTCCCTAAATCTATAATCTCGTAACCGTAATTTTCGAGCAACACCTTTACTATATTTTTTCCTATATCATGAATGTCACCTTTTACTGTAGCAAGCACAATTTTCCCTTTGTTGGTATGTTGCTCATCCCCTGCTGACATTTTCTCTTTAACAACCGCAAATGATCGCTTTACTGTTTCAGCCGACTGAATTAACTGTGGTAAAAATATCTCCTCTCGTTCGTACATCTGCCCTACCATATCTAACGCCTTAATAATATGTTGGTTTACCACCTCGAGTGGTTCTAACTCGAGCAAAAGTGCCTCCGTGCGTCCGGCAGCTTCTTCCTTTAAACCCTTGACAATCACATCAACCAGCGAGCGCTGCTCCCCTCCCGTGACCGTAGTCGGCGATTCTACCGCAGTATTTGTTTGCAAAGCAATATAGCGCTGTGCATCAGCATCTTGCCCCACTAACACATTATATGCCTGAACCGTCTGCATAATACTCTGATCAAGCGGATTTATTATCGGAGCATTTAAACCATAGGTAAGCGCCATCGCAAGATACGTCTGATTGAGAATTCCTCGATTCGGCAAACCAAAGGATACATTACTCACTCCAAGCGTCGTTAGAACGCCTAATTGCTCGCGTACGAGCTTAATTGTCTTAAGAGTCTCAATCACCTCAGCCTGCTGAGCAGAAGCCGTTAAAACAAGCGAATCGATTAATATACGCTCTTTAGGAATTCCATACTCCGCTGCCTTTTCAACAATTCGCTTAGCTATCGCAAACCTTTCTTCCGCAGTGTTTGGGATACCTTTTTCATCAAGCGTTAGTGCAATCACAACTGCACCATACTTTTTCACGATTGGAAAGATAGCCTCCATCGTTTCTAAAGTACCATTTACTGAGTTAATAATCGGGATGCCATTATAGACTCTTGCCCCGGCTTCAATTACTTGGGGATTCGAACTATCAATCTGTAATGGAGTATTGCTAATTGCCTGAATCTCTTGCAGTACACTAATCATCATGTTCTTTTCATCGATTTCCGGTAATCCAAGGTTAACATCTAAGATCTCAGCACCGGCCTCTACTTGTCTGATCACCTCGTTAAGTATGTAGTCGAGCTCGTTGTTTCGAAGTGCCTCTTTAAATCTTTTCTTGCCTGTCGGATTAATTCTCTCGCCGATTACACGAACTGCGTCATCAAGAAAAACTGCACGCGAACCGGAACAGACAGCTGCTCGAACAGTAGCCGGATTAGCAACTTGCTCATAATTCCCAAACCGCTCTGCAAGCAGACTAATAAACTCGTCAGTCGTTCCACAGCAACCGCCGATAATTTTCACACCTTGTTCAACCATCTCGCCAACCGCATCACCATATGTCACCGGTGTAATATCATATACAGTTTCACCATTAATAATCTTCGGTAAACCGGCATTAGCCTGTACAATAACCGGAATCGGTGAATATTCTAAAACTTTGCTGACGATAGGCAACAATTCCACCGGTCCCAAGGAGCAGTTAACTCCCAAAGCATCAACGCCTAATCCCGCAAGCAGCGTAACCATTGATGCTATATCTGTTCCTGTATAGGTTCGTCTATCCTGTTCAAAAGTCATCGTGCAGATTACCGGCAATTTAGTATTCTCCTTAACGGCCAGAATAGCCGCCTTCGCCTCGTATAGATCTGCAATTGTTTCAATTATGACTAAATCAACCCCGCAAGTTTCACCTATAACCGCCTGTTCCTTAAATAATTGATAAGCCTCATCAAAAGTTAACCTGCCGAGTGGAGCAAGTAACTGTCCTAACGGCCCAATATCCAGAGCAATTAACTTCTCACCGACAGCTGCATGCGCATTAGCGATGGCAGCTTTAATAATCATGTCAACCGAATACCCACTACCCGCTAACTTTAAACTATTAGCACCGAATGTATTGGTTGTCATAATTTGCGCGCCGGCATCAAGATATTTCTGATGTATTTCAGTAATTTTCTCCGGATGATTGATATTATAGAGTTCAGGCAACTCACCGGCCTCTAAACCTAATGACTGAAGCATTGTGCCCATTGCTCCGTCAAACAGTATCATTTTATCAGCCGCAAGTAGCTCCTTAAATTGTTTACTTGCCACAATACCCACCCTCTTTCGCAAACCTACAAAAGTCACGACTACTACAATCATTGCAACCTGGATGAACACTGATAATCGCTCTATCCTGTAAACCAATGATTGCAGTTATCGATTTACGTGGAAGCAAAATTGAATCTTCCGTTACTGTAAGACCGATTCGTTTATCTGCCTCAAGTGACCTTACTATCATACGCTGACTTGTAATCGGAAAATCTCCGTAACCCGGACTATAACGATAAGTAATACCATAATTTTGCTCTAACGCAAGTGCTCTTATCTCAAGTTCAATCTCATCAGTATAGCTTTCAATCGCTACGCTGGCACAAACGTCTAATACAACCGACTTAGTCAGATCAAATCTTTTATAATAATTAATTTTCTGTTCAATTTCCCAGCCAAGTGTTGTCGCCAACACTATACATTGTGTGGAATCCTTAAGGTGGCGTGCAATATCTTTACCAATAAGTTCAACATTAGTACCGGCTAATACAAGATTAGTCTTACCGACCTCAACCGCAAATTGCTGATATGTTGCCTTTGGCCGAACAATATTCTTGGTCTCGTTAATCAAATCCTCGATTAAAGCATTAAGAGAGTCGGTTATCACCTGTCTTCGATAACCTAAATAGCGTAATACCTCATCCTTATTAATATGCATTAAACCACCCTCTAAAAACTACTTCGTCTTACCCACAATAAAAGGCTCAATCCTTGCCATTATTCCTTTTGCCACTTGAGCGTTATTCATTGTATAAATATGAATCCCATCAACACCTGACTCAAGTAAACCAATTATCTGCTTAGCCGCATATTCTATGCCCGCTTCAACAAGTAGTTCCGTCTCAAACTCATAACGGTTCATCAGTTCATTTAAATCCTCAGGAATTCGCGCTCCGCAAAGCTCGGTAATTCGTTTAATTTGCCGCTTATTGAGAACCGGCATAATCCCTGCCTGGATCGGAACATCAATGCCCTCTTCGCGTGCTCTCCTAACAAAATCATAAAAATCAGCATTATCAAAAAATAACTGCGTAATAAGGAATGTCGCACCGGCAGTAACTTTCTTCTTCAGGTGTTGTAGCTCTAACTCAACATCGCGTGTCTCAATATGCCCTTCGGGATAACAAGCGCCTCCGATGGCAAAGTTATGCGCACCCTGCAGATGCTCAATTAGATCAACTGCATATGTAAAGTCACGACCATCTAAGCTCTCCAAAGTCTCACTTGCCGGAATATCACCTCGTAACGCGAGAATATTTTCTATATTTTCACCATCGAGGTCGGCAAGTATTTGTTCAATCACAGCTTTCGATGAAGTTATGCATGTCAGATGTGCGACCGACTCAACTCCCCATCTATTTTTTATGTACGACGCAATCTCGATCGTTTTCCGATTGGTCAGACTCCCGCCTGCACCATAGGTAACACTGATATAATCAGGTTTAAGCGGAATTAACTGATCGATCGTTTCATAGATAGTTGCGATTCCCGTATCATTTTTTGGGGGAAATACCTCGAAAGATATTACCGGCCTATTATTTTTAAAAAGCTCATTAATCTGCATTTTATTCTCCTTATAACTTATTTAAGGTCTAACCAATTCAATTTCACCGATTACACCGAGATAACTTTTATAAATCACTATCGCTCCTAACACCCCATCAATCGCCGCTATCAGCTCAAGGCTCTCATTTATTTCTTTTTCCGATTTTATAAGATTACCGAGTTTAGTCGCCGCCGCATCCGCCAAAAGTGTATCCTGCGCAACAACTACAGCCGCATCAGCTTGACCGAAACTTAGCGAATGACCCACAGTTCCCGATGAAGTGCACACACCAAGCGGTAAATGCTCGGCACGCAGGCGGAGAGCGACTTTGTCAGAGAGCGGAGAATCTCCCGCGAATACTGACACGATACGGTCCCGGTTGGAGTTCAAAAATATATCTCCACCATTCTCGATAATCAACTCATCGCTTAAAGTCATTATATCATTACCGACATAATGCGCGATAGCACCCGCCACTGCAGCCATCGGGCCAACATCACATGCTCTGCCGGCATCGCACATATGTTGAACAATCAGTGGTGCTGTCACACTTGCTTTAACCGGCTCTAAACTTGTTTCAAACCCCGGATGCTCTTTAATATATCGAATTATCTGTTCACGATATTTTTTGACAGCATTACTAACCTCCGCTGTTAAGTCCGTTTTAGCCACCACATACAGATCGGTCTCCAACTCGCTTACGAGAAAGTTAACTAAACCCGATGATTGCAATCCTTCACGATATACTCTCGCTTGATACATAGTCCACAAACTCCATCTTATTTTATGTGAGTTGTCTTTAAAACATTGAGCGGTTTACCTTCAACTGCGAAACGTTCAATCGGTTCTTGTAACAAAAAATTGCCGGTTCTAATCTCGTCTTTTAATTTTGCAGCAATTTTCCTCGACTTATAAAGGCTTGAAAGGGTGCTTGTTCTAAGTTTTCTACCGTCAATTTCGACTGTTCCTGATTGTAACTGCTCATAGTTTACTTTAGCCACAACCGGTCGTTCCCGTCTTCCCACTCCATAATCAATTATATTGGTTTCAATATTCTTATTTCTAATCAATAGTTGTTCGAGCATCTCTTTGTCTAATACCGGAATCGGAATACCAATACCCACTCCCAGCGATATGCCATAGCCTTCAATCACCACCGGCTTAATATAGCGTGTATCCATAGCCTTTAAATCGCCGATTACAGCCATTGTTGTTGCCGGTCCAACAGGAATTCCTTTTTCATTGCGTTCACGCGTTAGATTCGATTGTGTACCCTGCCAAGAGATATATCCCTGCGCACCACAGAGAAAAATTCGCGTGCCAATGCCGATCGTCCGATAATACGGGTCATTATGCAGTGGACTAAGCTCACCGGATGTGCAATAAGATATATTTTTCATATCGGCATGTAACACGCCCATATAGGTATATAACGTTTTATCGGATGTATTGGTCACAGCACCGTAGTTTTGGTAACAATTACGCGGATTAAAAAGAAAAGCTTCGTTTATACTATCTAAAGTAATAATAGCATCAATAGTTTCCGTCGGATAACAATCTGTCCCCTTGGCGGTTGCATGTAAGTTGAGCTCCTTACCGGCAATCAGATCATAAATAACGTGAGCACCACCATATTTGCTACCATTTGTTTCAGAAACTTCGGTGGCTCCAATGTATGCATCAACCGCTGCTATACCCGAATAAGCGGGTACATCATTAATCCAAGTCCTCTCCATTCGAATCGGCGGATCTGAGTGTCCTAAACTTAGAAAGGCTCCGGATGAGCACATCGGACCAAATGTCGCTGTCGTTACGACATCAACTGTCTCCAATGTTTTCTGAAAACCTTTCTCCTCGGAAACAGCAAGAATCTCCTCGGCTGTATAGACCACTGCTTTTCCATTTTTTATCTTTTCATTAATCTCCGCGTATGTTCGTTCCATCAATTCCACCTCAATTATTAATATAAAAAAGACCTAGGGATATCCTTTAGGTCTTTTACTCCTATCAGTATCCTTATCTTCCAGCCGAAGCTGTAGGATTTAGCACCACATATAGACAATTGCTATATCGGTTGCCGGGTTTCGCAGGGCCAGTCCCTCCACCACTCTTAATAAGGCAATAAATAATTATCTAATTATATTAAAGAGAATAATAACACTATTCTCCTAAATCTGTCAATATATAAGTCGCAAATTATACCAGAACGCTCCTTAACAACTCAATCGCTTGTACACGGTCCGGATGGTTAAATATATAGGATCCGGCAACAAGAATATCTGCTCCCGCGGCAGCAACCTGTTTACCCGTTACCTCGTTAATACCGCCATCAACCTCAATATGTATATCCAAGCCACGTTCGCCAATCATTTGTTTTAATTGCTTGATTTTTTGTAGCGAACTTGGAATAAAATCTTGTCCGCCAAAACCCGGATTTACGCTCATCAACAGAACCATATCAATATCCGCCAGCACATTTTCGATCGTTGATAAAGATGTCGCAGGGTTTAGCGCCACGGCAGCCTTCGCACCGTGCTCTTTAATCATGTATAGCGCACGATGTAGATGGTGCGTTGCCTCTGGGTGAATCGATAAAATATCGGCTCCGGCTTTTGCAAACATCGGTATAAAATTCTCCGGACTTTCGATCATCAAATGAACATCAAGACAAACACTGGTAATTGGGCGGATTGCCTCAACTACTAACGGACCAATCGTCATATTAGGAACAAAGTGACCATCCATCACATCGATATGTATCATATCTGCTCCGGCTATCTCAATTGACCTAATCTCCTCCGACAAAATCGAAAAATCAGCCGATAAAATTGATGGTGCTACCTTAACCATATTCCTACCTCCATTTCTGCTTATCTCGTTCTATTAACTCTTCCAAAAAGGTTAGATAACTCTCATAGCGCCGGCTGTCAATCAACGACTGCTCTACCGCAGCCTTAACGCCACAGTCCGGTTCATTATGATGTAAGCAACCGCGAAAACGGCAATGCTCCGCATGTAAAGCGAACTCTCTATATATAGTTCCCAACTCTTCAACAGAAATCTCGGCAAAATCTAACTGACTAAAACCCGGAGCATCAGCAATCATCGCTCCCTGTCCTAACTTATAGAGTTGAACCTCTCGCGTAGTCTGCTTACCCCGACCAATCTTCTCACTTACGCGACTGACTGATGCATGAGCATCGGGAATCAAGCGATTAATCAATGTTGATTTACCAACCCCTGATTGACCGGCTAAGACCGTAGTTTTGCCGTTAAGATGTATTTTTAAACGGTCCAATTCAACAACAGAAAAATCACATTTTATTGTTGAATATCCAATCTTTTCATATGCATCAATTATATCATTAATTTCCGAAGTAACACCAAGTAAATCTAATTTCGTAAAACAGATAACAATCGGAATCTGAGCTTTTTCAATATGCACGATAAACTTATCAAGTACTAAGGTATTAAAGTCCGGTTCCACAGCAGAGGTAACCAACAGTACTTGGTCAACATTACAAATAGGTGGGCGTTTCAGTTCATTCTTGCGCGGTAGTAATTTTTCAATCATCCCACTATTATTTTCATTAACAGAAAATTCTACATAATCGCCAACCAGCGGTGTCTCGTTCTTTAACTTAAATAGGCCTCTCGCTTTTGACTCATAGACTTGGTCTTCGTGCTCAATGTAGTAAAATCCGCTAACTGCTCTTACGATCTGTCCTTTTAGCATTCTTCACTCCTAATCATTGTAACCGACCGTTGTAGTAATATAGACTTTATTATTAAGATAAACGGTTATAGTACCGATGTCATCCGGCATCAATACAAGCTCAACGGGGTAAACTTTATTTTCCCTGATTGTTTCCTTCACAAACTCAATATTCCGATAGCGCGAATCATAAATAACAATCTTTACATCAGAGTAGTTAAAACTCTGCGCATTTACATAAATATCCTTCTTAATAACATGTGTCAATGCCGGGTAACCATCACTAACATAGATAGTTACCTTATCATTTAGCGAAATATTATCGTCGGCTTTAAATGGTGTTTGTCGATAAACCTTCCCCTTCTCAACTTCAATTGTCTTTTCTCTAATAATTTTGTCAATCGTTATACCCTTCTGCATAAGAATCGCTTGAGCTGCAGATAAAGTTAAATCATAGAGATCAGGCATCTTGAGATGCTCACTGCCCTTGCTTATATAAATAACTACCTCAGTACGTTCGATATCTAAATCCATGCCCGAATAAGGACTCTGGTTAAAAATTAAACCTTTATCAACGAATTCATTAAACTCTTCGACTACTATTATTTGTTCATCACGCAGTCCGTACTGTTTTAGAGTAAAATTAGCAATATTTAATTGCTTACCGACAAGATCCGGCATTCCCGGATATTCAATTCCTGTGCTGACATAAAGTATTAGCTCACTACCTACTTTTGCGATTGAATTAGCGGTCGGGTCTTGACTAATGACCACTCCTGTTTCAACAGTATCACTCGCTTGTCCAATAATCTTATACTCGACATCTACACCATCCAGCCGATCGAGAGCTACTTCAATATCAACATTAGTCACATCCGGTATTTCCAGCTTCGGAGTATTATCTCTACTTGCTAACAATAAAATAATACTTGTGACGAGTAAGACAGCCATTAATGCCACACTAATACCCACGACCAATTTAACATTTATTGGTTTTCTCTCTTTAGCACCCTCGTCTGTCATTAAACCTTGCTGTATAGCAGGTATCTTAATCGTTCGCTCTCCATCAGTAATCTCATCAGGTTCTTCAATATATGCTTGTTCATCTAAACGCTCTGCGTCGAGAACCGTCTCTAAATCGAGCTTTAGTTCCTTAGCAGAACTATAGCGTTTTCGCGGGCTTTTTGCTAACAATTTACGAATCACATTCTCTACACTCTGCGGTATCTCCGGTCTTAATTCCCGAGGATAAACATAGTTGTCCTCCAGATGTTTCATGATTACCGAAACAGGCGTCTCACCTGAAAACGGTACCTCACCGGTTAATAGCTCATAAAAGACAATCCCCAGCGAATATAGATCTGATCGTTCGTCAGTCCAACCACCTCTCGCTTGTTCGGGTGATAGGTAGTGAATCGAACCGAGCACCGAGCCGGTATGAGTTATTGTAGATTGTGTAACTGTGCGAGCAATTCCAAAATCGGCAATTTTAACTCCGTTCTCATTGATTAAAATATTATGCGGTTTAATATCGCGGTGAATAACTTGATTAGAATGAGCATGGATGAGTGCATCTGTAACTTGCATGATAATCTTAACCGCTTCATCAACAGGTAGGTAACCATGTCGCTTCAGAACACCTTTCAGCGTATCACCCTTCACATATTCCATCACAATATAGTGTAGATCGTCTTCTTCACTAATACTGTATATTTTAACGATATTTTCATGTTCAAGACTTGTTGCTGCTTCAGCTTCTCTCCTAAATCTCTTAACAAAGTCGCTATCACCCGAGAACTGAGCATGCAATATTTTTAGAGCAACCTCGGTATTTTCTGTTTGGTCGAAAGCTAAATAGACATCAGCCATCCCGCCTGTGCCTATCTTTTCAATTATTTTATAACGGTTACCCAATATTCTTCCTACCATAAACCCCACCACGCTTAATCAAGTTCACTAAGATTTTCTGTAACATTTCTCAATATAATCAATGATATATTATCCTCGCCACCGTTGTGATTAGCAGCTTCTACCATGGCTTCAGCAATTTCTGACAGCGTCATCTCTTGGTCACTGATCATTTCCTTAAGTTCAGCAATTGATAATTTATTAGTTAATCCATCACTGCAAAGTAGCAAGATGTCAGTTTCCTTCCAATCAATAGTAGTAAGTTCAATTTCAACCTCTTCATCAGTCCCGAGTGCCCTAATTAAAACATTTTTTTGTGGATGATGTTCCGCTTCTTCGGAGCTTATCTTTTCACTGATCACCAGTTGATTAACCAGCGTATGGTCACTGGTTAATTGTACTAATTCATTATCAGCAAATAAGTAAGCACGGCTGTCGCCAATATGACCGATAATTGCCTTTAACTTGTCAGCAAGTGTCAACACAATTGTCGTACCCATCCCTTTATAGTCCGGGTTAGACATCGCTCGGTGATAAATTCTTTTATTGGTGTCCGAGACTGCATAGCTAATCAAAGATTCTAAATCCGGATACTCTTTTTCCTCTGCTAATGCAGAAATAATAGTATCGGCAATCGTTTCCACCGCCTCTTCGCTTGCAACTTCACCGGCCAAGTGACCACCCATACCATCAGCTAAGATTGCCAGCGCAAGACCATCTTCGTCTAACGAACAGACGAAAACATAGTCTTCGTTAATCTCTCTAACGCGGCCAATGTCAGTTACAGCAACTATCTGCACTGCTTTCACCTCACTCCTAAGTTAGATCTTTTGATCGCAATTGACCACAAGCAGCAGCAATCTCGCTGCCATATTCTCTCCTAATCGTTGTCTTTATCATATATTTTTCCAGTGTCTCTTTAAAGAGATTTAGTTGAAAGTTACTACTTCTTTCATAGCTTTTACCGGAAACCGGATTGATTGGTATCAGATTTACATGGGCCTTTATACCTTTAAGTAGCTTAGCTAACTCAATCGCGGCACCTTCCGAATCGTTAACACCTCGTATTAAAGCGTATTCAAAAGTAATTCTCCGACCTGTCGTATCAACATAGTAAGTAACTGCCGCCATCAAATCTTCGATTGGATACCGCTCATTTATCGGCATTAGCTGACTTCGCAATTGGTTGTTAGCCGCATGCAACGATATTGCCAGCACAACCTGTGTTTTTAGATCAGCAAAACGATAAATTGCCGGCACAATGCCACTTGTTGAAATAGTTATATGACGTTGACCAATATTTAATCCGTTTTCTGAATTAGCAATCTTGATAAAGTTCATCGTCTCCGTAAAATTATCAAACGGTTCGCCAATTCCCATAATAACAATGCTACTAATCCGCTCAGATTTCTTATTTAAATAACGCTCTACCTGCAAAAATTGTCCTACCATCTCACCGGCGGTTAGATCGCGCCGCCAGCCGGACATGGTCGAGGCACAAAAGCTACATCCCATTTTGCAACCTACCTGTGTTGAGATGCAGATACTATTCCCATACTGATGGCGCATCAGTACAGTTTCCACCGTCTGTCCATCCTCAAATTTTAAGAGAAACTTAATCGTGTTAGCACTCTCAATCTGCTCCGCTACGACAATATTCTGAAAAGCAAACTGTTTGTCTAACCGCGCACGTAAATCATTTGTTAAGTTACTCATTTCTTTAAAACTGTTCACATTTTTCAGATACAGCCAATCATAGATCTGTTGCGCTCGAAATCGTGGCTCAGCATTTTTTTCGACCCAGTTGAGCCAATCTTCATAAGTTAGGTCATATACATTAATCTTTGACATTGAATCACCGTGTCCCTTTATTTGTTAAAATTTTACCATCCTGGCAATAAAAAATCCATCAGAGTCAAAATGATGCGGTAAAATTTGTAGCATGCCCGGTTCAATCTGCGCCTTCTCAATTACCCGCTCACTCACAAAGTTAGCAAGATCCGGATCAAGCTTGTAATCTGCGTTATCCGCCAGAAAAGAGCGGATCACAGCCTGGTTCTCTTCGCGCGTCAATGTGCAAGTGCTATAGACAAGCGTACCGCCAATTTTTAATAGCGGTGCGAGATTATTAAGTAACCTAAGTTGAATTTTCGCTAACCCAGGAATATCATCCTTGTCTACACGCCATTTAAGTTCCGGCTTCCGCCGTAATACGCCCAGACCGCTACACGGAGCATCAAGCAGGATACGATCAAATTCAGCCTTAAACTTAGTTCCTAATTCGTTTGAGTCACCAACAACCGTCTTAATAATCGCAACACCTAGACGCTTAACTTGCTCCTCAATCAATTTTACCCGATGGGGATGGAGATCAGCCGCTATAATGCTTCCCTCATTATTCATCATCTCAGCAATATACATTGATTTACCACCGGGTGCTGCGGCTGCGTCAAGAATTCTCATTCCCGGCTCCGGAGCCAATGCTTCAGCAACAATCATTGAACTATCATCCTGAATCGAATAATAGCCATCATGGTAGAGTTCTGTTTGTGCCAAGTTACCACAGCCTTGAATGTTAATACCTGCTCTGTTAATTGCCGACTCGCTAATCATAGCTTCAACGCCCAATTCCTCCCGCAACAGATTCATCAACTCTCTGCGACTAACTTTTAGCAAATTATTCCGAATCGTGTTTTGGGGTCGCAAATTATTTGCATGACAGATCATTTGAGCCTGTTCGGCACCATACTCTGACACCATCTTTTCAATCACCCATTCCGGATGCGAAAGCTCAACTGTCAGTCTTTCTTGACCGGATAGATTGCTGTAATCTGTTAATCCCGATTTATTGCGGATACTGTTACGCAAAAAACCGTTAACCAAGCCAGCAATCCCTTGATGTCCATGTTTTTTGGCCAGTTTAACCGCTTCATTTACAATTGCATGTTCGGGTACTCGCTCTAAATAAATTAGTTGGTAGAGACTTAGTCTGAGCAGATTAACTACCCAGTTCTCCGGTTTTTTCTCGCCATGCAAATTGTTATTAATTATGTAGTCGAGATGTCCTCGATTTTGTAAAGTTCCATAAATGATTTCCGTCGCTAAGCTGATTTCCGCAGGTGTCAGCTCCGTTCGCGAGATAGCTTGATTGAGCTCAAGATTACTGTAAGCGCCCTCTTGCTCAACCCGATTCAAAACCGCTAAAGCAAGCTCTCTGCCATTTGTTACCCGCCTATTTGCTCTCACCGAATTTATCTCCTTTTTGTAAACGTGTTCCCTGCAAGAACTGCGCAATTGTCATCGCTTTTTTACCGGCAGGTTGAACTTCAAATAAACTAATCGAGCCGTCTCCGGTGGCAACCACGAGCTGATCTTTATTAATCTCAACAATTGTGCCCGGCTCCGCCACCACTTTTCCATTATTTGCTTCTGCACTAATCACTTTAAATACAGTATCATCCCGGTATGTATAGGCATTTGGCGTTGGATTCAGTCCTCTAATTTGATTTGCAATTGCTTCACTGCTTCGCGCAAAATCAATCAACTCATCTTCGCGTTTAATCATCGGCGCATAAGTGACGAGCAATTCATCTTGTTTAACTGCCCTAACTTCGCCCCCGGCAATCAATGCAACGGCATCGACCAAAAGCTCTGCACCGATTTCGCTTAAAAGGTCCGTCAATTCCCCCGCCGTTATCGTACTGCCGATCTCTACCTCTTTTTGTAAAATTATATCACCGGCATCCATTTGCTCGGTCATGTACATGATAGTAATTCCGGTAACTTTTTCCCCATCAATAATTGCACGATTGATCGGTGCGGCACCACGATATTTTGGTAACAGAGACGCATGTACGTTAATCGCCCCCAAACGTGGCATTTCCAACAACTCCAAAGGTAAAATCTGTCCGTAAGCTGCCGTCACGATTAGATCAGGTTCCCATTCACTTATATAAGCGACTGCTTCCGCATCTCTAATCCGCCGTGGTTGATAAACGGCTATCCCATTTGTCTCAGCATACATTTTCACCGGTGACTTTGTTATAATTCGCTTGCGCCCTACAGGTTTATCCGGCTGTGTAACCACGCCAACTATCTCATGTCCGGCACAGACCAAAGCATTAAGGCTGTTTACAGCAAATCCCGGTGTACCCATAAATACAATCTTCATCAAAGTTCCTCCAATATAGAAAAGGCGTTAACAAGCTAACTTATAACGCCAATCAGATTACTCTTCAGTTTTTGGTGCATTACGTTCCGCTAACTCTTCTTCAATCTCATCAGCATCGTATGTCTCTTCAGCAATATCAGTAAAGAGTTTGCCATCCATATGGTCCATCTCATGTTGAACCGCTCTTGCTAAGAAACCTTGCGCTTCAACAAAAACCTCTTCTCCATCACGATTTAATGTTTTGACCTTAATGAAATCTGACCGAGTTACTTTACCATAAAGTCCGGGTACACTTAGACAGCCTTCGAGCCCAACTTGCTCATCTTTACATTCAACAATAACCGGGTTAATTAATTCAATCAGACCCTCACCAATATCGATAACCGCCATTCTCTGTAGATGCGATATCTGAATAGCTGCCAGACCGACTCCCTTAGCATCATACATCGTCTCAGCCATATTATCTAAAAGTTTACGTGTCCGATCAGTTATTTCTGTTACCTCTGCCGACCGTTGCCTTAACAACGGATCGCCGTCAGTAATAATAATCTTTATCGCCATTATTTAACCTCCTTACATTAACACATAGGGATTAATATCAACCGTAATCTGCAGATTACGATCCTTATATATCTCCAAAAGTTCCACTAATACTTGATTGATCATCGCAACCGTTTCATCTCTGTCTTGGTATTTAATCATAGTTTGCAGACGATTTCTATCCTTGATTCGCGCAATCGGTGAACTCACCGGATCATGCACAACAGTTTCAACCGGCACCATCGCTCTAAGTTCGCTAACAAAGTGGTTACTCACCCTAACCGCCTGCCGCAGGTCCAAATGGCTAAATCCGATCAGCGCCAATTTGCTATAGGGCGGATAATTCAGTTGCTTGCGGTGAATCAATTCCTCACGATAAAATCCAATATAATCATGTTCCTGAGCATAGCGAATACTGTAGTGTTCAGGTGTGTAAGTCTGTACAATTACCTTGCCGGGTATTTGGTGTCGTCCGGCACGTCCACTTACTTGCGTCAATAATTGAAAAGTTCGCTCAGCAGCCCGAAAATCAGGTAATCCCAGAATCGTATCTGCAGCAATCACACCGACTAAACTTACCTTTTCAAAATCGAGACCCTTAGCAACCATCTGTGTTCCCAGCAAAATATCAGCTTGATGCTCTCTAAACCGATCGAGAATCTGTTCATGTGAGCCTTTCTTGGTTGTACTGTCATAATCAAGCCTCTCAATTCTTGCGGAGGGCAGTAGATTTCTTAGTTCCTCCTCGACTTTCTGTGTGCCGGTTCCAAAAAAACGAATATAACGACCGGTACACTCCGGACAACTCGTGAGATTTTTTTGTGCGTAACCACAGTAATGGCAACGCAACACATCATTAGTGCGGTGATAGGTTAGTGTAATATCGCAATGCGGACACCTAACAACATAACCGCAAGACCTGCAACTTACAAAAGTTGAATACCCACGCCGGTTAAGGAACAAAATCGCTTGCTCACCACGTGCTAAGCACTCAGTAAGCTCAATCTGTAAGCTTCGACTAAACATCGAACGATTGCCTGCCGTAAGTTCTGCACGTAGATCAACTACTTCAACTGCAGGGAGCTGGCCACCATTATAACGTTCTTTTAATTCTAACAGATTATAACGCTTATTTACAGCCTTGTAATACGATTCAAGCGAAGGAGTTGCACTTCCCAGTATGAGTAGCGCCCCATTCTCGTTAGCCCGCCACTGGGCAATCTCGCGAGTATGATAACGCGGATGCTCCTCTTGTTTGTATGAGGTTTCATGTTCTTCATCAATCACAATCAAACCAAGATCAACTACCGGCGCAAAGACTGCTGACCGTGCACCGACTACGATTCTGGCGGCGCCGCTTTTAATCCGTTTCCATTCGGCTAAACGCTCGGAGCTACTAAGACGCGAATGAAGCAGGGCAACCAGATTTCCAAATCGACCGCTAAACCGAGCAATCATCTGTGTTGTAAGAGCTATCTCGGGAACGAGCACAATCGCTGATTTATTGGCAGACAATACTTTTTCAATTAATTCAAGATAAAGCTCAGTTTTACCACTGCCGGTGATACCATACAGCAATGTGGTTTTCGTCTCATTCTCGTTAAGCGAATCTTCTAACCGTTCAAGTACAGCATTCTGTTCAACAGTTAACTCAACCTGTTTATCAGGTTTTTCACCGAGCAAATCATACTCTTTGTCACGTTCAATAATTTCAAAAAGCCCTTGATCTACCAGGGCTTGTACGCTCGACGAACTAATCTTCATTTCTCTTAACCAATCAGCAATCGGTACCTCTTGTAAAGAGCTGCTAAGAAAATAATCGATAATATCCCGCTGTCTTTTGGCGCCGGCAGACAACTTATCACGTGCGATTAGAAGCTCATTACGATCAACTAACAACCTTAAATATCTAACCTGCTGAACACTGCCACTATCTTTGGTCTTCAGAGTCGTTGGTGTCAGCAACTGTAGCACATTATACAGGTGAGAAGAGTAATAGTTCTGCATAAACACAGCCAGTTTAATCAATTCTTGGTTAATTGTCGGTTCATCATCAAGACACCGGCTGATCGGTTTAATCCTTGAAATATCACTCTCTGTTTTTAACGCAATCACATAACCCATCACTTCGCGATTAGCTAACGGAACGATTACCCGCGAACCGACATCAATAATATCTGCCAAGTTATCTGGTACAAGATAGTCAAAGCCACTATGTCTAATATCCGGTATATTAACAACTACTTGCGCATACACTATTTTTCTTCCCCTAACAATCTTTCCCTAACCTCATCAAGAATAATCTTTGCCAACTCGCGTTTGCTCATGAGAGGTATATTAATTTCTTCGCCGGCACGTGTAATAATCGTAATAATATTAGTGTCTCCGCCAAAGCCGGCACCCGCTTGCAATATATTATTCGCAATGATCATGTCCATGTTTTTATTAGCTAACTTGCGTTTAGCATTCTCAATAAGGTTACTTGTCTCCGCGGAAAAGCCAATTAAAATTTGATCTGCTCGCTTCCTCTGACCAATCTCTGCAGCAATATCCTTAGTTCTTTCCAAAGTTAATAGCAATTCACCCTCGCCTTTTTTAATTTTTTCATCAGCAATCTGTTGCGGGCGATAGTCAGCAACTGCAGCCGCTTTAATGATGATATCCATGTCGGAAAGTCGTTCCATCACAGCTTCGTACATCTTATCTGCCGTTTCGGCGGTAACCAACTCCACACCTTTTGGTAGCGCTAAATCAGTTTTACCGGAAACAAGCGTCACACTTGCCCCTCGTTTAGCGGCTTCCTCAGCCAGCGCATAACCCATCTTTCCGGTTGAATGGTTAGTAATAAAACGCACAGGATCGATTGCCTCTCTTGTAGCACCGGCAGTGATTAGTATCTTCTTGTCCTGATAATCGCTCGCTCGCGCACAGTACTTCTCAATCACCGAAACAATCTCATCCGGCTGCGGCAGCCTCCCTTTACCGGAGTACCCTTCCGCTAAATAACCATATGCGGGTTCAATGATTTGTACGCCGCGGTCCGCAAGTATCTGCAAATTATGCGTAACTGTGGGATGGTTATACATATCTTCGTTCATTGAAGGAAATACAAGGATGGGTACTTTTACAGCCAGAAGCGTTGTCGATAATATATCATCAGCGATACCATACGCCATCTTGGCGATAATGTTTGCCGTTGCCGGAGCAACTACAACAAGATCCGCACTCTGCGCAATGTTAATATGAGCAACATTCTCCGCATTATGTGAATCAAAGGTATCAGTATATACATGTTTTTTCGATAAAACTTGCATTGTAAGTGGTGTAATAAACTCAGTAGCTGCCTTGGTCATTATAACTTGAACATCAGCACCCTGCTTGTGAAGAGCGCTAACTACTGAAGCAACTTTATAAGCTGCAATCCCACCTGTAATACCAACTACAATTTTTTTATCTTTCACTCTATTCACCTACTAAGGTTATTTCTCCTTGCTCGATCTCTTCTAAAGCCATTCCAACATATTTTTTCGATTTAGGTGTCGGAATTAAAAGCCTGCCTTCATCTTTAATCGCTCTCGCTCTCTTTGCAGAAGCGATTACAAGCGAATACTTGCTATCTACTTTTGCTAATAATTTATCTATTGATGGATAAATCATTCTGTCTCCTCCTCTATTAAGTTGATTAGATAACTTAATACCCTCTCTTTTTTAAATCTTTCAGCCTCAATAATCGTCGCTACATCGTGCGCAGTCTGATTGAGTTCATCATTAACAACGATATAATCATAATTGTCTGCCATCTTTAATTCTTCGCGCGCCATCAACATCCGACCTCTGATAATCATTTCTTCTTCGGTCCCTCTATAGGTTAAGCGGTTAAACAACTCTTCGATTGACGGTGGTATCAAGAAGATAAAGATGCCCTCAGGGTACAGCTCTCTTACATTAAGAGCTCCATTTACCTCAATTTCGAGCAAAACATCATTCCCGTTAGCAAGATTCTGTTCAACAAATTCAACCGGTGTTCCATAATAATTTCCGCAATACTCAGTCCACTCAAGCAGCAAACCTTCACTAATCATCTCCTCAAACTCCCTACGGTTTTTGAAAAAATATTCAACACCGTGCGTCTCGTCAGGTCTTGCAGTACGTGAAGTTGCCGATATTGAATAGATCAGGTCACGGTCTTTGTCTCTTATCTTGGCGCAAACCGCACCCTTACCTACACCGGAAGGACCGGAAAGTACGATTAATAAACCTCTTTTCTTTGTCATACAGTTATTTCACTCCTACTCTTCTTTACAATCTTCACGATTATAAAGACGGTTGCCCATTGTTTCCGGTTGGACGGCTGAGAGTACTACATGCTCACTATCCATTATAATCACTGCACGGGTTCTGCGGCCATATGTTGCATCAATCAAAGTATTTTGATCGCGTGCTTCCTGAATTATCCGCTTAATTGGAGCTGATTCCGGACTGACAATCGCAATAATTCGATTAGCAACAACTATATTTCCGAATCCTATATTAACAAGTTTGATCATTATTTGAAACCTCCTTGTGCCGGTAGTAGAAATTATTCAATATTTTGCACCTGTTCTCTTATTTTTTCTATCTCACTCTTCATTTCTACAACATACTGACTAAGTGAAATATCATTAGCCTTTGAGCCAATCGTGTTGACTTCGCGGTTTATCTCCTGAATTAAAAAATCAAGTTTTCGTCCCACCGGTTCAGTTTCATCAATTATAATCAAAAACTGCGAAAAGTGGCTCTTCAAACGATTAACCTCTTCATCGATACTAACCTTGTCAGCAAAGAAAGCTACCTCCGTCAAAACACGCGATTCGTCAATCTCTGCTAGTCCGGCTGTTAAATCCTGTATGCGCTCAGTTAAACGCTCTTGATAGTCTTTCACCACCAGCGGTGCACGCTCCTCAACCTTTCCCAGTAAATCCTGCACACCTCTCAATTTTTCAACAAGATCATAGTACAAGCTCGCGCCCTCGGTTAAACGCATCTGTGATAGTTCTTGTAATGCACTGTCCACAAGCTCAAGCAACTGTTCAGCAATCTGATCCGCAACAATTTCATCATAACCAAAATTAACAACATTCGGAAAACGAATTAAATCCTTAGCAGATAACTGCTCAAGCAAATTATAACGTTCATGAAGCTCACTAACCGCATCAATATATTGTGAAATTAATTGCCAGTCTATCTGTAGATTTTGAGTGTTTCTCTCCTCCTTATCAAATGAAAGAAACAAATCAACTCGTCCACGCGAAATATATTCCTTAACCTTCTTGCGTAACTGTTCTTCAAGTATAAAGAAATCCTTTGGCATCTTGAAACTTAGCTCTTGAAATTTGTGATTAACACTTCTGATTTCAACTGTTATCTTTAAATTATCAAGTAACCCATCTGCACGGCCAAAGCCTGTCATACTTTTTATCATATTAGTTTATCCCTATATCTCGCACTAAAATTCTAAAGCAATGCCAGATATCCTTTCGTAAATCTCTTGCAAAACTCGCTTCTCATCTGCTTCATCCTTCGCCACAAAAGTCACAGAAAAACGAACATAATGTCCTACATCATCCCAAGGAACAGTTGAAATCAAACACTTCTTAATTAAGAATTGAGAAAATTCTTCAGCCGTAGTAAAGCGCTCACCATCCTTGATACCCTTTGGTATCTGCACATAGAGGAAAAATGAACCTTGCGGTTTTTTGGCATTGAATCCTAACTTACTTAGCAAATCAACCAACTGATCATGCCTGCGAGAATACTTAGCTGCAGTCTCCTCAGTAATTGTTGGATTATTCAAAGCGTAAATCCCAGCATCTTGAATCGCCAGGAATTGACCCGAATCAGAATTATCTTTAATGTTAGCAAACGCCTTTACAACCAGCTCATTTCCGGCTATAAAGCCAAGTCTCCAGCCGGTCATATTATAAGACTTTGACAACGAGTGGATTTCAATCCCAACTTCCTTAGCACCCGGTAAAGAAAGAAAACTAAGTGGCTTAACACCGTCAAATACTAACGACGCGTAGGCCGCATCATGCACAACAACGATATTATTCGTCTTAGCAAACTCAACTACTTCCGCAAAAAATTCTTCCGTTGCACTGGCTCCCGTCGGATTATTCGGATAGTTTATATAAAGCATTTTTGACTTTGCAAGAACATCATCGGGAATTGCAGCTAAATCCGGTAAAAAAGCCCTTTCCTCAACCAGCGGTAAATTATAAATCTTTCCGCCTAACCAACTTGTATGTGTTGAAAGAATCGGATAACCGGGAATCGTTGCCAGTATGTAGTCACCCTCATTAATAAATGCGCTTGGCAACAGCGATAATGCAGACTTTGCTCCAATCACATGCAAGATTTCGCTATCAGGATCTAGGCCATCAACACTAAATACGTCTTGCATATACTTGGCTGCAGCTACTTTAAAATTGCGACCGCCATTATCAGCGTAACCGCGATTTTCCGGCTTTTGAGCAGCTACATAAAGCTGTTCAATTACACCTTTATCAGCCATCGCATCCGGCTCACCGACTCCCATGTCAATCAGCTCAACCCCGGGATTTTCCTTGATTGCAATAGCTTTTGCACGTTTAATTTTCTCAAATTTATAGATTGCAGTATCCTTACCGAAATTACTGCCACCAATCCGCTCTGCGAATAGATTCTGTATGTAATTCTCACCCATTAGTCTTCCTCCAATTAATTGTTTTATTTATCGATTTTAATCGTTCCTTTAAACACCTCGGTAGCTGACCCGGTCATATAAACATGGTTATCTTTTTCGTCCCAGTTGATATAGAGATCTCCACCCTTTAAACTAACGATTAATTCACGTTTGGTTCTATTATTGAGAACAGATGCGACTGCTGTTGCGCAAGCACCTGTCCCACATGCTAAAGTCTGGCCAACGCCGCGTTCCCAGACGCGCATCACAACATGATTGTCAGCTACAACAGTGACAAATTCTACATTAGTCTTTCTTGGAAATAGAGGATCTACCTCAATTTGCGGACCCCATGTTTCAACCGGAAATTCTGCTGCATCAGGAACAAAAATTATTGCATGAGGATTCCCCATTGATACTGCAGTATAGTTAAAAATCTGCTCACCGACGGAAACAGGTTGCTCGATAACGATAGACGCATCAATTGCAGAAGGTATCAGCTTCCCTTCAAGAATCGGTTCACCCATATCAACAGTAACAGAGATTACCTTCTCTTTCGGGTCATCAAAGTGCAGCTCAACACTCTGAACGCCGGCCTCAGTTTGTATCGTCATTTGGTCACGCTTAGCAATATCGTACTCATAAGCATATTTGGCAACACAACGTATCGCGTTACCACACTGTTCAGCTTCTGTACCGTCAGCATTCATAATTCGCATACGCACATCAGCAATCTCAGATGGCAAAATAAATACCAAACCGTCAGCTCCCACACCAAAATTGCGGTTGCATAGCTCAATCGCCAGCTGCTCCGCATCTTCCGGCAGCTCTGTAAATTGAGCAAAAACAACAAAATCATTGCCTAATCCGTGCATTTTTGTAAATTCCATGCTAACACTCCGTTCTGACTTATATTCTTGCAAATTTCCTAATATTTCTAGAAATATTATATTAATCTCGACCATTCATTGTCAAACATATCGTAGCATAGATTAATTGCCTTGATAAGAGTAATTACTCCTTCCTTGCGTATTTCTTACAAAAGCCGCATAATTAAATTTATGAAATACTGGAGGTTAGGATATGCCATTAGACGGATTTGTCGTTCGCGTATTAGTGGATGAACTATCAGCACAACTTGCCGGAGCGCGTATTAATAAAATTTACCAGCCCGATCCTAAGGAGCTGGTTTTCGTCATTCGTTCTGCAGGTCAAACGCATAATCTACTGATATCGGCACACCCGTCTTATCCACGTTTTTATTTGACCGAACAAAGCTTTGTTAACCCCCAGCAGCCACCGCTGTTCTGTACGGTCCTGCGAAAACATATTGAAGGCGGAATCATTGAATCAATTAAGCAAATTGAAAATGAGCGAATTGTTGAAATTGATATTGCTGCGAGAGATGAACTTGGAGATTTGCAACAATTCCGTCTAGTTGTTGAAATAATGGGACGTCATAGTAATATTATCCTCTTAAACGCCCAAAATACTGTCTTAGACTCAATAACGCGCGTGAATCACTCAGTAAGTCGTTATCGACTTGTTTTGCCGGGAAAACCCTATATTTCACCGCCTCCGCAGGAAAAGGTAAATTCTTTTGACCTGAATTTTGAACACTTTATTCAATTGTATGATTCTCATACTGATTCGCCGGCACAGGAACTTGCCAATAAACTGATGGGTCTTAGCTTACCATTGGCTCGTGAGCTGGTTAGTTTGGCCGAATCAACGTCGACAGAATCGCTCTGGAATGTACTAACTCAACTGCTTGTTGCGGTAAATAAGCGAACCTATTCGCCAACCGTCATCAAATACAATTCTAAAGAGGACTATTCTTTAATCCCGCTTACACAATTAGCTGGGTCGATGAAACATTATCCCAGTATGAATGAGACGCTTGACCTCTTTTATCGGGAAAAATCACTTCGCGATAGCGTTAAGCAATATGCTGCAGACTTAATCAAATTGCTCACAAATGAAGTCCAGAAAAACGAACGGAAACTCCTTTTGCTTCAAAAAGACTTGGATAACGCCGATTCAGCTGACATCTATCGACTTTACGGCGAACTTATTACAGCACAACTACAGGAGATCGCACCACGACTAAACTCGATCGAATTAGCCAATTATTATAGCGAAACCGGGGAAAAGATTAAGATTCCGTTGGATCCGCTGAAAACTGCAAACGAGAATGCGCAAGCTTATTTTAGGAAATATAATAAGCTGAAAAAGAGCAGACAACATTTAAACGAGCAGATTAATTTGACAGAGGCTGAAAATGAGTACCTTGATTTATTAATCGTGCAGATTGAAAATGCAAGTGTAGCAGATATTGCAGAGATACGTGAGGAATTAATTGCAGGCGGCTATCTAAAAAAACAACCAAACAAACAAGCAACAAAGAAAAAACAAACGAAACCGCAACTATATACAATTAAATCAAGCGAGGGAATTACAATTCTTGTTGGCCGTAATAACACTCAAAATGATTACTTAACAACTAAGTATGCTTCTCCTAACGACACCTGGCTGCATACCAAAGACATACCAGGGTCACATGTTGTTATCCGCTCACAAGCCTTCAATGAGCAGACGCTGCATGAAGCTGCTCAGCTTGCAGCTTATTACAGCAAAGGCAGAGATTCAAGTAACGTTGCAGTCGATTACACACTGATCAGAAACGTGAAAAAGCCTAACGGCGCCAAACCGGGCTATGTAACATATGATAAACAAACCACTCTATTTGTTACACCTAATAGTGAAACAATCTATAAGTTAGAAGCAAATAAATAAGCCGGCAGTTGCCGGCTTTTAATTCGCTAATTATAAAATTTATTCAACCTTCTCTTCATACTCCATCTCACCCACCGGCATACGAATCCACCTTTTCATATACCCTTGCTCAATTAAAGCCTTAATCAGAATGATTAAAATTGGCGCTAAGATCAAGCCGGCGACTCCAAAAATTGCCAGCGATATCAGCATAAAGGAAAGCATCAAGAATGCTGACACTCCAAGTGACTCGCCGGTAATCCGCGGTTCAAGAATCTGTCTGATGATGACAACAACTATTAGAATAATTCCAAGATAAAGTGCCTTAGTAAACTCACCAACAATTAACAAATAGACAATCCAGGGAATAAAAATCGTTGATACGCCAAGAATCGGCAATAAATCAAGCAATCCGGAGAAAAAGGCAATCGTTAACGCCCCATCAACACCGACAATCAGCAACCCAATCAAGACCAATACAAAGGTAATAGTCATCAATTTAAGCTGTGCTTTAAGATAGAGTGTAATCCCTTTTATAACATTCTCTTTTAGAAAAACATAAGCATTTTTGAAAGTTTTTGGAGTGTGCTCGTTAGCAATCCGTTCCCACTTCTCGATATCAAGGCTGAGGAAGAACGCTAAAATAATACCAAGAACAATTGTGATTACCCAACCGGAAATTGAAGTAAACGAATTTACAATAGAAAAGAAAATCGACTCAAAAAAACCTGTTATATTGCCGGAAATCGATACCAAATACTCCTTAATATTGGTAACTAAATTCGGCGAAATATTATTAAGTAGCTCACTATATTTTTCTACCAATAATGTAAATTCTCGTTGTAAAAAATCTAAATACTTTGGCAGATTCAATGCAAATATCTTAATCTGACTAATAATTAAAATGGCGAGTACAATAACAATAGAAAAGAGAATCAAGACCAACAGTATCATTGACACTGTAGTAGCTGCGACCTTTTTTAGTCGCAACTTGCGGTTTAGAAATTTCGCAAAAGGTTCAATCAAGAGATAGATTAGTAAGGCAATAAAGACCGGCTTAGCAACATTAAAAATAATCGCAAATAAGTACATAAAAACATAGATTGTAAGCACAATCAATAAGACATCAAATATTGTTCTCCCATATTTTCGATAAAATTCGATCAATAAAGCCACCTCACATTACAACTGCGTCAAATCATTTCCATACTATAATTTAACATAATAAATCGGATAAGAACCAAGAATTTTTAGTAAAGAAGTTTTCCGCTTAATCATCGCTAACGCATCACGAATGTCTTCTTCGTCCTGATGACCGACAATATCAACATAAAAAACATATTTACCCAGCTGTTCCTTTGATGGACGCGATTCAATTTTTGTCATATTCACATCCCAGATATTAAAAATGTCAAGAATTCTGTACAGACTGCCCGGTTCATTACCGGTCGAAAAAACCAACGCCGTCTTATCCTGGTCGGTCCGCTCTGCCCGTTCACGCGAAATTACAACAAAGCGGGTAAAATTGTTTTTCCCATCCTGAATATCACGATCTAACAATTCAAGATCATATAGCTCACCGGCTATCGCCGAGCCGATTGCGGCTAAAGTACCATCACCTTGAGCGACCTCATATGCAGCACTTGCGGTACTTGACACCGGTCTTGTCGCTGCAGAAGGAAAATGTTCAGTCAAGTACTTACGACATTGCCCAAACGGTTGTGGATGTGACAAAATCTCCCTGATATCATCAGCTGCCGTCCCAACCTTCACCATTAAGTTTAAGCTGATTGGGATAATTATTTCTGCTCGAATAACGATTGCCAAATCCTCAACAAACATATCAAGCGTTGAAGTTACCGCACCCTCAAGCGAATTTTCAATCGGCACAACTGCTTCATCAATAGCACCATCGCTAACAGCAACCATCAACTCCGGTATTGTGTTAAATTCCAGCAATTGATAGTCATTTTGCCCCTTGCGATATTCGAGCGCTGCGTTGTGTGAAAAAGTACCTTTTGGTCCTAAAAAACCGAGCTTTCGCATTTTACCACCTGCAATAATATATTTTAATATTGATTAATATCATACTACACATGTTAACCTTTTAGAAACACTATTTATTGCGACTGCCGGGTTTCTCTGCCGGGATTTCCCCTGCTGCACATAGCGGACACTCATCCGGTTCATATGAAGCCACCTCAATTGACAATAACGCTGCAAAGGGGTAACCAAAGTCAACTTTACCATTACTTCGATCGACAAGCACACCAACGCCGACTATTTCACCGCCGGCATCTTCAACAACTTTGATGACCTCTTTCACTGATCCACCGGTCGTAACAACATCTTCAACAACAAGTACCCGCTCACCCGGGCTAATCGTGAACCCGCGGCGGAGTTTCATTTCACCATTTTCACGTTCACAAAAAATATTGCGTGTTCCTAAAATTTTCGACATCTCATAACCGACAATCAATCCACCCACAGCCGGCGAGACAACAAGGTCAATTTCTTGACCTTTGAAATTCTCTGCAAGGTTTCGGCAGAGTAACTCTGTGACCTTAGCATCCTGTAAAGCTTGTGCCATCTGCATATATTGTCCGGCATGTCTGCCGGATGTCAAGATAAAATGACCTTTCTTAAGTACTCCGCTATCCTTGAAAACTTTTAATAATTCACTCTTGCTAAGCAATAATATCTCCTCCTATATGGCTGTTAAGTTTTCGACAATCTGATTAAATACCGCTGCCGGATCCGGGGCCGCGGTTATTGACCGACCAATTACAAGATAGTCGCTGCCAATCTCGATTGCTCGTTCAGGGGTCGCGATTCGTTTTTGGTCATCGGCATTTCCATTGGCGAGGCGTATTCCCGGCGTTACGGTCAAAAACTCTTTACCGCAGGCCTCTTTAATTAAATTAACCTCATGTACTGAAGAGACTACTCCTGCCAACCCGCCGCGAGCTGCCAACTTGGCATAGTGAACAACGCTTTCCGCTACTGTCAACGGGATACCAATCTCATGATTAAGCACTGTTTCATCTGTGCTGGTTAGCTGTGTCACACCGATAAGTAGCGGCTCTTTTTGCCCACTTGCTAAATGCTTCAGCATCTCCTCACGCGCGGATTCAATCATCCTCAATCCGCCAGCTATATGTAAATTGTACATGTCAACACCCAGGCGTGTGATTTGAGCAGAGGCTTTACCAACTGTATTCGGTATATCATGCAGCTTTAAATCAAGAAATATTTTTAGTCCACGTTTTTTTAGTTCCTCAACAATCACCGGACCGGCGCCATAATATAGTTCCATACCGACTTTGACAAAATGCACCTGTCTTTCAAAACTATCCACCAGCTCAAGTGCCTGCCATTTACTTGCAACATCAAGCGCCACAATAATTTGCTCACGATAATCAACATTATGCAACTTATCCACTCTACCGACCCCCTCCTCCGATTAGTTCTTTTATATTCTTTACTCCAAGCTGATCAAGCAAAGATGGTAACTCATCAATTATTTTAGGTAGCACATAAGGGTCGACAAAATTCGCCGTTCCTACCTGCACTGCAGAAGCACCGGCTAAAAAGAATTCTGCTACATCCTTTGCACTACTGATACCACCAATCCCGATAATAGGAATACTTACTCGTTTGTAAGCCTGATAGATCATCCTTAGAGCTACCGGCATAATTGCCGGACCGGATAATCCGCCAATCCCGTTAGCAAGAAGCGGTCGACGAGTGTTTATATCAAAGCGCATTCCAACAAGCGTATTTATCAAACTTAAACCATCAGCACCCGCAGCTTCAACAGCTTGAGCAATGGTTACAATATCGGTTACATTCGGCGATAGCTTCACATAGAGTGGATGCTTAGTCACTGCCTTTACTGCTGCAGTTAGTTCCGCGGCAACCTTTGCATCGGTACCGAAAGCGATTCCCCCACTCTTCACATTCGGACAGGAGATGTTTAATTCAATCATAGCAATATCTACATCGTTTAAACGTCTCGCCACCTCAACATAATCCGAGGTCTGCGAACCTGCAATGTTCACAACGATTGGCGTTGAGAACTGCTGTAACCAATCCAGTTCATGTTCAATTACGTAATCGACTCCGGGATTTTGTAGTCCGATTGAATTAAGCATACCTGCGGGCGTTTCCGCAATCCGTGGTGTCGCATTACCTTGACGCTCCTCTAAAGTTACTGCTGTCACCACAATTGCGCCTAATTGACTCAAATCATACAACTTCGCATACTCACGTCCGAACCCAAAGCAGCCTGATGCCGGCATAATCGGATTTTTCAAAGTTAAATCGCCTAATTTTACCTCTAAACGCGTGCTCATAATATCACCTCACGAAATGCAAATACCGGTCCGTCAACACAAACTTTTTTATACCCGTCAGGATAGATGTCGCGATCAACTTTCACAACACAGCCAAAGCAAGCACCTATCCCGCAAGCCATCCGCTCCTCCAGCGAAATAAACCCATCAATTTTCGTCTTGCCCCAGAAATCTTGCAAAGCACGCAGCATCGCAATCGGCCCGCACGAATAAAAGCAATCCCACTTCTCATCAGGATCCAATGCATCGAGCACGGTTCCTTGCAGACCGCAACTACCATCAACCGTTGCCACACGAACTTCACCTAACTCCGCAAACTCATTGTAAAGAATACGGTCCACCTGCGACAGACAGCCGATAATTGTGGTAATTTTAATACCACGTTTATGTAGTTCTTTCGCCAAATAGTATAGCGGAGGTGTCCCGATACCGCCACCTATCAAGACTACGCGTTGACCCAAAACTAAATCCGCATATGGGAAACCTGTTCCCAGCGGTCCAAACACATCAATTAGCTCGCCTGCTTTTTTCTTACTCAAAAGTTCTGTGCCTCGACCGACAATGCGATAAATTAACGTAACAAGATTGCTGTTGTGATCGTAATCACAGATACTAATCGGACGTCGCAATAAGGGATCTAAACCCTCGCCAATTTTAATCTGCAGGAACTGCCCCGGCATCGGGGTAGCTGCCGACTGATTTGCCACAAAGCTGAGCCGATAAATATTGCGCGCAATCAGAGTATTCTCTACAATCGGAGAAGTAAATTGCATCATCGGTTGATAACACCACCTTGTCCTTTAATACTTGGTTGAAGTCGAAAGGAAATTGATTCGAGCGCATGAAGAAGCGCATATGCCGTATCAAGCGAAGTGATACACGGAATCCCATACTCCACTGATTCCCGTCTGATACGATAACCGTCAGTCGCGATATCCTTACCTTTCGTTAACGTATTGATTACAATATTTATCTGATTACTGCGAATCTCGTCAAGAATATTCGGCGAACCCTCATCCAATTTATATACTTGTTGCACAGCGATTCCTTGTTCAATTAAGTACTTAGCAGTGCCACTGGTCGCTTTGATTCGATACCCCAACCTCGCAAAACGGCGGAACAGATCAACTGACTCTTCCTTACCTTTATCCGCAATCGTAGCGAGAATCGTGCCATGCTCCGGAATTTTGATACCCGAAGCAACTAATCCTTTGTAGAGCGCCTTAGCGAATTGACTGTCAGAACCGATAACTTCGCCTGTTGATTTCATCTCCGGTCCCAGCGATACATCGACACTTCTAAGTTTTGAGAACGAAAAGACAGGTGCCTTCACCGCATAGAAATCCACTAACGGCTTGTACAACCCCGGTTTATAGCCCTGTTCAATAATCGAGTGCCCGAGAATTGCCTTGGTAGCAATATTGCTCATTGGAATCATAGTCACTTTGCTTAAGAACGGAACCGTTCTTGATGAACGAGGATTAACCTCAATCACATACGGCTCATCTCTAAAGATTACAAACTGGATATTTAACAATCCCACAATATTAAGTCCAAGTGCCAACTTTTCAGTCATATCAACAATTTTCGATATCATCTCATCAGATAACGAAATCGTCGGATAGACCGCTATTGAATCTCCGGAGTGAACCCCGGCCTTCTCAATATGCTCCATAATCCCCGGCAACAAAACATTGGTTCCATCACAGATTGCGTCGACCTCAATCTCTTTGCCTGTTAAGTAGCGGTCAATAAGAACCGGCTGTTCAGTCGAAACATCGACTGCCTCTTGCATATATTTCTTTAAATCATCAAGGTTATAAATAATTTCCATCGCTCGACCACCAAGCACATAAGAAGGTCGCACAAGCACCGGATATCCAATCTCCTCAGCAATTACCACCGCTTTATCAACTGACATTGCTGTACTGCCGAGCGGTTGTTTAATTTGCAGTTTACGCAACAAGGCCTCGAACTTTTTGCGATTTTCTGCATTATCAATGCTTTCTACAGACGTTCCTAAAATATTAATCCCTTCTGCATCCAAACGCTCCGCAAGGTTAATCGCTGTCTGTCCACCGAACTGAACAACTACACCGAGTGGTTGCTCTTTCCGGATAATGTTTAGGACATCTTCGGCTGTTAACGGTTCAAAGTACAATCGATCAGAAATATTATAATCGGTCGATACTGTCTCTGGATTATTATTAATGATAATCGCCTCATAACCGGCTTCTTGAATAGCCCACACGGCATGTACTGTTGAATAGTCAAATTCAATTCCTTGCCCGATGCGAATCGGTCCCGCTCCAAGCACAATAACAGACTTTTTCTCAGTAACAATTGCCTGATCCGTTCCGCTATAAGTTGAGTAGTAATATGGAGTATCTAGCTCAGACTGACCCGCAAAGGTATCAACCATCATATAATCCGGCACAATACCAAGATTGCGGCGGGTGTCAGTTATCACCGTCTCTTTTTCGCCACGCAATAGGGCAATCTGCCGGTCAGCAAAACCCAGTCGCTTCCACTCAGACATAGTTTCAAAAGTTATCTCAGCACTCGCGATTTCCGTTTCTCGTTCAACTAAACACTTAATTCGTTCCAAAAAATAACCTTTGATACCGGTTAAATCGCCGATACTATCAGTGTCTCCACCGCGACGGAACCACTCAGCAACAAGGAATAATCGCTCATCATCAGGATTCACTATTCGCTCAAGTAGCACAGCATCAGCAATGGCATCCAATTTCAATGCCGGTAAATATAGGCCATAAGCCTTAATCTCCAGTGAACGAACTGCTTTTTGCAGCGATTCTTCAAAGTTTCTCCCAATCGCCATCACTTCGCCTGTCGCCTTCATCTGTGTTCCCAAGCGACGATTGGCAGACTGAAATTTATCGAAAGGCCAACGCGGAATCTTCGTAACTATATAATCAAGTTGCGGCTCAACAGCTGCGGAGGTATCCTTCGTTAGCGGATTAATTATCTCATCCAATTTGTAACCGAGCGCGATTTTAGTTGCAACTTTGGCTATCGGATATCCGGTAGCTTTTGAGGCAAGCGCACTGGAGCGGCTAACACGCGGATTAACCTCGATGACAAAGTAGTCCTCAGTCGCAGGGTCATAAGCATATTGAACGTTACAACCGCCTTTGATTTCTAACGCCTCGACGATATTAAAAGCCGAACGACGGAACATCGCTTTCGCATCATCTGACAAGGTCAGACTTGGTGCAACAACGATACTATCACCTGTGTGAACGCCAACCGGATCAACGTTTTCCATATTACAAACAATCATCTTATTGCCGGCACCATCACGAATTACTTCATATTCAATCTCGATTAAACCAAGTAGACTGCGTTCAATCAATACTTGTTTGATTGGGCTTGCATCGATTCCGTTACGAATCGTCTTTTCAAGCTCTTCATAATCATGTGCGATACCGCCACCTGTTCCGCCAAGAGTGTAAGCAGGACGAATAATAATCGGGAAGCCTACCTCCTCAACAAAAGCGAGTGCCTCCTCATAATCATAAATAATCATGCTTTCGGGAACTGCTTCACCAATTTCATACATTGTCTCTCGAAATTTTTCCCGATCCTCTGCCTTTTCAATCGCTTCAATATCCGTTCCCAACAAACGTACATTATACTGAGAAAGAACCCCCGCTCGCGCCAATTCAACGGCAAGGTTAAGTCCCGTTTGCCCACCCAACGTCGCCAATAACCCATCAGGTCGCTCAGCCACGATAATCGATTCTAAAAATTCAATGGTTAGAGGCTCCATATAAACACGACCGGCAATCTCCGTATCAGTCATAATTGTCGCCGGATTGCTGTTAACAAGGACAACCTGTAACCCTTCCTCTTTGAGTGCCTGACATGCCTGCGTTCCGGCATAGTCGAACTCTGCCGCCTGCCCAATCACGATTGGTCCCGAGCCGATAACCATAACTTTTCGTAATCTGTCTAATCCCGACATTTATCTAATCTCCTCGCCCTCTGCTATTTTGTCACCTGATACCCACTTCACATCACCGGCAACCATTGTTAAGATTGGCCATCCTGTCAAAGTTTCACCGATAAATGGTGTATTCTTCCCTTTCGATACGAGCTCCTCCGCAAGTACCGGCTTAGTCATTCCAAGATCAATCACTGTTAAGTCGGCTTGCATGCCAATTCTCAACCGTCCGCTGTCAAGCTTAAATAGTGTTGCCGGCTTAATTGTTAACTTAGCGATTAACTCTTCCAGCGATATAATTCCCTCTTGGACTAAGTTCGTGTACAGTGCAGGAAAGGCAAGTTCCATACCGGTTAAACCGAACGGCGCTTTCATAAAATCTTGTGACTTCTCTTTCGCGGTGTGCGGTGCATGGTCGGTCGCAATTATATCAATCGTTCCATCCTGAATACCCTTGAGAAGCTCTATTTGGTCCTCTACAGCCCTTAATGGCGGATTTACTTTGTAGAGTGCATATGGTTCTCTAATATCGTTCATATTCAAAATTAGATGGTGTGGCGTCGCTTCAGCTGTAACATTATAACCTTTCCGTTTCGCCCTACGCACCAATTCAACCGATTCTTTCGTACTGATATGACAGACATGATAATGGACTTTAGTTTTGCCGGCTAAAGTAATATCCCGCTCTATCTGCGCATATTCTGTAGCAGAAACATTTATTGGCCAACCAAACTCCCGAGCCAAAGGTCCATCATGAATAACACCGCCGGCATGGATAGTCTCATCTTCACAATGGGCAATGATTGGCATATCTAATTCAGCTGCAGCTATCATCGCCTGTTCCATCACCGCATCCGATTGAATACCGCGACCATCGTCAGAAAAGCCGATTGCACCCGCCTCTTTTAACGCTGCAAAGTCGGTAAGCTCTTCACCTCTTTCACCGCAAGTAATCGCGGCAATCACTTTAACCTGTGTTAGATTAACCGCTGACGCCTGTCCGGTGACGTGCTCCAACACCGCAACTGTATCAGTAATTGGCTTAGTATTTGGCATCGCTGCTATTGTAGTGAACCCACCTTTGACAGCAGCTCGACTGCCGGTCTCAATCGTCTCTTTATCTTCAAAACCCGGTTCCCGTAGATGAACATGCATATCAATCAAGCCGGGGATCACAATCGCACCGGCTACGTCATATATTTTAGCATCAGGAAAATCAGTCTGTGTACATTCAGCAATTAAGCCTTGAATTAATCCATTTTCAATTAACAGACCTTTTTCTTGCCACTCATTATCAATCCACACCCGTCCATTTTTTATAATTGTTTTCATCTTAAGCCTCCCTAATCGCGCGTTCGATTATTGCCATCCGCACACAAACGCCATTCTTCATCTGCTCAAAAATTCGTGACTGTGGATGCTCGACAAGATTATCGTCAATCTCCACGCCACGGTTAATTGGTGCAGGATGGAGGATTATTGCCTCCGGTTTTAGAAGTTTAGCACGTTCAATTGTTAATCCATACTTAGAAAAATAATCTGCGGGTGAATTAAGAAAAGACAGTTGTTGACGTTCGAATTGAATACGTAACATCATCACCACGTCTGCGGCTTGAATCGCTTCATCGATTGATAAATATTCTCCTATAAGCCTTTCGTCCATAAATTCTTGCGGACCGGCAAATATTAGGTCAGCACCTAAACGTTTCAATAGCTGATAGTTGGAATGAGCGACACGGCTATGTAAAATGTCTCCAATAATAGCAACTTTAAGTCCCTTTATCTCTGTAAAATATTTTTTTATCGTAAATAAGTCGAGTAGCGCCTGTGTCGGATGCTCAGCCTGACCTTCACCGGCATTAATCAATGTTAGTGAAAGTCGATCTGCATACTGCATAAGCTTTCCTTCTTCACAAAGTCTAACAACAGCAATTTCAACACCCTGGGCTTCTAACGTCTTGAGCGTATCGTAAAGTGACTCACCCTTTTTAATGCTCGAATCATTTGATTGAAAGTTAATTACCTGACAACCGAGCCTCTTCTCCGCAATCTCAAAGGAGAATCTTGTCCGTGTGCTCGGTTCCAAGAATAGGTTAGTCACGAAACAATCTTTGCCAACCTCTTTTAGTGCTTGATTATTCATGTTCTCAGCAAAATATTTAGCTCTTTCTAACAACTCCTCAATCTCATTGAGCTGCATATCATTCGTACTCAAAAGGTGTTTACTCATCAATCCCGCTCCTTTACGATTAATTATTGCGCGCAATTACAACTTGTTCTTCTCCATCTAATTCACTTAGGCGAACTAAGATATCCTCATCCCGAGAAGTCGGTATATTCTTCCCAATGTAATCAGCTCTGATCGGAAACTCACGATGCCCGCGGTCAATCATCACGGCAAGTTGAATCAAGCGTGGGCGCCCTAAATCAATTAGCGCATCAAGTGCTGCCCGCACTGTCCTACCGGTATAAAGCACATCATCAACCAGTATCACAATCTTATCGGTGATATCAAAGTCAATCGTGCTTCCCTTAATCAATGCCTCATCGCCTTTTTCTGAAAGGTCATCACGATAGAGCGTGATATCCAACTCACCAATAGGAATCTCTTTACCTTCGATTGTGACAATATTGCGATAGATGCGGTTAGCTAAATAAATACCGCGAGTCTTAATGCCGACCAATACCAGATCATCAGTTCCTTTGTTTTTCTCTAATATCTCGTGCGTAATCCTGGTTAGCGCACGGTTAATAGCCTGGGCATCAAATAAGATTGTCTGTTTCAAGCTAATTCACCTCACATAAAAATAAAAACTTCTGCCCGGAGGACAAAAGTTTAAGTAACTTATCACATATTTCGCATACAAACTGATGCTACTAAGACCTTGTCAACCTCTCCGGATTGATTTAAAGGATTATTTTATTACAGTAATTATCGCTTAGAAAATTCGAGTTGTCAATACTTAAAACTACAACTCTTTATTTTTAATTCGTGCTAACAACTCAATCATATCATCCGGTAACTCCGACACGATTCGCACCTTATCTCCCGTTCGTGGGTGCGTAAAACCTAATGTCTTGGCATGCAATGCTTGCCCGCTAATTTCCGGTATCTCTCGCGAATATTTAGGATCACCAACGACCGGATTACCGATAAATTTTAGATGCGCTCTAATCTGGTGAGTTCGACCGGTTTCTAAGCTGCAATCCACCAGTGTATATTCATCAAATCGTTCCATCACGACAAAGTGGGTTACCGCCTCTTTGCTATGTTGAGCGGTCACCTTCATTCGTTTGCGATCAACCGGATCTCTACCGATTGGCGCATCGATCGTGCCTCGCTCATGCACGATTGTTCCGTGAACGATTGCGCTATATACACGTTCTACTGTATGCTGCTCCAACTGTTGGGCAAGACTGCGGTGGGTGAAGTCATTTTTGGCAACCATCAACAGCCCTGAGGTATCCTTATCTAATCGATGAACGATTCCCGGTCTAAGTACACCGTTAATGCCCGATAGATCGTCACAATGAGCAAGGAGAGCATTAACCAATGTGCCGTTATAATTTCCCGGTGCCGGATGGACCGTCATTCCGCGTGCCTTATTCACTATCAGCAAATCACTATCCTCATAAATAATATCGAGCGGCAGGTTTTCCGCGACTATTTTAACATTCTTTACAGGAAGAACACGCATCTCAATCCGGTCAGCAAGAGAAAGCCGATAATTTGCCTTAACCACTTCCTCATTAACAGTGATTAAATTATCCGCTATAAAGCCCTGTATCTGCGAACGTGACCACTCACCAGATAACGAGGCAAGGAATTTATCGATTCTTTGACCGACAGCCGCTTCGGCTACCTCCCACTCATATAACTCAGAATACTCCACTTGCCACCTCTAATTAAATAATTTATTGTTCTTATTAAACAAGACATAGATAATCAGTAGTGCTGTTCCAACCGTAATAGCAATATCAGCTATATTAAAAATCGGAAAATTTATTATCGCAAAATCAATAAAATCGATAACCTCGCCGGTAAGTATGCGATCAATCAAGTTACCGACTGCACCGCCTAAGATGAATGCGAACACATAACCAAGAAATTTATCTTCACGTCGGAAACGGTAGATTAGATAACTTAGCAGTGAAACCGCTATCAGGGTGATTATTATAAAAAACCACAGTTGATTCTCCAAAAGGCTGAATGCCGCACCTTTATTCCGTGTTGAGGTAATATGCAACCAGCCATCGACAATTGGAATACTTTGGTGTAGTTCCATGTTGGTAACAACTAACCACTTACTAAGTTGATCAAATACAATTATCAGAATTACTACAAAAATATAGACCACGAATCTTCCCCCAACATCTTTTATTCTAGAAACTCAGAGTAGTGCTCAGCAACAATGTTGGAGCATTTGTTGCATAGTCCATCTGCCTCTGTACCAACATCAGTTGATACCTTCCAACAACGCTGACATTTTTCTCCATCAGCCTGTTTAACAAGAATGCTTAGACCATTCGCTTTCGTAGCCTCAGCCGGTGCAGACTCACTACTTACCTCTACCTGCGAAACAATAAACAACTTCTCTAATTCAGTAAAATCAGTAAGCAGACTTGTTACTTTAGGCTCAGGATAGATTACTACTGCAGCTGCTAACGAATGTCCGATCAATTTATCTTTACGCGCTACCTCAAGCACACGCAACACTTCATCGCGTACCTGTAAAAAATTATCCCATTTGTTAAGTAGCTCTTGGTCAACGCCGACTCCCTGCCAATCCGGCATTTCTGTTAACTGAACACTAATCTCTTTGACGCTTGGGATATAGCGCCAAATTTCATCAGTTGTATGTGGCAGAATAGGTGCAATCAACTTTACCGTTGCTAACAAAATCTCATACAAAACAGTCTGTACCGACTTGCGTGCCAATGAATTGATTGGCTCAATATAAAGAATATCTTTTACTATGTCAAGGTAAAATGAACTTAAATCGATTGTAAAAAAATTGTGGATTGATTGATAAACCGTGTGAAATTCATAGTCATCATAAGCCTTAATTGTCTTTTCGATTAGTTGCTTCGTCTTCATCATCGTATAACGATCAAGCTCACTCATTTCAGCGAAGGGAACCTTATCAGTTTCCGGATTAAAACCTTCAAGGTTACCAACCAAGAAACGAAGTGTGTTGCGAATTTTACGGTAAACCTCAGTTATCTGTTTAAGAATATCATCAGAGATTCGCATATCAGCTTGATAGTCAACAGAAGCGACCCATAATCTGAGAATATCTGAACCTAACTGTTTCATAATTTTCGCCGGATCAATTACATTACCCATCGATTTAGACATTTTACGTCCCTCACCATCAAGCGTAAAGCCATGGCTAAGCACACCACGGTACGGTGCAACTCCGCGTACAGCTACACTAGTCGACAAAGATGAGTTAAACCAACCACGATACTGGTCTGACCCCTCAAGATAGAGATCCGCCGGCCATCTTAGTTCCGGTCTTTCCTCAAGTACAGCGATATGACTGGTTCCAGAATCGAACCACACATCCATCGTATCTGTCTCTTTAGTAAAACTACTACCGCCGCATTTTTTACAACTATAACCTTTTGGCAATAGTTCTTCAGTAGTTTTTGCATACCAGACATTCGTTCCCTCTACAGAAACGAGTTCAACAAGGTGATCAATCGTCTCGTCATCGATGATCGCTTCACCGCAATTATCGCAATAAAATATCGGGATTGGGACTCCCCAGATTCGCTGACGAGAGATGCACCAGTCACCACGATCTGCGATCATGTTGCTTAGGCGTTGCTCACCCCAAGTTGGTACCCACTTAACCTCTTTGATAGCAGCCAATATATCTGCACGAATCGCATCAATTGAAGCAAACCACTGCTCAGTTGCACGATATATTACAGGTTTTCTGGTGCGCCAATCATGCGCGTACTGGTGCTTAATAAAGCTAAATTTAAGTAAGCTGCCTTTCTCTTCAAGTAAACGTGTTACTTCTTTGTTGCCATCTTCATAGAACATACCTGTGAAACCGGGTGCCTCATCTGTAAATTTACCCTGATCATCAATCGGGCTTAATACATCAAGGTTATACCGCTGACCGACAATAAAGTCATCCTCACCATGTCCCGGCGCTGTATGAACAAAGCCGGTACCGGCATCCAATGTCACGTGTTCACCTAAAATCAGTGGTGATGGACGATCATAGAACGGATGTTTAGTCACAATACCTTCAAGTTCCTTACCGGAAAAATCTTTCAGAGGTCGAATCTCAGAAAAACCAAGTTCGCTTTGAACGAACTCAAGCAGCTCTTTAGCCACAATATATTTCTTATTATCTACAGCAAATAATGTATAGATATAATCGCTATTTAAAGCAATCGCCAAGTTAGCCGGTATAGTCCATGGAGTAGTTGTCCAGATAATAACATTTGTGCCCTCCTCAAGAACACCTTTTCCATCAGTTACAGCAAAAGTAACGTAAATTGAAGCTGAAGTTTTTTCTAAATACTCGATTTCCGCTTCCGCTAACGCCGACTCGGAAGAAGGTGACCAGTAGACCGGTTTAAAGCCCTTGTAGATTAAGCCTTTCTTTGCCATATCGCCAAATACTTTTAGCTGTCTGGCCTCATACTTCGGCACCAGTGTTATATATGGATTATCAAAATCGCCGCGCACTCCCAGTTGTTTGAACTGCACCCTTTGTTTATCGACATAGGTAAGCGCATATTCTTTGCAAAGGTTGCGAAATTCAATTGGGTCAACATTTCGACGATCTACCTTCTTGTTCTGAACTACCGCATGCTCAATCGGCAAACCATGTGTATCCCAACCGGGAACATATGGGGCATCATACCCCTTCATCGTTTTATAACGCACTATGAAATCCTTAAGGATCTTATTTAGGGCATGACCAATATGGATATCACCGTTAGCATAAGGAGGACCATCATGCAATATAAACTTTTCCCTACCTTTTTGTTGTTTTTGAACCAGTGCATAGATATCGATTTCATCCCACCATGCTTGAAGCCCCGGTTCCATATTCGGCAGATTCCCACGCATCGGAAACTCCGTCTGCGGTAGATTTAATGTCTTGCTATAATCCACTGTTTCATTCGCCACTTTTCGCTTCACTCCCTCAATTTAAATAAAAATCCTCCTACATCCACAAGGGACGAGAAGGATAACCCGCGGTACCACCCTAATAACATTAATAATGCCACTTATAAAGATAACGGTTTTACCGGCTAATCCTACTAATCATTTCAGAAAAGCAACTCTTGGGTGATATTTATTAAACATGATTATTAGGCTTACACCCTCCCTAACTCGCTTAGAATCACAATTTAACAAACCTGTCCCACTCATCGTTTTTGAATTATTAATTATTTTAATATAAACAATAATCTATCAATTGTCAAAATTATTCTTTTTCGTGATCATCCCAACTATACCTGTCTAAAATCTCAAGCTCGGCTTGAAGCAATGAGCGAAATCTTGTGCGGAATGCTGATGCACTACGTTTCATATCTTCAATTTCATAGTAAATATTCTTCTGTTTAAGTAAAGCTTCGTTAACGATTCGATCAGCGTTCTTTTCCGATTCTTTAATAATTAACTCGTACTCTTTCTCAGCCTGTAGACGCACATTATCCGGTTGTTCCTCATACCTATCAGGAGAATTATCAACACTCTTTTCAAGTCCCATATAGCTTTCAACAACACGTGCTAATTCAACATTCTTATCCTCTAACTCTCTAATTCGATTAAGAAAGAACTCATAATCACGTTCGATTAAATCGAGGAAATCATTAACCTCTTCTTCATTATAGCCTCTAAATTTAATGCTAAATTCTTTGTTATGAATATCAGATAGCGTTAAAGCCATCTCCAACACCTCCTATATATTTGTTTGTTATATTTACATGAATAATTTCAGAATCTCCATTACACCAATTTCGATAAAGATTAAAGCAAACAAAGCAACAATCGGTGAAAAGTCCACCGACGCAAGCGGCGGAATAAATCTCTTAAAAGGAGCCAAGTAAGGTTCAACCAATTTCCTGATGATATTACCGATGCTACTGTTCTGCAACTGTGGGACCCAAGAGATTAATATGTATGCAATAATTAACCATCTATAGATTTGAAATAAAATACTAATAAAATATGCAAGCTGTGTAACAAACACCAAATCACCCTCTACTGTCGTAAATTATTGTTACAATACTATCAATTGAAAAGAATTGAACCTAAGCGAACGCAGGTTGCTCCCTCTTCAATAGCGATTTCAAAGTCGTTAGACATACCCATCGATAGTTCATTTAATCGGTAGCTTAGAAGTCCCTTTTCATTTAGTTCTTCTTGCAATTCCTTAAGCCTATGAAAGATTGGTCGCGCAAACTCCGGATTATCGTAATGAGGCGCCATAGTCATTAGCCCAACAATTCTGATATTTCTAAGCTCAGCCAGCTCCTTGATAAAGGGATTTAATTGGCTAACAGTTACTCCACCCTTTGTAGTCTCTTCGGATATATTTACCTGTACAAAGCAACTGACAATTATCTCTTTCTCGCCGGCTCTTTTGTCAATTTGTTTAGCATGCGAGATTTGGTCCAGAGAATGAATATAGGAGAATAGCTCCAATGCGCGGTTTATCTTATTTGACTGTAATCTTCCAATTAAGTGCCATGTAAGATCCTGATTAAGCAAAGCACTTTTACTCAGCGCATCCTGAACCCTGCTCTCCCCAAGTTCAAACTTTTCACATTGTAATAATTCCCTAATCTCTGTAGGCGTAGCAGACTTGGTAACCGCAATAATCTTAACATCGGATGCAACACGACCTACTCGCTTACATGCATCACTGATTAATTGATTAACTTTGTTAAGATTATTTGCAATCTTAGGCAAACAAGCCACCCCTGACTGTCTTAATTTCACTCATCATCTTCCGGTCTAAAGTCACCATCACGCTGATAACTTCCTTCTCGCTTATAATCTTTTCCCGGATTATAATCGCTCTCATGTCGATATTCGCTTTCATGTCGATTATCGCTCTCACTCTCATAATCAACATCTCGTTTATAAACCGGATTGTTTCGAATAAAAGTTGGTATGTCAAACTCATCAGGTTCTTCATTATTAAAAGGTGTGATTTTAATGCTTTCTTTATAATATCTTGGACGTTCTTTTTTGGGACCGAAGCCGGTGGCAATAATTGTCACATAAATCTCGTCATTTAGACTATCATCAATCACCGCTCCGAAGATTATATTAACATCGGGATCGGCAGCATCAATAACGACATCAGCAGCCAAATTAGCCTCATGTAAGCTAAGGTCATTGCCTCCCTTAATATTCATAATAACGCCCTTAGCACCGTTAATCGTCTGTTCGAGGATTGGGCTATATATCGCTTTCTTAGCCGCTTCAACAGCACGGTTTTCACCGGTTGCTCGACCAATGCCCATCATCGCAGCACCGCGCTCTTTCATCACTGACTTAACGTCAGCAAAATCCAAGTTAATTAAACCGGGTGATGCAATCAGTTCAGAGATACCCTGAACCCCCTGACGCAGAATACTATCGGCAGCACGGAATGCATCCAATATTGGTGTGTTTTGTTCAACCAGTTCCAGTAACCGATCATTCGGAATGACAATTAATGTATCCACATGAGCTTTTAGCTCTGATATACCGGTCTCAGCCTGTGATGCTCTTTTCTTACCTTCAAAGGTAAAAGGACGCGTCACAACTCCAATGGTCAAAACGCCTAAATTTTTCGCAATCTCAGCAATTATCGGTGCTGCACCGGTTCCGGTTCCACCGCCCATTCCGGCAGTCACAAATAGCATATCTGCTCCGCTGATGAAATCCTCTAATTCCAATCTGCTCTCTTCAGCAGCCTTTTTACCGATAGCCGGATCAGCTCCGGCTCCCAAACCGCGCGTTAATTTATGACCTATTTGGATTTTTACTTTTGCTCTGGAACGGTGAAGAGCCTGTGCATCGGTATTCACAGCTAAAAACTCGACACCAGTGACGCCATCTTCAATCATACGATCTACAGCGTTACTGCCACCGCCGCCAATGCCAATTACTTTGATCTGCGCATACAGAGAACTATCCGTCGTCACATCATACATGTCTATCACCCCTTTACAATCTGCAATTTAGGTAATACCTATTAAACAAAATCTTTAAACCAGTCTTTAATCGACTCCGACATAGACTTGCCACCCTGTTTCGATTTGCTTCCACCGGATTTTAATGGTTTCTTAAGGATTTTCTTTAAAGTATATACCAGTATACCTACACCGTTAGTGAAAGATGGATCCTTAGCCCCAAGATATGAAGGAGCGGCGACACGTACTGTTGTGTCGAACATTTCCTCAGCAATGGTTAAAATATTATTCGTAGCGGCGACACCACCGGATAAGACAACTCCTCCCGGAAAATCAGTTGTATATCCAAGACGCTGAATCTCGCTAATGATTACAGAAAAGATCTCTCTAATACGCGGTTCAATGATGCGAGCAAGGTCGAGTTGATTAAATTCCTCGTCAAAGTTGCTTCCAATACGTGGAACACGAAATTTAATATCTTCAAATGCAGTATTAATACTAGCTGTTCCATAACGCACCTTAACATATTCAGCAGCATCTGCCGGTGTCTTTAAACCGATTGAGATATCGTTTGTTATATATTCACCGCCAACCGGCAGTACTAACGTATCAACTAATTCTTCTTGTTGATAGATGGAGATATCCGTAGTTCCTTTACCAAGGTCAATATAGACAATACCTAAGTTTTTTTCATCTTTTGATAAAACTAATTCACCGGCAGCCAGTGATAAAAGAACAAAGCCGGCGATATGTAAACCAGTCTTCTCAATAGTCCTATATAAATTGTGCATTACTGTCATCGAGCCGGTAATCACGGTTGAAATTACTTCCAGTCTCCCACCAATCATGCCAACCGGGTCCTTAATACCACCCAAGCCATCAACAACGAATTCCTTAGGAACAACCTCAATAATTTCCTTATTCGGAGGAAGAACTATAACTTTTGACGCCTCAATCGCTCTCTCGACATCATTCCGGTCGATTTCTTTATTATCACTTAATACAGCAACAACGCCCTGACTCAATTGAATATTTATATGATTACCAGAGACGCCAATAAAAATATCGCGAATTTCAAAATTAATCATCCGTTCAGCATCAGCAACCGCATTAAGAATTGATTGTGCTGTTAAATCAATATCAACGATGGCACCTTTGTTAATACCATCAGATTCTGCAGATCCTATTCCGACGACATTTAGTACGCCATTTTTGATTTCGCCAACTATAACTTTCACGCTGGAAGTACCAATATCTAAGCTGACCACATAGTCACTTACATGCATCTATTGCTCGCCTCCTTATATATTATTTATATTATAAGTATATTAAAACTCAATAGTTAAGTATAGCATAAAAAACTACATATTACCTCGAATTTCCGTTGCCATGCGAAAATTTTTCGAAACGAATCGTGTCATATAGGTAGATTATTCCATATTCACTTTCCTTACCTTTTAATGTTTCAACAATTTCAAGATACTTATTCATCTGTTGGCTAAAATCATCTAATTTAACATAAATATGATAGCCTTCCCAGCTGTATATTAAAACTTCTTTCTCAGACCCCTCAGACCCGGATAGTTGAATATCTGATATCTCTGCGATAACCGATTTCTTCGTCTTATATAGTTCAGAAGCTAATAATGGCAACAGATCAACGTCTGTCCATTCAGTAATCAATGGTCGTTTTGAAAAATCAATCTCTGTTACCCGATCGCTCACATATCCGTTCTCCAAAACCACGAACCACTCATCTTTGTCATAGAGGTAGGCAACCTCAGAGTTCTCAACAATATTAATATCTATTTTGCCGGGAAAATGCTTTTCAACAGTCGCTTCTTTACAGATATGTAGTTTCTCAATTGCGAGTTTGCTTTTCTCAGTATTTGCTAAAAAGTAACTCATACCCTCATACATCAAAGCTTGTGTCTTTACTTCCTCAGCTGTCAACAATTCTAAACCATTAACTGCAATTGAGTTTATTTTACTGATTGGTAGTAGTAGAAATGTAACTAACGCGGCCAATAATAGTATAACAATTATTAGTCCAATCATTTTCATCTTCTTTTTTTTATCTCTTCGCTCTCTTCTACTAACGAATTGTATCGAATTATAGCTATCTTCCATTGTTATCATTCCCTATAAAATGCATAATTATAATAAGTATACCACCTAAAAAACTAATTGCAAAATCACAAGTTGCCTAGCAGCTCAACCTCTGTCTCAAGCATTACGCCGAACTCTTTGAACACTTTTTGTTGAATATATTTAATCAAATCATGAATATCTGCCGCAGTTGCGGAGCCGGTATTCACAAAAAAATTTGCATGTTTCGTTGAGACAGCTGCGCCTCCTATCGTATATCCTTTAAGCCCGAGTTCCTCTATCATTCTACCGGCATAGTCTCCCTCCGGATTCTTAAAAACACTACCGGCAGTCTGTGAATCGATTGGTTGCGATTTCTTGCGTTGATTGTTGTATCTCCTCATTCTCATTTCAATCTCCGTTTTTTCAGCCTTTTCAAGTTGAAAACGAGCGCTTAACAAAGTTGCTTGTTCAGACTTAAGCCGCGAATTGCGATAACTAAACCCGCACTCCTCACGACTCCAGCAGGCAAGTTCACCCTCTTTCGTCAGAACTTCGGCATCAATTAGAATATTGGCGATTTCTTGGCCATGTGCACCAACATTCATTGCAACAGCACCACCCACTGTACCGGGAATACCTGAAGCGAATTCCAGACCGGATAATGAATGTTTAGCCGCAATCCGCGAAAGCTGTACTAAAGACCGATTAGCATCAGCTTTGATAACTGAATCAACGACATGCAAACCCCCTTTATTACCGGTAAATGCAATCACTGCACCGTTAAAGCCTTCACCGCTAAACAATAAGTTAGATCCATTACCAATTACTTTATAAGCAAGATTATTGGCATTGATAATTGCCAAGGCATCTATCAGTTGTTTAGAATCCGCCGGCGCAACAAATATCCTTGCCGCACCCCCGACTCTCCATGTCGTATGTTTAGACAAAGGTTCATTCTCAAGCACCTTTATTTGGTTTTCTTTTAGTATTTCAACTATGGTATGCATAAAGACACCTATTTCTCTAACAGTTGTTTGATTTCAGTATAGATGCGCATAGCTGCGTCTGTGATTCCCAATTGTTTAGCATTCTCACTGTAATGTTCATGTTCTTCTAAAAGCTCATTTATCTTTTCTTTTAGTAATTCACCGGTAAGCTCTGCCTCCGTTACGACAATGGCAGCTTCTTTCTCCTCTAACCACCGCGCATTTTTCTCCTGATGATTGTTCGTTACATACGGAGAAGGGATCAAAATCGACGGCAAGCCGAGAGCGGTAATTTCCGCCAAAGTCGAAGCTCCGGCCCGACTTATAAGTAGAGTTGTTGCTTTAAGTATCTCCGGCATATTATACAGGTAAGGATAGATAGCAAGATTGGTTGGAACATCAACTTTCTTTTGCTCAATCTCTTTAAGCACCTGTTCATAATTTACCGCACCGGGCACAAATACATAATGCTCATCTGTACGTGACTTGATAAAAGGAATTAACTCAATTATTCGCTTATTAATGGGCATAGCACCCCTGCTGCCACCGAAAATCAGAATAACCTTTTTATCTTGTGTTACTTTAAGAAACTCATATCCTTTATGAGCATCGGCGTTAATTGCCTGTGACGCAATTGGATTGCCGGTAAGAACTATTTTTTTCGCTCTCTGAAAATGTCGTCGAGCACCCTCCAAGCTGATGCCGATTAAACTTACATAACCGGATAAGAATTTATTAGTTAGGCCGGGAATAATATTCTGCTCATGTAAAAAGGTTGGCAACTTCAAATGTGCTGCAGCATAAAGCACAGGTGCACAGACATAACCACCGGTTCCGATTACAATGTCAGGTTGAAAGCTTATAATTATTTCCTTAGCTCTCTTTGTTGCACCCAAGAATTTCTTTACAGTCTCAAAATTCTCCATTGTCAACCGCCGACGAAATCCTTGGATTTCGATTTCCTCAAACAAAATATCGGCTCGGTTCACCAGGTCATACTCTAAGCCATTTTTGGTTCCAATATAAAGTATCTCCGAATCCGGTTCACGTCGCTTAATCTCTTCAACTATTGCCAGTGCCGGATAAATGTGACCACCCGTTCCACCACCGGAAATAATAACACGCATTACATCATCCCCTGAGCAAATTAATTATAGTAGCTTCTTACAATCTCTTTAAATAAATCTCCCCGCTCCTCAAACGAGTTAAACATATCCCAGCTCGCAGCTGCGGGTGATAACAAAACCGTATCCCCTGCCACTGCAATGCTAACAGCTTGTTTTACCGCTTCCGCGAGTGAGTCTGCTAATCTAATCGTGCCAACACCGGCAATCTTGCCGGTCTCGGCTAATTTTTGTGCTGTCTCACCATAAGTGATGAGCGCTTTCACAGATCTCCGAAAATACTCCTCTAACTCAGCAAATCCCAATCCACGATCCAAACCGCCGGCAATCAAAATAACCGGCTCCGAAAATGAATCTAGTGCAGTAATCGTTGCTTGTGTATTAGTAGATTTCGAGTCATTGTAAAAGGCTATATTATCAGCCGTACTTAGGACAAATTCAATTCGATGCTCTACGCCTTTGAAAGTGTGGAGCACTTCGCGAATCGAGTCATTATCAGCACCGACAAGTTTTGATGCAATTATTGCAGCAAGTGCATTTTCCAAGTGCGCCCCACGAATCTTTGTTTCTGTAAGTTCGATAATCTTTATTGGTTGTCCTGCTTCAATGAAATAAACCGCAGCATTCTCTATATATGCCCCTTCATTCAATCCCTGACGTCCTGTAGTCGAAAAATATAAGCAATGGGCTTTTACATCCCTGCTCATTTCAACACACATCTCACAATTATAATTGAAGATTGCATAATCATCGCCGGTCTGATTAGCAAAAATCTTGCTCTTAGAGTGAACATAATCTGCTAATCCTTGATGATAGTCAAGATGAGCATGATAAACATTAAGCAGTATTGCTATATGTGGTCGGAAGTCAATCGTACCTTTTAATTGAAAAGAACTTAGCTCTGCTACTAAAATCTCCTGTTCAGTAATTGTTGTAGCTTCACCAATCAGTACAGTGCCAATATTGCCGGCTACAACCGCTCGCTTACCTGCTTGGTTAAGCATCTCACCGATTAGTGTTGTTGTCGTTGTCTTGCCGTTCGAACCGGTAATCCCAATAATTGGTGCCTTCGACAATTCATAAGCGAGTTCAACCTCACTTACTATAGGAATCGATAAATCCAGCGCCTTCTTGACTAATGGATTAGTATAGGGAATACCCGGATTTTTCACCATTAACGCAAACTCAGCGGTTAAGAGTTCAAGTGGGGGCTCACCGGTCACTACTTGTATCCCCAGATCTTGAAGCTCGCGTTGTTCCTTTGTATCACTTTTTTGATCATAAACAAGTAGCTGTGCTCCTGCCTGCTTAAGAATCTTTGCAGTCATAGTACCACTTTTTGCAAGGCCAAAAACCAAAATTCGCTTTCCGCTATATTTATCAACAAAAGTTTCTAACATTATAAGAGCACCTCGATATAGACACCAAGCGTGGCAAAAATCATACTTATAGCCCAGAACACCAGTGTCACCTTCCACTCAGACCAGCCTGACAACTCAAAGTGATGATGAATTGGACTCATCTTGAAAATTCTACGATGTTGAGTTTTGAAAAAGAATACCTGCAAAATTACTGAAAGCGTCTCAATGACATAGAGACCACCGATTAGAATTAATAGAATCTCCGTCTTTGTTAAAATAGCAACAGTAACAAGCGCACCGCCAATCGCCAACGAACCGGTATCCCCCATAAAAATCTGAGCCGGATGACGATTGAATATTAAAAACCCCAGTACTGCCCCAATCATCGCAGCGGCAAAAAGCGTAATGTCATACTGCCCAATCGCTAAACTGATTAACAAATATGCAATGAAAGTTATAATCGTGCTACCTGCCAGTAAACCATCGACTCCGTCAGTTAGATTAACCGCATTGGTGAACCCGACTATCCAGAAGACGATAAAAGGTAGATAAAACCACCCCAGATTGAACGCAAGATCTGTTCCCGGCAAAGAAATACTCTGATCAAATCCCGCTTGATAAAGCATGAAATAAATCACTAAAGCTATAAAAATCTGACCGGCAAATTTTTGTTTGGTGCTAAGACCGCGATTATTTTTCCTAAATACAATAATGATGTCGTCAAGAAATCCAAGTAAAGCAAAACTAAAAGTTGCAGTTAAAATTATTTTTATATTAAAGGAAATCGGTACAAAAGCGACTACTGTCACAAATAGTGCCACTAAAATCATCAACCCGCCAAGAGTTGGTGTCCCTTCTTTTTTTAGATGCGTTTCCGGACCATCTTCGCGAATAAGTTGCCCGACCTTATATTTTCGTAGCAGCGGAATTAAAATGAAACCGGCGACAAATGAAATCGCCAATGCAACAAAAATTGTTAATGTTATTACTTTTACTTCCATGCTATCCTATCTCCCTAAGCCTTATTTTTTAGTAACAGTTCCACAACACGTTCTAAGCGGTTACCCCTTGAACCTTTGACTAATATTGCGCTACCTAACTGTTCATGTTTACTCAATACATCAGCGATTTCTTCAACAGTGCTCGCCTTATATACATTTGCGATATTAAAACCATTGTCAATTGCTCCATCTATTATATCCTGAGCGAAATTACCAATCGTAATTAAATAATCGATTTCTAATTCAGCGATTAGATTGCCAATCCTATAATGATACCGCGCTGACTCACTTCCCAACTCTAACATATCACCAAGTACAGCAACTTTATATGGGAAATCGGCAATTGCTGCAAGCAACTGCACGCTACAGCTCGTTGATGTTGGGCTGGCATTATAGGCATCATTTAAAATTATTGAACCATTCGCCAATTTCTCGATTTCAAGCCTCATCCCGCTCGCTTGAACTTTTAATAGACCTGCTTGAATCTTAGCTACATCGACCCGCAAAATTTTAGCAACTTCGATCGCCATCAGTGCATTTACTGCATTATGGTTGCCGATTAATGGCAGTTGATAGCGGTCACCATTTTTATCGCTGAAAGTGATTCCTGCTAGATCATCTTTATGAAAATCAACCACATAATTATCGTTTGCTTTTTCTAAGCCAATCCAGCGGACGTTTGCCACCCCTCGTCTTGCTACCTCACTTCTAACAGGCTCCTGATCCCCCGGCAAAATAGCATAGCCACCATCAGCCAGCCCCAGCAAAATCTCAAGCTTAGCTTCGATAATCTTTGCTTCGGTTTTTAAAAATTCAATATGCGACTCCCCAATATTTGTTATTATCACATGATCCGGCTCTGCAATTTGCGTCAGTAGAGCAATCTCACCAAGATGATTCATCCCCATTTCAACGATCAATACCTCAGTCTCCTCAGGCATTGATAATATCGTTAGCGGTAAACCGATATGGTTATTTAGATTGCCCTCGGTTTTCCAAATATGATAATGCTCAGCAAGAATTGCTGACAAAATATCTTTTGTTGTCGTTTTACCGTTGCTGCCGGTAATCCCAATCACAATCGGGTTCACTTCATGTCGGTAATAGCGTGCTAACTTTTGTAACGCAACCAGCGTATCATCGACCAAAATTAACGACATAGCTACAGCCGGTAGTTCAGTCTTTCTATTCCATAAGCTTGCAGCCCCACCTGCCGTCATTGCAACCGAAATAAAACTGTGTCCATCAAAATGTTCTCCGGTTAACGGCACAAATAAATCGCCCGGCTGCAGCGAGCGAGTGTCAGTGCTAACACCCTTTATTAGCTGTTTCGGATTGCCATTAATCAGTTCACCGGCTACAGCACTTGTTATCTCTGCAAGCGTTAATTGCATATCATCTACTCCTCAGAGCTGCTTCAGCAATCTCTCGATCATCAAAGTGTATCACTTGATCGGCAAGAATCTGATAGTCTTCGTGGCCTTTACCGGCGATTAAAACAAGATCACCTGCCGCCGCATGCTTAATCGCATACTCAATTGCCGACTTACGGTCAACTATTCTAACATATCGAGTACTGTCTTCAGTCATCTCAATAATGCCTTTAATTATATCATCAATAATCGCCTCCGGGTTTTCAGAGCGAGGGTTATCTGAGGTAACGACAGCGATGTCACTGCCGGCGATTACTGTTTGGCCCATCAACGGACGTTTACTTTTATCTCGATCTCCTCCGGCGCCAAACACACAATACAACTTGCCGCTAGTAATTTCACGAGCGGCACTCAACACATTTTTTAATCCATCCGGTGTATGAGCGTAATCGACAATTACATTGAAGTCCTCATCTGTGCTAACTCGTTCGAAGCGTCCACGGACACTCGGTAGTTGTTCGATGCTCTTGATTATAACTTCCAGTGGTATTTTCTCAATCAAACCGACAGCAATTGCTGCTAACGCATTATATACATTAAACTTACCAATCATCTGCAAGTTAACGTGAGCAGAGCCGGCATAACTATCTATTCGGAAACTAGTCCCATTCCCTGTAATCTTAATATCAGTCGCACGTAGGTCAGCTTCATTATCAATACCGTAGGTAATGACCTCAGCTGATGTGCATTTTTGAAGTAACTCACAAGTGGCATCGTCAGCGTTTAACACCGCAAATTTATGATCTCTTAAATAACTATTTCCTAATTGAGAGAACAAGAGCGTTTTCGCCTCAAGGTATTTTTCCATCGAGCCGTGAAAGTCCAAATGGTCTTGCGAAAAATTTGTAAAAACCGCAATATCATAATCAATACCGCGTACACGTCCCAGCTCAAGTGCATGAGATGAAACTTCCATCGAAACATACTCAACATCCGCTTCAACCATGCGGCTTAGACTCTCATTCATTTGCAGAATATCGGGCGTGGTATTTTTTAGATTTTCCTCAACACCTGCGATTTTCATTTGAATCGTTCCAATTAAACCGGTAGTCTTATCATAATCATTAAGAATTTTATCAATCAAATAAGTTGTTGTTGTTTTACCGTTAGTGCCGGTAACACCAATTAAGCGAAGCTTTTCTGAAGGGTAATTGTAGGACTTTGCAGCAATAATCGCCAAGGCACGCCTGCTGTTCGGAACAATAATTTGCGTCACGGCAATCGGCAGCCTTCTTTCACAGATAATTGCGGCAGCGCCATTAGCAACAGCCTTGTTAGCGAAATCGTGCCCATCAACAACAAAGCCCGGTAGACAGACAAACAAATCTCCCCTTTTTGTCTCACGTGAATCCACACGAATTTGGTTAATTTCGACATCCGTTACCCCATACGCTTCGTAAATCCTTAAAGCTTCTAACAACTCAACTAATTGCATGTTTGATCACCTCTGCTTATATTATAGCTTTATTCTACAACAGTTTTAAGTCCTATTCATAAAAGCTACTGCTCTTCTTCAACATTTTTTATCTCTTCCAAAAATAATACCAGTTTATCACCCTCATATAAATCTCCGGCTGCTAAACTTTGATCTACAACATAGCCTGAACCTTGGAAAGAACATTCAATATTAAGCACCATGCAGTATTCAAGCGCCTCACGCAAAGATTTTCCCGTAAAATCAATTAGCTTATACTCGTCCAGCGGGATAGTAATTAGATAAACATTGCTACCGCTTACTAATCCATTGGTCGCCTGCGGATATTGTTTCAGCACTTTTTCACCTTCACCAATTATAATCGGTTTAAGGTCAAACTGCACTATCTCTTCAGCACTGGCCAAAACAAATTTTCCGGTGTAATCAATAAGTGATTCTTCCCGCTCTTCCTTAATGGTTAAATTTCCGCCACCATTAATCGGGACCTTCAAATACCGTAGGCTATTCTGCATTATCTCTGTAAAAATTGGTGCCGCTATCGTACTGCCATAGTAAACAGTGTCAAGCGCCGGCTCATCAACGATCACATAAACGAGAAGTTTAGGGGCATAAGACGGCGCATAACCAATAAATGAAGCAACAAATGCATCCTCTAAGTATTTCCCATCCGCACCAACTTTTTGCGCTGTCCCTGTTTTTCCGGCAACATTATAGCCCTCAATATAGCCTGACTTTTGACCAAAGTTTACTGTCTGTTCAAGTATTGAACTTACCTCACGTGAAGTTTTTTCAGAAAGAATCTGTCTCTCAACCTGCGGAGAAAATTCCTTAACCACTTCACCACTATATGCATCTTTAATTTCTTTGGCTATGTGCGGAGTAACCAGTTTCCCACCGTTTGCAATCGCCGATGTCGCTTTAATCATCTGCATTGGCGTTACTGCTATCCCTTGTCCGAAAGCTGTAGTTGCTACATCCAGCGGGTATCGCTGAGTTTCTGCTTTGACAATTCCAATCGATTCATTATTTAAATCAATCCCCGTTTTTTGACCGAAACCGAAATCTTCAATATAGTTAAACAGTCGTTCTTTGCCGAGCAGCTCATATCCCAGCTTAACAAACGCTACATTGCTTGAACGAAACGTACCTTCAAGATAGGTGATATTGCCCCAGCCAATACCATTATTAGGATCCCTTATAACTCCTCCGGGCACTTCAATCTTACCTGATTTATATGTATCATCAGCCTTAAACAGACCCTCTTCCACCGCAGCGGCAAGGGTAAATATTTTGAAAGTTGAACCCGGCTCAAAATTGTAATTAATTGTTAAATCGTTATAATCTTTAATTTCCCAATACTCATTCAAATTGAAATTAGGTCGCGTGGATTGCGCTAATATTTCTCCTGTGTTGGGGTCGGCAACTATAGCAATCATATTTTTGGGGTTATACAGCGCTTCGGCCTTATCTAATGCATTTTCAACGTACATCTGGATAGTGTTATCAATCGTCGAAACAATATGACTTCCATTTTGTGCGGGTTCGTAGAGAACTTCGCCCTCAGGCAATCGATAACCCTTTAAATCTTCCAACACATTTAATTGACCTGCTTTACCACGAAGGTATTTATCATAGTAACTTTCTAAACCGAGAACCGGTTTATTATCATAGTCAATAAAACCGATCATATATGAGGCAAGCGAATTAAACGGATAATATCTAACTTTTTCTTCTCGAAGTACTATTCCCGGTATTTTAAGCTCTCTTATCCGGTCAGCCTTATCTTTGTCAATCTTCCATCCACCCGGGCGTAGTTCAACCTGATACGCATTCCTTGTTAGTAAAGCAATGATTGATGCCTCTGTCATATCAAGAATTGAGGCTAACTGCTGGGCAACATCTACCGGGTCGGTAATGTGCGCCGGATTTTTTTTGGAGATAATAGCAACTACCGTATAAGCATTGCTATTCTGAGCTAATCTCTCACCGTTACGGTCATAAATAATTCCACGTTCGGGCTCCAATACATAACTGCTGTTCCAGTTAATCGCTGCCTGCTCGCGATAAATCGTGGCATTAATCGTCTGAATCAGATATGTATTTATTAATAATAAAAAAAAGATAATAGTAATTATTATCCCTATTAATAATGAACGTCGCTTTATTCGCTTAGTGATATCCATTATAGTCACCTCATAATAATTTCTACTATCTCGATTGTTTACATATTCATCAATGAGCGGAAAGCACAATGATTCGATCATCATTAAGGGTCATACCCAGCTCGTGCTGAGCTATCCCCAAAATCCTCTCCGGTTGACGTAGTTTACTAATCTCAAACTGCAAATCCGTGTTCGTTTGAACTAATACTTCAACCTCTTTGGTTATCTTTTGCAGTTGATAGTTTGCTTCAGTAATCAATGCGTACCCCGTTATCACAGCTACAGAGAGTGAAATCACAATTATAACAATAACAATATACAGCAGACTTTCACGGGCTGAATTGGCATATTGGCCGGCCACCGCCTCTGTTCTACCGGTTCGCATAGTTTGCGAATTCAAATGATAACCGCTACGTTGATTACGCAAAGCCATTGAACTATTATAACTAGTCATGTTTCCCACACCCTCTTTTATGTAAGTTACGGCACAAGCCGTTCGATAATCCTAAGTTTGGCGGACCGTGCTCGCGGGTTCTCAGCAATCTCTAATGCGCTTGGCACTACCGGTTTTTTTGTAATAATCTTGATTGTCGGTTTAATACCACAACCGCAGATTGGTAAATCAGGTGGACAGATACAGCCACCGGCGTATTCATTAAACACCTCTTTGCAGATACGATCTTCAAGCGAATGGAACGTTATTACACTAATCCTGCCTCCCGCATTAAGTAAATTAATGGCAGCTATTAGTGATTCCTTAAATACATTTAGTTCGTCATTTACCGCTATCCGAATCGCTTGAAAAGTTCGCCGTGCAGGATGCCCTCCGGTTCGTCTGGTTGCGGCCGGGATACTGTTTTTTACTATGTCCGCCAATACTGTAGTAGTTTCTATCGATTTAATTTGCCGTTCGCGTATAATGCTCTGTGCAATCCTTTTAGCAAAACGTTCCTCTCCATATTCATAAATAATTCGTATTAGTTCGCTCTCATCCCAACAATTGACTATTTCATGTGCCGTTAACTGTGCTGATTTATCCATTCTCATATCGAGCGTTGCCTCTGACCAATAACTAAAACCGCGTTCACCTTCATCCACTTGCGGCGATGATATTCCGAGGTCATATACTATTCCATCAACCTTAGCGATTTCTAATGATTCTATTATTTCTTTAATATATTTAAAGTTTCTTTGGACAAAATTTATCTGTTTACCGGACCATGCAAGTCTTTCTTTTGCATTTTCGATTGCCTTTATATCTTGGTCGATCGCAACCAGTCTGCCCTCTGCTCCCAATTTTGAAAGAATTAACTCAGAGTGCCCGCCACCACCAAGTGTGCAATCAACATAGATACCATCAGCCTTTATATTAAGGCCGGTCACAGCTTCTTCTAAAAGTACTGTTCTATGTTCAAACATAGGCTCCTCCATTTATCTATGTGACTAAAAATCAATTAAAGTTTCAGCAATCTCATTAAATGATTCTTCAGCTTCTTGAGCATATTTATCCCAATACTCTTTATCCCAAATTTCTATTCGTGTCGATACACCAATGACTACGCATTCTTTAGTTAGAAGTGCGTAATTCCTCAAATTGCCCGGTATAATAGCACGGCCTTGTTTATCAATTTCCGATTCGACCGCTCCTGAAAAGAATAAGCGGTTGAATTGGCGAGCGACAGCCTTTGTAAACGGCATACCGGATAGCTTACCTTCAAGCTCTACCCACTCTCTCATCGGATAAACAAACAGGGCTTTATCAAGCCCGCGAGTAATTATAAATAGATCACCAAGCTCGTCGCGAAACTTAGCCGGTATTATTATCCGTCCTTTATCGTCAATATTATGTTGGAATTCTCCCAAAAACACGGTTGAACACCCCTAATATGTGATATCCCCACTTTCCACCACATTATACCACCTACACTCCACTTTTGGCAACAGATAAATAAAAAAAACTGATTTTTATCAGTTTTTTCTTCAACCACGCTTAAAAGCGGCTTATATTAGCTGTTATTTATTGAAATAAAAGAAAACCATGCACTCGGCATGGTTTTTAATTATTATGATGCAAAGTATTCTTCCAGAGCACCCTTATCGTAGCCAACCACTAAATTATCACCATTGGTTAAGATCGGTCTTTTTAGAAGTTTAGGCTCTTTTGCAAGAAAATCTATGAAATCATTTAGCTTCATCTCTTCTATATCCATATCTAAGTTTTTATAATAATGGCTTCTCGTAGATAAAATTTCATCAGTACCATTATTCGTCATTTTGATAATTTTTTTTAGTTCCTCTGAAGTAGGCGGATTTTTATATAAATGTCTTTCCTCATAAGAGACACCTTGTTCGGCAAGCCATGCTTTCGCCTTTCTACATGAGGTACAGCTAGGATAGGTATAAAATACAACTTTGTTATCCATTTTCTTTCCTCCTTTGCCATATAAAATGAACTTCGTACTACTAATTAATACGACTCTATATGTGAAAATGTTGCATGAATTTGTAATAAATTTATCTACTAAAATTATACAACACTTTTACACTATGTCAATAGTGTTTATTCATTGATTTATCCTCATTGGTTGATATATAATAGGTTTAAATCTTGGCTGTACCGGAAAATAGGAGGTTCCATCAATGGAAGGCAAAACCCTTAAAGTCGCCGGCGTCCTGGCTGATTCGACCCGTTTTTCTATATATCGCTATATTACGAAGATTAACAGAGCGGTCAATGTTGTAGAAATTGCTGATAAATTTTCTATTCACCCCAACGTTGCGCGCTTACATCTGAGCAAGTTGGAAGAGGTTAAGCTGTTAAATTCCGCCTCCGACAAAAGCGGTCGCGGTGGACGCCCCAGCATTCTCTACTCGCTCTCAAACGAGGAAATTACGCTACAATTTCCCACAAAAAACTATCGAATGTTCGCGACAATAGCGCTCGACGCTCTACACACCTTTGGCAAGGAAGGTCGCGAAACCTTCTACAATATGGGCAGGATATACGGAAGAGAATCGGCGCTCCAAAAACTAATTAGAGACGGTATTAGTTTTGTTGATGAGCTTACTTTGGAACAAAAAATTAAGAGCATTATTGAGATCCTCGAAGCTGATGGTGTCAATCCACGGATTGAATTGGTTGATGATAATTCAATCTCTTTCTCACTGAATAGCTGTCTTTTTATTCGGTGTACAGACGAGGAGAAAAATGCGATGATCTGTACGATGCATAACAATATTTTCCGCGGTATTTTTGAAACCTTTTTCGGTGAAATTGACCTAATACGCGATGTCGATAAATGCAGCACAAGTTGTTGCCAGTTCTTCATCGTTCTATTGCCAATTAAATAAAGGAATTTATAATACAAAACAAAAAAACATCTGTTAATCCCAGATGTTTTTTTGAAACTTATAAGTCGCCTTCTCTATACCCTTATTAAAAATTATCACTTTAAAAACTTCTCCCATCTCACCGGGAGTTATTAGTTGACGAATCGCCCGATTAGTTTTAAGTTGCTGTTCTTGCTCAGATTTATTATTGCCTTGTCCGGTATTTTCAGAGAAAAAATCAAGAATACCGCTACTCATCAAAAAATTGCTTTGAAAATTATAATATATTTGCTCCATTCCCAGCTTTGCCGCTTCATTTATAATAGCGGAAAAATTAACATGCGTTGTAATATCTTGCTCACCAACCAACCGGTAGGGATTATCATTGGACTGATGCTGATAATAGCACATCAGGCTTCCATCATGCCTGCTTGTATCATACAGCACCTCAGCAAGGTGACCGTAATCAATTAACACAAGGTAACCACTGGCGAGCACGCCGGCCACGGATTCCAGCCAATCAATTACATCTAAATTAATCTCTGCTCGCTGCCCTTCTCGAAGTTCAATCTCGAAACTATAAAAATAATCAACAAGACGAATGTCGCTTAACGGGCCGGTTATCTCAACGAACTTTGAGTTCCCCTCATCCCAAGTAACGTAAACCTCACGCAACTCATCTGTTCGTTTTAATACGCGGTGCACAGGAAAAGCATCAACCAGTTCATTCGCAAAAATAATACCCTGAAAATTCTTCGGCAATTCATCAAGTGAACCAATTAATCTAACTTGCTCTTGGTGTTCGGTTAAGCGTTCATTTTGTAATTGTTCATGATATTTGCTTGCTTCCAGAAGATAATACCGAAAGTTCTTGTAAGTTGTAGGGTGCGCACTTTGCAACTCATCTAATAAATCTTTAGCAAACTTTCCATCACCGCCACCGATTTCTAAAAAATTTAGTTGTTCTTTATATCCCAATTGACTAAACATCTCGAGAAAGCTGTTTAATAAAGTCTTCGCAAAAACCGGGTTAACCGAAGAACTCGTGTAGAAATCAGCGGTCTTTCCAATTTTATCTCGTTGTCTCGTGTAATAACCATCCTCTGCGTCGTATAGCGCAAGTTGCATAAATCTATAAAAGGTGATCCTTTCATTAGGAGCACCCTTAATTTCTTTTATTATTCGTTTTTCCAACCGGTTAAGCTGGTTGTCCAATTACTATCTTCCCTTCCTCACCAAACAGATGTTGCATCAGCTTCTGGCCATTCTGCCAGATATTACGATTAATCTTATCAGTGTATTCAGCAATCGGTAAAATCAAATATTCACTTCTGCCAATTCCGCTTGTACGCTCCACATAAGTTGGTATCGCATCCACCTTTGTCAAAACAGTTTTGCCCGTCTTGAAATCCTTCTTCAGATACAGGTCAAGGATAACACCATAGTCTTTCCACTCGTCCCGTTGGTTGCTTATAAAGTTGCCCAAAGAATAGATTACGCCTTTGCCGTCAGCCTTCATCTCGACCGGTTGAACAACGTGCGGATGGCTACCCAAAACGAAGTCGACACCCGTATCAAGAATCATATCTGTCCAGCGTTTCTGCTCGCGACTTGGCAGGCGATCATACTCAATCCCATAATGAATCATCGCTAAGATATAATCTGTTTGGTTCTCCTGTAAACGTTCTACTTCTGCACTAATCATATCCATATCAAGTAGATTGACCATATATGGTTTACCATCCGGAAGCGGAATTCCATTAGTGCCATAGGTATAACTGATAACTCCGATCCGAATCCCAGAAACCTCAACAATCAAGCAGTTCTGCTGTTCTTCCTCGGTACGAGCACTGCCGGTATGATAAATTCCGTAATCATCGAGCACATCAAGCGTTTTAACCAGACCTGCTTCGTACTGGTCAAGGGTGTGATTATTCGCAGTTGTCAAGATATCAAACCCGGCCTCCTTTAATGTACGCGCTAATGAGATTGGCCCATTAAATTGCGGATAACCAAGAAACGGTATGTGATCACCGGCTATCGGTGTTTCCAGATTCCCAATCAATAAATCTGCTTGCGCAAAGATTGGTGCAACCTCGGTAAACATTTTGTCGAAATTATATTGTCCGGTTTTGTTATCATAAGCAGAGTGAACAACCGGCGAATGCATCATTATATCGCCAATCACCATCACTCTTATTTCCTGCGGATTTATTTGATAAAAAAATCCTTGGAAAATCAAACTAATAAATAAAAAGAATTTGATTAGTAGCAATCACATCACGCCTTATAAACTATTAAAGTCAACTAAGTAGGGATTAAACATCTTTTCGTGGTTAAGCCTACTTTCCTCACCGTGTCCCGGGTAAACAATTAAGTCCTCTTCGAATCTGAACAGCTTATCATTAATCGAATGCAAAATTTGCGTATGACTACCGCCGGCGAAATCAGTCCGTCCAATCGATTCTTTAAAGAGAGTATCTCCGGTAAACAAGTATTCATCTATCTTATAGGTGACTCCACCCGGGGAATGCCCGGGAGTATAAATCACATCGAAAATGAAATTTCCAACCTTTAACTTGCTATCGCCAATCAATGTACAAACTTCGGTTGAAATCCTTATCTCGCCAAAATACGGGAAATGAGTCGAACCGTTCATTTCCGGATTGCTCAACCAAGCAGCTTCTGCCTCATGAATATAGACAGGGGCAAGAAATTTATCTTGTAAATCATTAATTCCACCAATGTGATCGAAATGCCCATGCGTTATCAAAATTCCCTGCAAATCAAGTTCATGTTCCTCGAGAAATCGGATTAAAGCTTGTGGATTAAGACCAACATCAATAACCACTGCCTCTTTATCCTTGAATAGGACATATGAATTTACTGATATTGCGCTTAAGACAAATCGCTTTATTTGCATTCTAATCTCCTTATTCATCGATCATTCTATTTCTCCGAAACCTTAAATCGTTCTTTCAGTTCTGCTTTTACACGGTCCATCTCAGCATCAGAAACAACAACATATGGTGACTCCCATTCAGCTTCAAATTTAATAGTCTCAATATCACTGGATTGCAGTCCTTTGTATTTTAAGATAAGAGGAAGAATCTCTTCTTTACTAAAGCTTAGTTTAATATGATCACCGGCGGTATTCAAAATTCCAAATATATTGCTTAACCCGTTAACAGTCTTTAACTCATCGACAAAAGCTCTGATTATTTCTTGTTGCCTACGGTTACGAGCAAAATCATTAGAATCATTTCCGTCAGAGGAAAGACGGAAACGGGCAAAATCGAGCGCCTGCTTACCTGATAGCCTCTGTTCTCCCGGTCGCAAGTTAATATATGTTCCATCAGATTCACCAATATAGTGCATATATCTATCAACATTGACGGTAATACCACCAAGTTTATCGATAATCGCTTCAAAGCCTTTAAAGTCAAGAAAAGCATAATGTTCAACAGGAATATCCAGAAAATCCGATACAGCCTTCAGCAGTAAGTCAATTCCGCTGGCGGTTACCGGTTCCCCTCGATTTTCCTGCAAAATTTTCTCATGCTCACCAATCGAATATAGTGCATTTATTTTGTGATCACCGTAACCCGGAACTGTCACCTTAATATCGCGCGGTATCGATAGCAACGATGTTTTCTTCGTCTCCGGATTAAGAATCGCAACAATCAAAACATCAGTATTATAATTTATCATTCCCGGTCTTGCATCTAAACCGATTATCAAGGTGGCGAAGGCTCTGTTTTCTAAACGAATAACCTGTTCGCCATTTCCGTTAGGCTCCCCGATACCTGATTTTCCTTCAGCAATCTTATTAATAAAATTCCAATAAGTATAACCGCTGTAGGTAAACAGTCCAAGAATTGCAGCTAAAAGGACGATGGCTACACCTATCAATATTCGCCTTTGTAATTTTTTCCTCTGATCAACTCTACTTAATATAAGGTCATTCTCTTCAACTAACAAGTTAACACACTCCTAAATAGTTACACTGATGTACTAGCCGTTTCCCTTTAATACAAAGTCATTATCGTCAATTTTAGCGTGACGATCTTTATTGCTATTAAAAGATTCTCCTTACCCCTCTGTTCAATATTTTATCCTATTTAATCAACATATTTCATTATATAACTGCACTAACCGATAAACAAGTGCATTAAATATTGCGATTGTGATGAAAACTACAGCGAAATCAACTATAATTAAGCTATTGTATAGTTGCAAAAAATGCTATACTCAATCTTATTTATATTTTAGAAAGAGTGATGTTATTATAACCAGACAGAATGAAACGCCGCTTTTCACTGCATTAAAGGAATATGCTGCAAACAACCCCTTACAATTCCATATCCCGGGTCACAAAAAAGGTGTAGGAATCGACCCCGATTTTCGTGCTTATATCGGCGACAATGCGCTCGCAATTGACTTAATCAACATCGCTCCGCTCGATGACCTGCATTCACCACACGGAATTATCAAAGATGCAGAAGAGTTGGCAGCCGCAGCTTTTAATGCGGATTATACCTTTTTCTCTGTCCAAGGCACCAGCACTGCCATCATGGCAATGATTATGGCTGTCTGTTACCCGGGAGATAAAATTCTTGTACCAAGAAATGTGCACAAATCAATTCTATCCGGTATTATTTTTGCCGGCGCGAACCCGATCTTTATTCATCCGGAAATGGATGAAAAACTCGGGATTGCACACGGCATAACGCCACATTCTGTCAAGCGAGCGTTAGAGAAACACCCCGATACCAAGGCCATACTGGTAATCAATCCAACTTACTATGGTATCGCGGCTAATTTGCAAGCGATTGTGGATGTTGCTCATTCTTATCAGATTCCCGTACTGGTTGATGAAGCGCATGGAGCACATATTAACTTTAATTCTCGACTACCCCTTTCAGCGATGGAAGCCGGTGCTGACATGGCTGCTACAAGCTTACACAAACTTGGCGGTTCAATGACTCAGAGTTCAATTCTAAATATGAGGGGCAGTTTAGTTGACCCCAAACGGGTACAGGCAGTAATGAGTATGCTGACAACAACCTCAACTTCCTATCTCCTGCTGGCATCGATTGATGTTGCTCGGAGAAATCTTGCAACAAAAGGCGAGCAATTATTAGATACTGCAATTAATCTTAGCAATCACCTACGGTCCCATATTAATCTGATTCCCGGCCTTTATTGCCCGGGGCGCGAGATACTGGGAACTGAAGCAACCTTTGATCTGGACGATACCAAAATACTTATCAATGTAATCGAATTAGGAATTACAGGCTACCAAGCCGAACAGTGGTTACGCGATAATTATCGCATTGAAGTAGAACTGAGCGACCTATACAACCTACTATGTATTATTTCACTTGGAGATTCCGAACAAAGCATTGAAAAATTACTTACCGCTTTGCAAGAGTTATCGAAAGCTCATAATACAAACGGCAAGTTAAACCACATCGTTGTAAAGCTTCCGGAAATTCCTGCAATCGCATTATCACCAAGAGATGCTTTCTACTCAGAAACCGATAAGGTTCCGTTTAGAGAATCATCCGGACATGTAATCGCCGAGTTTATTACAATCTATCCACCCGGCATTCCTGTTCTTCTACCGGGCGAAGTGATTACGCAAGAAAATATCGATTATATCCTCAAAAATAAAGCAGCCGGCCTACCGGTACAGGGTTCTGAAGACATTGAATTAAAAACTGTCAAAGTAATAAAAGAAAGAAAAGCTATCTCTTTATACTAAAAAATAAGCCGCCAGTCGCGCTTGACTGACGGCTTATCGAACTTTTATACTCTTTCCAATATCCAATCAGAGAATAATTTAAGATATATTTCCCGCTCCGGCTCATTAAATACTTCATGATAAAGTGATGGAATATTTAGATAAGTTATTAACTCACGATTAACTAACTTAACAAATTCGTCAGCTTTATCAGGATTCACTAATTGATCCTCACCTGCTTGCAGGAACAATACCGGTAACCCCGCTTGATTGATTGCTTCAACATCATCCCAGGCTTTTCTCATCGCAGTTTGAAATTCATAGAACAGGCCGGCACTAACTTTCCCGTAATTCAACGGATCAACACCGTATTCTTTGATGATGTCAGGGTGTCTGCTAACATGCTCCGGCTTAATTCCACTGTCTAATTTAACCATCGGTGCTATCTTTTGCAATATGCCGGCAAGCCATTGTTGCCAACCCGGCACTTCCAACTTAACGCTAAGTGATGGTGATGTAACAGCAACCCCGGAAAGTACTCCCTCAACGTTCCGTTTCTCAAGATAACGAAGTACAATCAATCCGCCAAGACTATGCCCATATAGAAATATCGGCACACCTTGCCACTTATCGCGTGCATACTCCAACCATTCATCAACTTGATTTAAATAGTCATCAAAACTATTAATATGCCCAAGCGGTAATTTTGAAGTCCCAAATCCCGGCAAATCACCACCCACCATGATAATTCCTTGGCTATTCAGCCATTCTCCAACATGTTTATAACGACCAAAGTGTTCGCCTAAACCATGGACAGTAAGAACAATAGCCTTTGGTTTATCGATTACGTATTCAATAATCCTTGCCATTTCAGCTCCTCCATCTATACAAAGTGATTAAATTTATCTTATCATTAAATCAACGATTTCACTAATACATATTTTATGCTCATTCCCGGATTGATCCCGAAGCAAGAGAAAACCTTGTGTAGCATCACATCCCACAACTTGGCCGGTTAAAGGTTGCTTTCTATCTGCTAACCAGATGTTAAGCTCTAAATCATTGATTACAGCCGTCTCCCAATCCTGTTGCCATTCCTCAAAGTTCGCCTGTGTATTCTCTAAATGATCTTTAGATGTATCGCGCCTTTCCACGTTGCAATTATTCAGTAACTGACGATGTTCCGCCAACATCATTCGACTGCCTTCCCACAAAAGATTACCCCGTTTCATTTCTGATGACCTCCAATTTTATTTGCTCGATCGAAGAACAATCCCTTCGGCAACAAAGAAGAAGCGCGAAAAATCGAAGTTTTCCCGTATTTGTTACGAATCTGGTCCATCGCTGTACTGATCCTTTCATTTTTTACTACATCATCAAACAAATCAAGTTGCACCTCTAAATAATCTTCGAGTTGAGTTAGACTAACACTAACGCTCCGAATTGGTGTTCCATTCCAATGTTCACTAAAAATAATTCGACATGTATCGTAAATTTCTAAAGTATCTGAAGTCGGCGCCGGTAATGTAAGCTGGCGGTTAAAACCATTATATGCTTCCAAATCAGCCCCCCGAATATAAACGTTAACAGTCCTTGCTTTCATACCAATACCCCGTACTCGCCTACCTACCTCTTCTGATAACTCGAGCAAAACAATTTCAATATCCTCTTGTCTCTCGTAGTCACGAGGCAGGGTGATACTATTACCCACACTCTTATGTTTTTCAGTCGAATTATTGGTTACCGGTGAATAATCGATGCCATGGGAACTAAGCCAGAGCACCTGTCCGTTAATACCAAATCGCTTCTGCATGTCAGCCGGCGGCCGATTGGCTAAATCACCAATCGTATATACACCGATTCGCTCAAGGTTACGGCGCATTCGATTACCAACACCGAACAACTTTACAATCGGTAAGTCAGCCGTTAAAGGTCGATAAGTATCAGCATTTAATCTAAAAATGCCGGTCTCATTTTTCTTCGCAAAATTATCACAAGCCATCTTGGCTTGAATCTTATTATCACCAATACCCACCTTAGCGTATACCCCAACCTCATTGTAGATTCTTTCCTGAATCTTACATGCAATCTCATCAGCCGATCCAAATAGTGACATTACATTGGTCACATCAAGGAACTGTTCATCGATCGAAAATACCTCTACTTCATCAGTGAATTGATTTAAGATGTCGGTAATCCGGACAGAAGCCTCAATATATTTGCTCATTCGTGGCCTCACAAAAACAGCGTCCGGGCAAAGATTCTTAACCTGCCAGATTGGCATAGCTGTCTTAACACCGCATTTTTTAGCCGCCGGATTCGCAGCCAAAGTGATGCCATGTCGTTTCTCCGGATCACCGCAGACAACCACCTTTTTCCCTTTCAAAGACGGATCAGCCGCCTCCTCAACCGCAGCAAAAAAACTTTGGATATCAACTAAAAATATTGTTCTCGATTTCTTTGTCATCATAATCACTCACTAATAATCCATTCATTTTATCAACCTGTTAGTTCCATTATACAATAGAATCCAGAACAAATGTTCTATTTTTCATAAAAATAAAAGAGATTGCAGTTGTTGTGCAATCTCTTTTAAAATAGTAAAAACTAATCAACAAGCTTCTCGTAAGCTTCTACCACTAATTCCCATTCCTTATCGTCTTCTATATCTACAAGGAATTCTTCGCCATCTTCTTCTTCGATTCGCAGGATAACGCCTTCTTCATCAGCATCATCGCAAGCAACAAGTACCGCATATTCTTGATCTTCGATTTCGAAAACAGTTAAAATAGCAAATTCCTTTTCTTGACCACTTTCATCAATTAGCATTACTGTTTCTTCATAATCAGTGTTGCTACCACATCCGCAATTACCGTGACCATCGCACATATTAAAGCCCCCATTCATATATAATAAAATTATTCTAAGCTATACAACTCAAGTTGATTATACACAATGCCTCTTCAACTTGTCCACCTATTTTCGCTCTAATCGACACCACAATTAACGTGGAAATACGGTTTCTAAGACCGTGCGAATCTCACTGTCTGTTAAATGTTCCCAAAACAAATGATTATAAATTAATAAATCAAGATGTAAGTGTAGTCCAAGATCATTGCCCTCAATCCCATAGCTTGTACCTGAATTGCCAACATATCCGAGCAGCTGCCCTTGCTTAACCTTACTACCAACCTGAACCTGCTCATCAATACTAGTCATGTGTGCATAACGTGCCATCACGCCATTTTCGTATTGAACCCAAACTGTTCTTCCCCGCAGCCCATCCAAGATATACTGCGGTGTATGAGATAGAGTCGCCGAAAAGTTTAGAATATCATCGCGATTCTGTTCTGTATATTCAACATAGTCATGATCCGCCCGCACAACTACCCCGTCAGCAACCGACAAAATAGGCGTGGTTCGAGTAACATTAATTCCTGTATAACCGCTATACCAGTCGAGCCCCTCATGCGTTCCGTTTCTGTATGGCCGTGGTGCACCCGGCATCTGCGAATCTCTGGTTGTTACATGTGCCCCAGTCAGTGGCTTAGCTAAAAATGATAGATATTCCACCAAATCGTCTGTCGTATAATCGGGAAAATTCTGTTCAAATTCCAAGTATTGATTGCGGCTCACACCACGATAATCATAAGTCGGATAGACCTCAGCTTGCATATTGCTAAGGTCTATTTTACTGCGGTAATTAAATAAATTGTGCAGTGTATCTAAGGTAATAAAAACCTCGTTCTCAGAATTAATAAACGGCTGATCATTATTGGGAAGCATAACTCCATTTTTGGCGATAACCGGCGTTTCCTTAAGCAAATAATACCGGTCGTCGCTATTATAGAAAGTTGCAACCCCTTCGAAACTATCATAATCATAAGCTAAACCGTAATATCCACATACTTCCGGTAAGGAAATCATTGCTTGCTCACCAATCTTTAGTACTGAAAACCGATCACCTTTTAAAACCGGATAATAAGCCTCCGGTAAAAATGCAGGCACACCGCTAATTTCTTGATGTATCAACGCCTGAGCTCGTATTGCTTTACCAATTTCATCACTCTTCAGTCCGGCTTTACAGTCTCGCTGGCTATACAAGTAACCTAATGTAATTAAGCAAACGATTAACAATAATATAACGATAATTAGTATTTTTCTTTTGGTACTCATCCTTTATGCTCCTGTCTTGTAGATTAGTTTCGCAATTTTCTATAAAAAAAGCCGATCCCATCAAGGCCGACTTTTTCATTGGTTTATTCTATTTATACATTATTTTCAACGCAATCGCAATTATTTTCCGGTTTATTTAACAGCTATAATTTTCTCGCCAATCTTCTTAAACTCATTCGCTGTGGATGGACCGCTAATTAATGCCTCAACTTTATAATTCCCGGTTAACACAAAGTTAATATTCTCGAATAAATTAATATATTGGAAACTATTCTCCTTAGTAGCATCGAAACCCTGGACTGTACTCTTAGCAACAATCTCCCCTTCCGGGTCTACCAACTGGACCATGATTTCAATCTCTTCATAAGGCAAATTGTCCATTTCACAGAATACATGGAAACTAAAATTATAACGTTGAGTCTTATTCAATTTCCCAAACGGCGAATAGACCAGATATGACTTGTTCTCTTTGTCATAGACCGGATTAGCGGTAAACAACATATTAACATTTGGCTTCGTTAAAACAACAGTTTTATTGGAACCATCCCAGCCGACAATAACACCAAGGTTCTCGGAAACTGCACGTAAAGGTACCATCGTTGACCCTTCCATAATGATAGCCGGCACAGAACCCTCAATAGCATTCTCTCCCAATTTAACCTTCACTATTTCGTAACCTTTAAAATAACCATATAGGGCATTAGTTCCGTAAACTGTCATCACATTAAAAAACAAAAAAACCACAAGAAACAATATTAGTTTTTTCTTCATTCCAAGCACCGCCACTGTAATTATAGAAATAATCTATAAGATTTAATATTTTTTTAATATTTTCGAAATATCTCTTTAACTATATTATACACGTGAATGCATAAAAAGTTTCGTTTGTGGTAAAACACCGCTACAACCTCCAACTACTTGTGTCCCCTTCTCAAGCGGCTCAAGTACTCATTGTAGCCTTTAGTACGCAATTCACATGCAATGCACTCACCACAACCATCACCAACAATCCCCTTATAACAGGTGACTGTTTCCAATCGGATTAAATCAATAACCCCAAGTTGATCCGCCAATTCCCACACATCAGCCTTAGTCAACCACATGAGTGGCGTCTCAATCACAAAATCATATTCCATAGCCAATCGCAATGTCTTCTCCGCAGATCTAATAAACTCATCGCGACAATCCGGATACCCGCTATAATCAGTTTCCGATACCCCAAGCACAATGTTCTTTATCGACCGCCCCATTGCAAAAATCGCCGCATAACTCACAAAAAGCAGATTCCGCCCCGCAACGAATGAGCTCGGCAACTCCCTATCATCATGCCCGCTAGCGACTGCGATCTCTTCCCGCGTAAGCGAGCTTGCTGCCAATTCATTGAGTAACGGCAGACGCAAAATTTGGTGTTCTATGCCCGCTTTTTCACAGATTTTCTTTGCTTGTTCTATTTCAAGTCGATGCTTCTGCCCGTAATCAAAAGAGAGTGCAACCACCTCTTGATAACGCGATTTTGCCCAGAACAGACAGGTTGTACTATCCTGCCCGCCGCTCAAAATTACTACAGCACTTGATTTCATCTTACTCACCTATCCCCTATTGCAAAGCAGCATCAATTCATTATTGAGTGCCGGATTCGTAACGAACTCTCCACGCAGGGTAGAGGTGACCGTCTTGGTATTCGGTTTCTTAATTCCTCTTGTCGTGATACAAGCATGTTCGCCTTCAATAATCACGGCGACGTTTTCCGATTCGGTAATCAGTTGCATCACCTCTGCAATATCAGACCCGATCCGCTCTTGAAGCTGCAATCTGCGGCCAACCATGTCGACTACGCGAACGATTTTGCTAAGACCGATTACCTTTTTGTTTGGTATATAAGCTACAGTCGCCTTCAGATTATACATCAGCGCGATATGATGCTCACAATGACTGAAAAACTCTATGTCTTTCAGTATCACGATATCCTTCTCATGTCCTACGATTAAATCGTCTTCAAAAGTCACATTAAATAGGTCTGCAATCTCCCGGTTGCTGTACTGAATTCCCTCGAAACGTTCCTCATACATAGCAGCAACACGTTTAGGAGTTTCCTTAAGGCCTTCTCGGTCCGGATCCTCACCCAGCGCGACCAGAATTCCCCTCATATGCCCTTCTATCGCCTTTTTATCAATCGCCATTCTTATACCCCCCTGCGGTCCTTATCCCAGATAATTTTGTGTAATTGAAGTTGTAATCTCACATCATTTAATCCATGATTGTGCATATAATCGACAAGCATACTTGGCTCAATCATTCCAAAAGCCGGGCTCAGATAAACATTAGTCTTTTCTTGCAACCGGTACTTGCTCAGTAGCTCTCTCACCGGTGCTAACTCTACTATATCCTGAACAACAAATTTTATCACATCATTTGTTCCCAGGAGCGCTATATTGCTTTCTAACATCTGTGGTTCCATCCCGCTTAACGGCAACTTATAATCCATTGTAATAGATAGATTGTCACATTGTAACTCAGCATAAGTATCAAGCGGTATGCTGCCATTAGTTTCTATCTCTATGCGGAGATCAGGATTTTTAGTCAGCAATTTTATTAATTCAAGTATTCCTTCTTGCTCAAGCGGTTCACCACCGGTTAGTGTAACGTTTTTGATGCCCGTACTAATAATATAGTTATAAATTGACTCCGGTGTCACCAGTTCATACAGCACATTTGGCTCATTGGCCCAACCGGTATCGCAATAATTACATGATAGGTTGCACCCAGCAAAACGGATAAAAACAGCCAATTCACCGGCACGCAATCCTTCGCCATTGATACTAACAAATCTTTCAACAACCCGATATTGCATTTAGTACCACAACCTATTCTTCATATATTGCGCTATTGGTAGGTGTCTCATAAACAATAACCTTCCGTACCGCGAATTGTGCCTTTTTTAGTTGCCGATAAAAATATGCAGCGAAATTCTCAGCTGTAGGTCGAAAATCCACAAAGTTGATAGCGAATCCATCTTGTTGTAACTGTTCCAATGTTGCCACGCGCATCGTACCGGTTTCGATAATAAGTACATGATCGAACGGATCAACCAACTCGCGTAAGGCACTTTTTAATATTGAGAAGTCAACAACCATTCCCGCATGTTCACCTAATTCGATTAGCGTGTCGGCAGATACTTCAACTTCAACGCGCCATCTATGTCCGTGAATGTTGCCACACTTACCTTTGTAACCCGCAAGGAAGTGGGCACTGTCGAAACTCTGTTCAACTCTTAGTGTATACATCTAAATCACACCTCTATCTATTATATTTCATGCCATAATAACAGCAACCGATTGCTCCGTTATATTGGGGGGCCGTAACTGTGAATACCTCGTCATAATCTGCCTGCAAGTAGTGGAGAATTGCCGGATTTAATGCAACTCCGCCGGTAACTACAATACGATTGCCCGGCAACTTACTAAGGAGTGGTCGTAAACGGCGATAGAGCGAATAATTCACACTCGCGCAAAGTTTTGGTAGCGACACCCCTTCTGTAATTTTCCCAATCAACTCTGATTCAGAAAAAACCGAGCAGGTCGAATTGAGTAGTAAAGGATCCTCCGTATGCTGGCACAATTCTTCAAGCGGGACTTCGAGTAGGTTAGCCATATTCTCAATATATCTACCTGATGAAGCGGCACACTTATCGTTAAGTTCCATGTCTGTGATGATTCCTTTTTCAACCTTAACCACCTTTACATCTTGGCCGCCGATATCAAGTAAGATAAAATCTTTTAAATTCAGTTGATAAAACACCCCATAGACATGAGCCTTCAGCTCATTAATTGCTTTAAATTGCGCAAATTCATAATTGTTCCTGCCATAGCCGGTCGAAATCGCGTAATCAATTTCACCAACTTCAAGCTTATTTAAATCAACCGCTAAACCATCAACTTGTTTGCAATAATCACGGTAAAAATTGATTGTGCTTAATTTAAATTTCTGCTCAATCTTTCCATTGTCCATCAGCACGACCTTAACCTCTCTACTGCCTAAGTCAATACCTAATATTCGCATCTAATCAACCTCCTTTAGATCAAGAAGCATATCAATAAACGCCTCTAAGCGAAGTTTCGTGCGAGCATCCAGATGATTTAACTTGTCGCCCTCAATAGTTAGCACCGGTATATCTAAAGTCTGTTTAATAATAATATCGTCAATGCTTCGATAACAGGAAGCCTGTGTATAATGAATAATTCCGGCAAGCTTACGTAGTCTAATCTGCTCTTTAATCTCTTCTAATCTAAACTCCAGACTATAGGGATAGGTATAGTCATAGTACTGCTCATAAATCGTCTGCCCCTCAGTCGCACGTGGAAAAGCAAATTCGCGCTGCACCTCATTATAAACAAAACGAGCTCCGAACTGCTCCACATAGTTATAGAGATCCCCGGTCATCGGCGGTACACCGATAAAACCCAAGCGGAGCTGATCACTATATGGCTCGCGCATTAACGCATCTGCTTGTAACTTGCTAAGATCATCTGCATATTGCTTAACATCACCGTTAAAATCACTCATCGAGAGCTGCAACAGGTGATTTTCCCAACCGCTTAGTCTGTTCTCTTCGTAAGTTAGTCGATCCAGCTCCTTTGCGAGGAGACGTACAGGTAGAAGCGAAAGACGCACCCACTCAGTCGCTTCCAACGTCGTTCCAAAGTGCTCAATAAAACGGTCAATTGAGGACCGCACATCGACCAATTGGTGTGAATACGGATAGGAGAAAGCATGTACCTTCACCCCATGATACTCAAGTACCGTCAACAATGCACGCGTATTGGAACAATCCCCTTCCACGATGCCGATAATTTCTTCAATATTGTATGCGATGCAAGCACCAAAAATTCCTTTGATCCATGCACAGGAATTTTTCGGGAAGCCGGCTTTTTCTGCAAAATCAATATATTCATGATATTTTTCAGATGCGATAAAAAGGTTGTTAATATCAACCGGTTGATAACCGGCCGCGATTAGAACCTCAATTGGTGCTGTAGTTGTTAAACCAATTTTTTTCATACACATCACCTTATTCTCTCAAAGGGCTGATTCGCCCACAAGAAAGACTACCTTAAGGTAGTCTGATACCTAGTTTTGTTTTAAGACAGGATGGATTGCGAACTGTCATCAAGTTATTCTATTAGTGCTGTTAGGGTAACATATTTAACGCTAATAGTAAAGAATGGAAAGAGCTCTGTTAAGTGTAATCTTGTTAATTTCCTCGATTTCTTCTTTTCGCGGCACCGCTTGATAAAGGTCCTTATTATCTTCCCATAACTCCGGCAAAATAAGCGGCGAATACTCCTGCCACGCTTTAATCCAGTCGGCAGGCAACTTCCCGGTTGCTAATTGAGCCTGACCTGTCATCTCCAACCAAATCAGTGACCACGCACGCGGTACCACTCGCCAAATATCGTAACCACCGCCGCCAACTGCAATCCAGCGATTATTACAGTATTTGTGTGCCAACTCTTTTGCTATCCGTGGGATTACACGGAAAGTCTCAATTGAAGTATTAAGATGCGTTAATGGATCGAAAAAATGCGAATCCGCACCGTTCTGACTGACAATAATATCCGGTTTAAAGTACTCAGCTATCTCAGTCGCCGCTTTTTCGTAAACGCTAATAAAAGATTCGTCCTCGGTAAATGCATCGATCGGCACATTAAAAGCATACCCATAGCCGGCTCCGTTGCCACGTTCATTGACATTCCCTGTACCCGGAAAAAGATATCTTCCCGTCTCATGAATCGACAATGTACAGACTTGGCTCGAATCATAAAAAGCATCCTGAACACCATCACCATGATGACCATCAGTATCAATATAAAGAACACGCAAATTATATTTATCTACTAAATATTTAATTGCAATTGCTGAATCATTATAAATACAGAAACCGGAAGCTTTATTTCTAAAGCCATGGTGTAATCCACCGCCGATATTTAACGACTGACAGAATCCACCTTCCATCACGCTTTCAACAGCTGTTAATGTTCCGCCAACGACAAGGGCGCTAATTTCATGCATATTCTCAAAAATCGGTGTATCTTCACTACCAATTCCGTAGGGCATTGTCTCTTCCGGTGTCAGTTCACCTGCCCCGGCGCGCTTAACAATCTCAATATAGCTTGGATCGTGGATCAGTGCTATCTCCTCATCCGTCGCTTTACGGGGTGAGATAATCTGTTTAGGGTTTATTGCTTTCATCTTGTTAAGTAAATCGAGCGTTATTTGAATACGTATCTGATTAAATGGATGATTTTCACGAAACTTGTAGCTTAAAAATTGATCGGAATAAATAAATGAAGCGCCTTCACACATGATCACTTATTCCCGGAAAGTTTGGCCAGAGTACATTATGACCTTTACTTTTTAACTTATTTACAATCTCATAAGGGTTCATCGTCTGAACTCTTAATACGATTATTTTGTAGCTATCATCCAATTGGTCAGGATATACAAGAACGTTATCTATTTGCAAGCGCTCCTCCGCAATTAGGTTAACGATGTTTGCCAGGGCACCGGGCACATTTTTAATCTTTATCTCAATCTGTGAACTCGGAGTTAGTGCTCCAGTCAAACTAATCAATGTATTAAGCATATCTTTATCTGTTACAATACCGACAAGATTTCCCTCTCTCACAACCGGCAGACAGGAAATCTCCTTCTCATAGAAGATCGCAGCAATCTCTTCAACGAACTCAAAGGGATGCACAGTCTTAACATCCGTCTTCATAATTCGTTCAACCGGTGTCTCAAGTACTTCATTATCCCAATCCTTTTCAAAGATTGAAGGCCATGCATCCCTAATATCGCGATCAGATATAATCCCAATCACATTATTTTTATCATCAATAATCGGGATATGATGGAAACGGTTTTCTTGCAAGATCGTATAGGCCTGCTTAATTGAGTCCTCCTTTTTTAAAGTTACTACATTCTTAGTCATTATTTGTTCAACAAGCATATCAACACCCCTTTCACAAAATTACTTTAATACATATATTGATTTTTAAGACGTATCGAATCGAAACGTCGAACACTCTCATTGCTTACTCGGCTACCAATCCGCACTGTTAGACAGTTAGCTGAATGCGTACAGATGTCTGGGTCATCTGTCGCCATATATTCAAGCCCACCGGCAAGCATTACCTTTCTAATTATTTTACGATAATCAGCAGCAGTTACACCTGTCCCATAGAGATCCCAGTGCCAATAATAATTAGTTGCGATTATTATATAATCCTCCATTGCATCATCGAGCATGGTCACTCTAAGTAAATTCTGCGCAATTTTGTAACCGCGAAATTCCGCGATTACCTCAATTGCCCCCAGTTCTAAAAGGTTATCCATATTGCTCTCCGACCAACGTTCGAGTTCATCCGGATAATGATAGGTCACATAACCCACAATTCGCTGATCAATTCTTGCAAGTATAATTCGCCCTTCCGGACTTTCCGCAATCTCTTTAAGCGCCTCATACTGTTGGTCGGCAGGCCTAAAAGTAGATAATCCTTCATCCATATAATATGATTCCAACTGCTCAAGCAAAACCGGTCCTTCAATCACTACCTGTTCATCACCGGCAAGAATCTCTATTCGATTAAACATCTTTAAATGTTGCATTAACCATTCATCCTTATTACCTATATTTAGCCATCTATAGTATACTAATAAAACATACATACTTGAATAATAATTAGCTCGTTTCTCCTAATCTAATCGGAGTTTCTATGATATAATTTTATCACAAAACTTCTTGGATAACAGTGACAAACAAAAAGATAAGCGGGTGATTTAATTGCCGGAACTAATTAAAGCAAAGACCGGAAAACATAATCTTGCGAATTACGAATTAGCCGTGGCGAATTTCGAGTGGGAAGATTTATCGAAAAATTTTAGCTGGAACAATACCGGTCTGATAAATCTTGCGCATGAAACAATCGACCGTCATGCAGTCGGCAAGACAGCCGGTAAAACTGCTCTAATCTACGATTCTCACAATCGCAAAGAACAGTACACATTTAAAGAACTATCTACCCTTTCCAACCAAGCGGCTAATATTCTTCGCAATGTAGCTAATGTTCAAGCCGGTGATCAGGTAGCGCTTTATCTACCGCGTATCCCTGAGTTATATATCTTTCTGATTGGGATTCTCAAAAATGGTGCGGTTGTCAACCCCCTTTACCCGGGCTATCGGACCAGTGCAATTGAGGACCGACTTTCTGATAGCAAAGCTCGCGTTCTAATTACAACTAATGAATTACTTGAGTACGTACCGCTAACCAAACTTTCAACTTTGGAAAAGGTAATTATTATCGATGAAGATTCGGTAGCGAGCAATGATTTATTTATTAATGCTAAGGATGAATTTGCTCGTGCAAAAACCGAATTTGCGATTAGTTGGTTAACGCTTGAAGATGATATATTACTTCACTATACATCAGGTTCTACCGGCAAGCCCAAGGGTGTATTACACACTAACCATGCTATGCTTCAATACTATCAAACCGCTAATTGGGTACTGGATCTAAAACCTAATGATATATATTGGTGTACTGCCGATCCCGGATGGATTACCGGAACCACTTATGGAATCTTTGCTCCCTGGCTGATGGCATCTACAGTTCTTATCTGTGGCGACCGTTTCAATCCAAGCTACTGGTATCAATTAATCGATGAATATCAAGTTTCTGTTTGGTATAGCTCTCCTACAGCTTTCCGCATGTTGATGGGCGCTGACCAAGAGCAACTTAAAAAATATAAACTTAGTTCGTTAAGACATATTCTAAGTGTCGGTGAACCACTAACTCCCGATATCGTTCGTTGGTCTGTAAGAGAATATGGAATTCCTATTCATGACACTTGGTTTATGACAGAGACCGGTGCACAGATTGTCTGCAACTATCCTGCAATGGATATTAAACCCGGCTCAATGGGCAAAACACTCCCGGGCATAAAAACCGGTGTAGTTGATGACGATGGGAAACTCCTCCCACCATATACGCTAGGCGTTCTTGCTATCAAAAAAGGATGGCCTGCTATGCTAAAAACGATCTTTAATAATGAAAATGAGTATCAGAAATATTTCACCGGCGATTGGTTTATAACCGGTGACTCTGTCTATTATGACGAAGATGGCTACATCTGGTTCCAAGGCAGAATTGATGATATCATCAACGCAGCAGGTGAACGGATTGGACCTTTTGAAGTTGAGAGTAGAATCGCTGAGCACCCTGCTGTTGCCGAAGTTGGTGTAATCGGCAAACCGGACCCTGTAGAAGGTGAAATTATTAAAGCGTTTATCTCACTTAAACATAATTACCAAGCTTCCGAGCAACTACAAGAGGAAATTCGTGATTATGTGAGAACAGGCCTTTCGCGACACGCAGTGCCAAAAGAGATCGAATTTATCGATGAATTGCCTAAAACGCGAAGCGGAAAAATAATGCGGCGCGTGCTCACTATTAAGGAATTAAATCTTCCCGACAGCGATCTGACATCGTTAGATTAAAATAATTGTTGAAATAGTGAATGACTGTTGCTATAATACGAATAATACTTTGTCGCGTTAAAGCGATAAAGGTATGAAAGATGGAGGAGAGAATATGAAAAAGAATATTAAATTTGTTTTACTACTTATTTTGACAGCTGTACTGATAGTTGGCTGCACAAGCAAACCAACCGGTGATAATGAAGGACCCGGAGGAAAAGAAGAAAAAACATTCGCAATCGGTATTATCCAAATTATTGAGCACGACGCACTTGATTCCTCACGCAGAGGTTTTATGGACGCCCTTGCGGCTAACGGCTATATTGATGGTCAAAATGTAAAATTTGATTATCAGAACGCCCAAGGTAGCCGTGATACACTTACTACTATTGCTCAAAAATTCGTTACCGACAAAAAAGATTTGGTTCTTGCAGTTGCTACACCATCTGCACAATCAATAGCGCAACAAACTGATACAATTCCAATCGTGGTTACTGCGGTAACTGATCTTGTTGATGCCGGTTTAGTAAACTCTAATGAGAAACCCGGTAGAAACGTTACAGGCACAACTGATATGAATCCAATTAAAGAGCAACTTTCTTTAATCAAGGAACTTGACCCATCAGTTAAAGTTGTCGGTATTATCTATAACACCGGTGAACCAAACTCAGAAATCCAAGTAGAAATCGCTCAGTCTTATGCTGACGAGCTTGGTTTTAGATTCGAACTTGCCGGAATTAGTAATAGTTCTGAAGTAAAACAAGCAGCTGACTCTTTAGCTACCAAAGTTGATGCGTTTTATGTCCCAACCGATAACACAGTTGTTGCGAGCATTGATTCAATCTTGACTGTTGCCGAAACACTTAAAATTCCGGTTATTGCCGGTGAAAGTGATACAGTAAGAAATGGTGCAATCATGACATATGGTCTTGATTATTATAAACTGGGATATCAGACAGGTGAAATGGCAATTAAAATTTTAAAAGGTGAAGCAAAACCTGCAGATATGCCGGTTGAATCTCAGAAAGATATGACTCTAACAATTAACTTAGCAGCAGCTGAGAAAATGGGAGCTACTGTTCCGCAATCTCTGCTTGACCGTGCTGACGAGATAATTAACGAATAATTTAGGATTTTACATCATGGGGAGTGTTTAGATGGGTATTATTATTGGCTCACTCGAGCAAGGTTTAATTTATGCAATAATGGCGTTAGGAGTATTTATTTCTTTTAAAATACTAAGTTTTCCTGATTTATCAGTAGATGGTAGCTTCCCAATGGGGGCTGCTATCTCTGCTTTATTGATAACAAGTGGCGTTAATCCACTCTTATCACTACTCTTTGCGTTTTCCGGCGGTGCGCTTGCCGGTCTGTTTACTGCTCTACTAAACACCAAAGGGAAAATCGACGGATTACTTGCAGGTATTTTGACGATGACTGCTCTTTACTCAATCAACCTGAAAATTATGGGTACGGCTAATCTGTCAATCTATCGTCATCGGACAATATTTACGCCTCTACGCGAATTAAGAGCTAATCTGCTTGCCAATTATGGTGAGACCAAATTCATCTTAACACTTAACCAATGGCTGTTTGTAATCGTATTAGCTCTTGCTCTTTATGCAATCAAAAAGTCACTTGACTGGTTCTTACGGACAGACTTCGGTCTTGCAATCTGTGCGACCGGTGATAATCCAAAAATGATTAGAAGCTTTGGTGTTAATACAAACCTATCTACCGTTGTCGGCCTAATGCTTGCCAATGGACTTGTGGGCCTTGCCGGCGGAATGCTCGCTCAATATCAAGGTTATGCTGATGTACAGATGGGAATCGGAATGATCGTTATCGGTTTAGCATCCGTCATTATCGGTTATGTTATTTTTGGCTCGAAAAGTATTAAACGAGCTACCTTTGCCGTATTAATCGGGGCAATTATCTATCGCTTCGTAATTGCACTTGCTATCTACCTACCTTTCATCGGACCTACCGATATGAAGTTGATAACTGCAATCATCGTTATAATTGCACTTGTCTTCCCGAATATTTCTAAGAATTTCAAACAACGTCTTGGTATTAATAAGAACTCAAAAAATGAAATTACAACAGACCTGGGGGAGGTTGATTAAATGTTACGTCTAGAAAATGTATCTAAAACCTTTAACTTTGGTACTGTTAATGAGAAGGTGGCCTTAAATAAAGTAAGCCTTCATTTAGAACCAGGTGATTTCATGACGGTAATTGGTACGAATGGTGCCGGTAAATCAACTTTGATGAACGCTGTTGCAGGAGTCTATGGTGTAGATAGTGGAACAATTTTCATTTACGGACAAGACATTACTAAACTGATGGAATACCAAAGAGCAAAATATATCGGTCGAGTCTTCCAGGACCCGATGGCAGGAACTGCACCCAATATGACAATTGAAGAAAATCTTACTATGGCATATAAACGTGGTCAGGTACGCAAATTGAACATGGCAATCACTCATAAGAAACAGGACTTGTTTAGGAGCGAGCTTGAGGTTCTGGGTTTAAACTTAGAAAACCGCTTAGAGCAGAAAGTTGGTGTTTTATCAGGTGGCGAAAGACAGGCATTGAGTCTTCTAATGTCAACCTTTACTAAGCCAAAAATATTGCTGCTTGATGAACATACTGCTGCTCTCGATCCAAAACGTGCTGAGTTAATCAACAACCTAACTCACCGGATTATTTCAGAAAACAACCTAACAACATTGATGATTACACACAACATGGAACAGGCCTTAAAATTCGGAAATCGGTTAATTATGATGCATCGCGGAGAAATCATCATTCACCTTGACGCTGAGGAAAAGAGAAAGATGACAGTGCCGGATTTAATTAAAGCTTTTGAGGATTTAAAAGGTGAGAGTTTCGCATTGGACCGAGCAATCTTAAATTAATAATAAACATCAAAAAACCCTTCTACTGACAGTCAGAAAGACTGAGAGTAAAGGGTTTTATTTTGTTTGCCTAATATTAATTTCCGCTACGATTCGCTGAGCATACTCCTCGTTAAAATCTGAGTGGAGCATTACCGATCGGGGCGAATTATCTTCAGTTCGGTATTCAATTCTAACATAGCTCTTTTGCTTACTATCTTCTTCGATTTTTACAACTGAACAATTTGTAATTCGTTTAATAATGATCGTGAATAATTCCTTCTTGTGGTCATCAAAAACAACTAATTCCTTGGAAATATGCAGTGTTCCCACGACATTTATCTCCTTTATCGTCGTCGTTCCGCCTGCATAAGTAATCGGATTAAAGGATTTTGTTATATCCGGTATCTCGCCCGCTTTGGGCATTGACCTAGTGTTAGGGGCCAACATATGTTTTAAAATATATATTATTATAAGAATCAAGAGGATATAGATTATCGCTCTGATTGCTAATCCTAACATTTAACTCATACCCTTCGTATTAAATATAATGGTGACTCGGACTGGTCTCGAACCAGCGACCCCCACCCTGTCAAGATGGTGCTCTCCCAGCTGAGCTACCGAGTCAAGCCATACTATGAATAGTAGCAATCATTACAGTCAATGTCAATATTTTAGTATAGTTTCATCAGCTTAATTGTCCGATATTATGTATTGCAAACCTGTTTTAATAAGATGATAAGATATCTTAATAATTTCAACATACCAACTTAATATTATAGTGATATATTACAGTTACCGATAAGGATAAGGATAAAGAGAAAGGATAAAGAGAAAGGATAAAGAGAAAGGAGAAATAATAAATGAAACATAAAAAACTTGTTATCACACTAATAATTGTAATTGGTCTTGTTCTGGTTGCAACTCCGGTATTAGCAGCGACCGGCTTTTATGGACAACGGGCTAACTGCGATGGCACAGGTAAATTCTTAGAAGGTTCTAATCATGAACTAATTGCTGATACACTTGGTCTGTCATCTGACGAATTATGCGAATTACGCAGTTCCGGTAAATCAATAGCGCAGATTGCTGCCGACAAAGGAGTAGATATCACTGAACTCGTCTCTACTATTGGGCAAGGAAAGAATGGCAAACAATTTCGAGGCTTAGAAAATGGACAAGGTCAAGGAATGGGTCAAGGTAATGGATTTGGCAAAGGATTTGGGAATGGCAAATGCTTATATAACCAGATCGGTAATTAAATACTAATTAAAAAAAGAGAGTGTCTTATGAGTGCACTGCACAATACCCATAAGACACTCTCTTTTTTTTTAATATATTAATTCATTAATTGAAACTTCCGTCCCACACAGGCATATTATCCAGATATCTACCTTCAACTGCCGGCACATAAAATGCACCAAAGGTCTTTAACCCATTCTCATGTTGCATAGTTGGCAATTCAATCAAGAATCTGTAATATGGCATAAACATTTCTTCAAATCCACTTGTACGATACATCAATTCAACATGTGCGACATACTTCTCATCCGGCAATTCATAAGGTACACTTGTTATATATGATTTATTATATAGAAGTTCATGCGCTTTTTCTGCTGTTATAATCGGATAATCTCCTAACTTATTAGATAAATCAATATTATAATATTTGATTGATCCAAGTCCGCCCCCTTCAGTCGGACTAAAATATAGTCTATGGAAATTATAATTAAGAATTCGTTCCTCTGCGCTGCCGGAATTTTCAAATACAAACGTATTTAAACGTGTGAGATTTGCAGAAAATGTATAATCAGCGAACAAATCATATCCTGGTGAAGTAATATGCATAAAGTCGCCATACTCTGATAATAGATATTCTGTTATGTCTCTTGCTTGGTGATTAGGTGTATCCCAAGTGAATTTGTAGTCATTTGAAAGTGGTAAGCCATTACCATAGTCAAACTCAATGACAAAATTATCATAGTCATTAAGTTTATCGATGTTACTAATTAAATCGACTGTTTCTGGCGTCAATGTAATAATTATATTCCCGCTTTTCGCCACCACAATTGTGGCACCTACACATTTTGCCATCACCTGGTAAACTGCAGTATTTTGGCGTAATTCCTCTTCATAACCATCTAAACCCCCAAAGCCTTGTTTAATCTTCTCGGTGATTATCGCTATTTCTTCCATAGTCGGTTTTGTAGATAACGATATTATATCGAGTTTAAATAGATCGGCAATATTCTCAGCCTGTTCTAACAACTCTTCGGTGGACAAACCGGCTATTACCATCCCCGCGCCATCGCGTTCATTAGGATTAGCAAAAACCGGCAGCGTAGTGAGTACATTATCAGTCGTCCACGGATTACCGTTCTGTAACTCACTGATATCATAAGCTAATAAGCCTTCGAAACCGTAAGCCCCACCATCCATACTAACGATTAGTTTGGGCAAGTCCGGATAATCTATAGGGTCGACGACTATTCCAGGCAAGTCCTTATTCTCTAAAGGATCTGTTGACTGTGTAAAATACTGTATAAGAGGAATAGAAACGATTAAGCAAACAGTTGCAACGGCTGCAACCCATTTCGCCCAAGGACGTTTAACTAATTGTTCATTCTCAATCTGAATATCAGCTTCAGTAATTATATTGTCATCAATTTGACCGATGTAATTCATCAATTTTTCAAGTCTCATAAAATCACTCCCTCTTGTTCGAGATAGTTTCTCAGCCGGTTTCGCGTACGGAAAAGCATTGATTTTACCCTGCTCTCACTCATATTAAGACGCGTTGCTATTGACTGTATCGAATCTGCGTACCAATACCGTCTAACAAAAACAATTCGTTGTTCAGTGCCTAAGGACAGCAAATATGAGTTTATCGCCTCAATGAAGAGCTTAGCCTCATATTCCTTTTCCACATCTGTATAAATCGGAATGCACTCTTCTAATTCGCTATAGATTAAGGCGATATTTTCACCGCCTCGTTTTAAGGCTCTTTTTTCTTTGTATTTATTAAGTGCTTGGTTACGAACCACCTTGCCAATAAAAGCCTTAAAATTTACAGGACGTTGCGGGGGTACATTGTCCCATATCTTATGGTAAGCATCACTGACACATTCTTCCGAGTCTTCGTGATTCTGCAAAATATTATTAGCAATCATAAAACAATAATTTCCGTATTTACCGGCAGTCTCATTAATAGCCGATTCCGAACGCGCCCAATATAAATCGATTATCAGATTATCATCCAATTGTATCCCCCCTAATTATATAAGTAGCTACATTAATAAAGACAACAATAATATTAATTGGTTGCATAATTATAATATTACACTAACTTTGACATTAACAAAAACAGGTTGCGATTAGCAACCTGTTCTCTCAATATAACAAAGTTTTTCTAAAGATGGTGCCGAGGACCGGAATCGAACCGGTACGATAGTCACCTATCGCAGGATTTTAAGTCCTGTGCGTCTGCCAGTTCCGCCACCCCGGCATATGTATAAAAAGTTTTAATGGTGGGCCCAGCAGGATTTGAACCTACGACCAATCGGTTATGAGCCGACCGCTCTGCCAGCTGAGCTATGGGCCCGTAGTAGTTAAATGGCGGAG
>CAZWWX010000008.1:0-33266 GCA_964637775.1 uncultured Caryophanales bacterium
TGCACCGTCTGCGGGAACATATCTACCGGTTGAACCTTGCTTACCTCGTAGCCTCCATCCACAAAAATGCGCAGATCACGCGCCAAAGTCGCCGGATTACACGACACATACACCACGCGCTCGGGTGCCATCGCGACTATCGCATCGAGCAACTCACTTTCACAACCTTTGCGAGGCGGATCAACAATGACCACATCAGCAGCAATACCAGCGGCGCCCCACTCACCCATCACGTCCGCTGCCGCTCCCACTACGAATTCCACATTATCGATTCCATTGAGCACTGCATTCGCGCGTGCATCAAGGATCGCTTCCTCAACTATCTCCACTCCGAACACCTGCCGCGCCTGAGCTGCCGCGAACAGCGCTATCGTCCCCACGCCGCAATAGGCGTCGATCACGACCTCCTCGCCGCTCAAGCCAGCAAACTCCACCGCCTTCTCATACAGGACTTGGGTCTGCACAGGATTTACCTGATAAAAGGACCGCGGCGAAATCGCGAACCGCACAGCACCAGCACCCCCGCCAGCGCCACTCACCAACTCATCATAGATCACGTCCGCGCCGGCCAACACCACAAATTCATCACCCAGAATCACATTATCCCGGCGCTTATTAACATTCTGCACCAGGCTCGTCAGTTCAGGTAACTCGTCCTTCAGGCGCTCTACCAACTTATCCCGCCCGGCAAACGCGCGCTCATTCGTCACGATAATCAGCATACTCTCACCCGTCGCAGCGGCCGTTCTCACCACCATATGTCGGAGGACTCCTTGTCCAGTGGTCTCATCATAACCTCGCACCCCTATTTCCCTGGCAATAGACTTAGCCGTCTGAAAAATCTCATTTCCCAACTTATCTTGAATCAGACATTCTTCCATATCGATTACATCATGAGTTCGCTGGGCGTAGAAGCCCGCTATCAAGCCAGCACCATGCCCAGCATTCAAGCCTGCATGTGAGCCTGCATCCAAGCCTGCATCCAAGCCTGCATCAGGTCCACCATCACTCTGAGCAACCGGTACTTGAAACTTGTTACGATAAGCCCAAGGCTCAGCCATACCAATTACTGGCTCAACAGCCACATCTATGCCACCCAGCCGGAGCAAGTTAGCTGCTACTAAATCTCGCTTCCAGGCTAACTGATCGGCATAAGCTAAATGCTGGAGCTGACAGCCGCCACAGCGGCTGTAGATCGGACAAGGCGGACTAAGCCGAGCTGCGCTCGGCTCGATAATTTCCAACATCCGCCCATAACCATAAGACTTCTTAATTTTAACAAGGCGCGCCCGGATTAACTCTCCGGGCAGCGCCCCTGCAACAAATATCGTATATCCTTCATATCGCCCAACACCCAGTCCTTCATGACTGAGGTCATTGATAAAAAGTTCTATCTCTTGATTCTTCTCTACCGGTATTCTCATTCTTCCCCCAATTCTCCACCAACTTCACAGATATACCAAGCAGCCCGCTTGCCAACAGTCAATATGCGGACATTGCCGAAGAGCTCTTCCAGCTCACCGGTTGCTTGCTTAATAAAGTTAAAGTAGTCGCCACCCTCCAACCATTCCACAACCGACGTCAGCAACTCCCGCTCGTCATTATAGTCATAGACGATCACCATTTTCTTGGCCAGTCGCTGCATCTCCCGGTAGAAAACCAAGCGGTCATCCTTCTCAAGGCCATGAGCAACATAAGAAGTAATCACCAGATCAAAAGATCGATCAGCAAAAGGCAGAGAACCACCCGGTCTTACCTCCAGACACCGGGCCTCGATATCAGCCAGTTTCCGCCGGGCCTGACTAAGCATACCTCTAGAGGTTTCAACCCCGGTCACTTTGATTCCTCGGTCATGAAGAGCCTTGTAGAGGGCTCCGGTCCCACAACCAATATCAAGGACTGACTCACACTTTTTCAGGTCAACTCCCTCGCCTTCAGCCAGGTCCAGAACCTGCTCGAAGTTCTTAACCTGATACTTGAAAAAGAGCCCATAAACTGGCGAGATTAAATCAAAAAGTTTCACCTATCCTAATTTCTCCTTCAGTAATTTATTAACCAATTGTGGATTAGCCTTACCTCGCGTCTCCTTCATCACTTGGCCTACCAAGAAGCCAAAAGCCTGAGCCTTACCTCCTTGATAATCTTCTACCGATTGCGGATTAGCTGCGATTACCTGCTCAATGACAGCGACTAACTCACCCTCATCAGAAATCTGCACAAGACCTTTCTCCTTAACGATTGTCGCCGGATCTTTGCCACTTGCTAACATCTCTTCAAATACTGTCTTCGCAATTTTCCCGCTAATTGTTCCATCGTTAATCAATTCAACCATTTCACCCAGCGCACTCGGCGCCAGAGTCAGATCCTTAACCTCAATATTTGCTACATTCAAATACCGCAATAAATCACCCATCACCCAGTTAGCGACAGATTTGTAGTCGGAGCTCACAGCAACTGCTCCCTCAAAAAAGTCAGCCAACTCCTTCGAAGCCGTAATCACGCCGGCGTCATACTCCGGTAATTCGTACTGCTCAACATAACGCAACAAACGCGCATCCGGCAGCTCCGGTAGCTCAGCCCGAACGCGGTCAACCCACTCGTCTGTCAAACGAATCAACACCAGATCAGGATCCGGGAAGTAGCGGTAATCCTCTGCTTGTTCTTTGCTGCGCATTGCAATCGTGACACCCTTAACCTCATCCCAACGCAATGTTTGCTGGGTGATCAACTCACCGGTATCAAGCATCTCCGCCTGCCTTATTTCTTCATATTCAAGAGCCCTCTCCACGCCTCGGAAAGAGTTCATGTTCTTTAATTCCCGCTTCGTGCCAAATTTCTCTTGACCAAGAGGACGCAGACTAACATTGGCATCACAACGCAAAGATCCTTCTTCCATCTTCACGTTAGAAACACCTGTATATTGAATAATCGCTTTTAATTTTTCCAGATAAGCCCTCGCCTCAGCCGGTGAACGCATATCCGCCTCGGATACAATCTCAATTAACGGCATACCTGCCCGGTTGTAATCAACCAAGCTACCGTCACCATACTCGCTGTGGGTCAGTTTGCCTGCATCTTCCTCGAGATGGATTCGATTGATCCGAATCCGTTTCTTCTCACCATCAACATTGATATCAATCCAACCATTAACGCCAATCGGCATATAAAACTGTGACTTCTGGTAGGCGCCCGCCAAGTCCGGATAAAAGTAGTTTTTGCGGTCAAACTTATTCTCCAGATTAACATGACAATTTAATGCCAGCGAAGCTCGGATTGCAAACTCAACCGCCTGCTTGTTCAACACCGGTAATGAACCCGGCATTGCTAAACAACCAGGGCATACATTGGTATTTGGCGGAGCACCGAATTCTGTCGAGCAACCGCAGAAAATCTTGGTCTTTGTCGCCATTTCTACGTGGACCTCAAGTCCAATTACCGTTTCGTATTTTCGTTCACTCATTATGCCCGCCCCCCTTCTTGCGGCTCGCCCGTCGTCCGACCGATCAGCGGTCGAAGCTTATGATGGTCTGTCGCCTGTTCAAATGCATGAGCAGCCCGCAGCACATCACTATCGGCAAATTGCTTACCGATTAATTGCAGACCAACCGGCGAACCGTCAACGAAACCACACGGTATGCTGATCGCCGGCAAGCCTGCCAAGTTAGCTGCTACTGTTAAAATATCACTTTGGTACATCGTTAGCGGATTATGTGTATTATCCGCCAACTTGAAAGCAGTCGTCGGCGTCGTTGGTCCCAGCAACAAATCATACTTGGCAAAAGCCTGCTCATAATCACGTTTTACCAGCGTCCGTACCCTTTGTGCCTGCAAAAAGTAGTCCTCATAGTGACCCGTGCTCAGCACAAAGTTACCGAAAGCGATTCGCCGCTTGACTTCCGCACCGAATCCCTCACTGCGAGTGCGCAGATATAGGTCTTGCAAACCCTTAGGTTGGTCTGCTTGCACACCATAGCGGATACCGTCGAACCGACCAAGATTCGAACTTGCTTCCGCCGCTAAAATTATATAATTCGCCGCTATCGCATATTCGCTGTGCGGCAGTGATACTTCTTCTACTATCGCTCCAAGGCCCTCAAGTACCTGAGCTGCCTCTAATACCAACGCCTTAACACCGGCGTCCATTCCCTCAATAAAATACTCTTTGGCAATCCCGATTCGCATCCCTTTGATGTCGCCTGTTAAGGCTTTCGTATAAGCCGGCACGGCTTCATTCCGCATCATCGTATCACGCTCGTCGTGCCCGGCAAGCACCTCCATCACAGCGGCGGCATCTTCCACATTGCGGGTCAGCGGCCCAATATGGTCTAGTGACGAAGCATTAGCCACGAGGCCATAGCGTGACACTAGCCCATAGCTCGGTTTAAAGCCAACCACTCCGCACAAGGCAGCCGGTTGTCGCACCGACCCTCCCGTGTCCGAACCAAGCGCATAGGAAACCTCGCCTGCCGCTACAGCGGCAGTTGAGCCGCCACTTGACCCCCCGGGCACTCTTTCCTCATCCCAAGGGTTATAAGTCGGATGAAAGGCTGAATATTCTGTTGAAGAACCCATCGCGAACTCATCCATATTAGTTTTACCGATTATAATTGACCCGGCTTCGGTCAGCCTTTCCACAACCGTAGCACTAAAGACCGGTACATAGTTAGCTAACATCTTGCTAGCGCAAGTTGTCAGCAAACCTTTCGTCAGAATATTATCCTTAATACCGACAGGAACACCTGTAAGGGGACCTAAGTCCGCGCCGGCCGCCAGGCCGGCGTCAAGCGCTCTTGCCTGCGCCAAGGCACCCTCTTCATCAATCGTAATAAAAGCCTGAACCCTCGGTTCTACCTCGCCCACTCTATCCAAGGAGAGTTTTACCAGATCGGTCGCCGAAATTTCGCGACGCTTAAGTTGATTCTGTATGTCTTTAATCGTTAAATCACTAAGTCCCATCTTCTCTCCTCCTATTCGATAATTGTTGGTACCTTGAATTGTCCTTCGTCAGTTTCCGCAGCGGAGGCTAAGGCCTCCTCGTTGGTCAGCGAAGGGATAACTACATCCTCACGAAAAACATTCACCAAATCAATCCCCTGATACGTTTCAGCAACGCCTTCAGTTGGAACTCCCTTAATTTTGTCAATATAATTAAGTACCTGCTTGAACTGCTCAAGAAAATCATTTTCCTCTTCCACCGTCAACTGTATGGTACCTAACCTCGCAGCATCCAGCAGGTCTTCTCTGCTAATCCCCATTGATTACTCCTCCTCTACAGCAAAAATCTCGTTCCATTTCGAACGCCTCGCAAGCATCTGTGCCGCATATTTTTGTGCACCGGCTAAACTATGACTGGCTGCGTTACCGCACTGGACAGCGCTTGTCGCAGGAACCTCTTTGCTGGTTAAAATAACTTCTAATGTCTTTGCCAGCGCCTCATGCACTAATTTTTCCCCTGTCTGTCCATCTTCCAAGTTAAGCACTGTCAGATAAAAGCCGGTTTGGCAGCCCATCGGACTTAGATCGATAACATTCGGCAAAAACTCCCGGATATTGACAGCCAATAGGTGCTCAAGAGCATGGACTGCTGCCATCTCCATATATTCAACATTCGGCTGCGTAAAGCGCAAGTCGAACTTAGTAATCACATCACCATGCTCACCGCGGATCACCCCGGCTAAGCGCACAAAGGGCGCCTCCACCTTCGTATGATCCAGATTAAAACTCTCGACATTATATATTTTACCCATGTCCGGCCATCTCCTTTAACATCAACTCAACCAACTTTGCCGAATTTCGTGACGCCTGATCCAAAAACTGATCATAGGCTGTCTTCGAATCACTGCCGGCTATATCAGATAATGAACGAATAATGACAAATGGCACTGCGAACAAAGATGCTACCTGGGCAATTGCGGTTGCCTCCATCTCCGCTGCGGAGACGCTTGGAAACTGACGGCGAACTTCATTAACTCGCTCTATATCGTCCATGAACGAATCACTGGACGTAATCAAACCGCTAATCACCTTAACCTCTAAGTGGTCGCCACATGCAAGAGCCAGCTCAACCAAGCCCGGATCCGGACTATAAAAAGCCGGCATCTCCGGTACTTGTCCGAATGCGTATCCAAATACCGTCGCATCAACATCATGATATCGCAGTTCATCGGCAACAACTATATCGCCAACGGTTAGCTCCGAATTAAAACCGCCTGCCGAGCCGGTGTTAATTACATAGTCAGGCTCATAGAGTTCCAACAACAATGTCGTTCCGACCGCCGCATTCACCTTGCCGATGCCGCTTTTTAGCAAAACAACATCGACATCTGCAAGTTTACCGCTCACAAAATGTGCACCGCAAACCTCTCGTTCGCTGCACTCCGTCATCTTTTCGCGGAGAATGACGACCTCCTCTTCCATGGCGCCAATTATACCGACTCGCATCCGCCAACCTCCTAAAGTGTTTCTGACATTAATTTTAGTTGCATGAACAATTGTAGATAGTCACGTCCGCCGGCCTTAGAATCAGTGCCGGATAGGTTAAAACCACCGAATGGATGAACACCTACGATTGCACCGGTACATTTACGGTTAAAGTACAAATTTCCGCAGTGAAGTTCATTGCGTCCCCGCTCAAGTGTAGCTCGCGAACGTGCATAAAGAGCGCCGGTTAAACCGTATTCAGTATCATTAAAGATCTTAATACCTTCATCTATATCCTTTGTTTTAATTAGTGCCAGTACCGGACCAAAAATTTCCTCTTGAGCAATCCGAGCATCTGGGGCAACATCGGCAATTACAGTAGGTTCAATATAAAAGCCAACACTATCATCAGCCGAACCACCTTGAATTAGGCGACCTTCTTGCTTGCCAATTTCAATATACTCAGTAATCTTTTTAAAGGCACCTGCGTCAACCACCGGACCAATTGTGTTCGGCCGCTCTTCCGGCGCTCCTGCCTTTAAGACCTTAGTTATTTCGACAATTTTCGTTAACAATTCATCATAAATATCCTGATGGATGATCGCTCGTGAGCAAGCCGAGCACTTCTGTCCTTGGAAACCAAAAGCCGCAGCAACGATTCCCTCAGCAGCCGCCTCGAGATCAGCATCGTGATCAACCAAGATCGCATCCTTGCCACCAAGCTCAGTAACAACACGTTTAATCCACTTCTGCCCCGGCTTCACGACCGCCGCCTTCGCAGTAATACCTAAGCCGACTTCCTTCGACCCGGTAAAGCTAATAAATCTTGTCTGCGGGTGCTCAACCAAATAGTCGCCTACCTCTGCACCGCTACCCGGCACAAAGTTGACCACACCGGCAGGAATCCCTGCTTCTTCGAGAACCTCCATGAATTTTGCAGCAACCACCGGTGTCGCACTCGCCGGCTTCAACACAACTGTGTTACCGGTAACAACAGCTGCCATCGTCATCCCAACCATGATCGCATTGGGAAAATTCCATGGCGGAATTATTACGCCAACACCGAGCGCTGTATAATAAATGTCATTCATTTCGCCCTTATATGGTGTTAACTCCTGTGAACCGCTAAGGCGAATCATCTCGCGCGCATAAAATTCCATAAAGTCGATTGCCTCAGCCGTATCAGCATCAGCCTCTGCCCAGTTCTTGCCTGCTTCATAAACCATCGTCGCTGAAAACTCGTGCTTCCGTCTTCGCATTATCGCAGCAACCTTAAGCAGCAGTCTTGCTCGCGCATCTGCCGGCCACTCTTTCCACTCATCGAACTTAGCAATCGCAGCTTGCATCGCATGCTCAGCCAGTGCTGTGTCCGCCTTAGATACCGCACCAACAACCTCGTTTTTGTTCGCCGGATTGTAAGAAGTAATTTTCGCTTCAGTAAATATTTTTTCACCACCGATAATTAGTGGGTACTCCTTATGGAATTGGGATTTAACAAGTGCGAGCGCCTCTTTAAAAGCCGCACCGTTCTCCGCATTAGAAAAATCAGTAAAAGGTTCCGGTTTAAACTTTTTGATCATTTATTTCCCTCCTATCAAGTCACTTAATCTATTCTTATATTCTAACTTATTCGAGCACAAAATAAAACCTTGTAGTAATTTTAGCTTGTAAGGATTGCGCATATCAATTTTCACTTTACTGTTTTTCGCTTCCCCGGCTCAATTGTTATGATATAATAAACAGTGAATTTTCTACAGAGAGCGAGGCACGTTAATAATGGCATTAGACAATTTAGGAAGAACAATTATTTTAGGTGTAGCAGATAATAAATTGGTTAAAAATTTTGTCAGAAAATATGGAATGAAGCTCGGCGCAAAGCGGTTTATCGCCGGTGAATATCTGGAACAGACAATAGCTGAAGTGAAAAGGTTGAACGAGGAGGGTTTTGTCGTTACACTGGACCACGTTGGTGAAAGTGTCAGCACGCGTGAAGAGACGATTGAAGCAACTGATGAAGCAATCATGATTCTCGATGCAATTGCTACCAATCAGCTAAACTCTAATCTTTCGATTAAATTAACACAATTAGGTCTCGTAATTGACCCAGAGCTTTGCTATGAAAACGTTAGACGAATAGTACAGCAGGCAAAAAAATATGATAACTTTGTGCGGATCGACATCGAAGATGCCGCAGTTGTCCAAATTACGATTGAACTCTTCAAGCGCGTTCAGGCTGAATTCAGTAATAAACATGTTGGATTAGCTTTGCAAGCCTATCTATACCGCACCGAAGATGATATCCGAGACCTTGACTCTCTTGGCACGAACCTTCGTTTAATTAAGGGCGCCTACAAAGAAGCAAAGGAAATTGCCTTTCCACATAAAAAAGATGTTGACCGGAACTTCATCAACATCATCAAAATACATCTATTAAACGGAAACTACACAGCGATCGCGACTCACCATCAACTAATCGTCGATGAGATTAAAACTTTCGTTGAGAAAAACAGCATCCCGTATTCGCTGTTCGAATTTCAAATGCTTTATGGCATCAGCAACGACTTACAGCGACAACTACTAAAAGAAGGTTATACGGTCCGCATCTACACACCTTACGGTAAAGAGTGGTTCCCATACTTCTCGCGTCGAATCGCTGAAAGACCGGCTAACGCCTTTTTCGTATTAAAAGGTCTTTTCAAGTAAATCACATAGTCACAAACTTGCGCAACCGCAGATATTCACAACCACTAATTGCGGTAAATATGCATAAAATCGTCCCCGTTGGCACTCCGTATGTAGAGTGCCTTCGGATTATTGATAGTCGATACATAAAGATAGATCGGAATCCGCTCCGGAAAATATTTGCTAATCCGATCGATTGAAAACTGCGTCAACTGAATAACTTCAGCCGACGAATCAAACTCCGTGTACATCTCTATTTTTAATTCTACGATATTACCATCAACAAAGCGCGCTAATCCCGTAACCCCTGCAAAGCGTGGCAAGAACTCTGCTATATCCTTCTTGAACTGGTTGAAGCCACGTGAAATATCCGTCTCATTATCCGTCAATTTACTGCCAGCCATCGGTAATAAATAAAACTTTTCATTAACAGTTGTAAACTTCGCAACGCTCCGCTCACCAATTAAGGCACTTGCTGTTAAAACAAAGGTCCCCGGTATCTTCGTATCATTGCCTTCTGCTCGCATTACAGCAAATTCTATCGGCACGAATGTCTCGCGTCTAATTAACAGCGTCAAATCCTCGAGTAACGTTTTCGATTTCTCGATCAGCTCATCGCCGGTGTAGTTCTCTTTTATTCGCTCACCGAACACATTTCGTTTATATTCCCCATCCTCATCTTTGGCATAATAAGTTGGTGATACGATAATCCCAACTACCATCCCCTTAAAAGTACCATCCTCAGCGTAATAGTCATGCTCAATCATCGAATAGACAAAGCTCTCATATATCGAATCGCGCTCAGCACTAATATACGGCGCTATCATTGCATTAGTCAAAATATGCCCTTCAGCAAAAACATGCGTTGCCGGGTTAAAAGTCTTCTTGGCATATTCGAATAGTGTTAACTCAAAGTGGCTTGCATCAAGCCTGTTAGGAAGTGCGCGCATCGTCCCATTAATCGGACTCTTACGATAAGGAAGTACACCTCGATAATACTGCTCATTGATCTTAATATCAGGAGAGATGATTGAGCTCTGGCCGTCACCACTATTCCCTTTTTTGTCGGTACATCCACCTGTAAATATTAACGCAATGACGAGTGCGACCATGATCCCTTTTTTTATCAGATTAATTCCCATTTCTCCTCCTATGTATCTTATAATGTTTTTCAGTTATCTATGAAAAATGCTTTTGTTATCTTACTTAATAGTATAAAATATTATTCATCTATAGTAAATGAAAGAACAAGTGCTATTAAGAACAGGAGTCTATAATGAACGAATACATCAAAAAGATTGCCTTAACAGTTGTCATCGTCCTTTTAACGGCTAGTGCATTTGTCGGCGTCGGCTATGCGCTATATCTTGTTATGCCGCATTTCCTTGTCTTTTTCTTAGCCTACTTAACAGCACTAATCTTAGAGCCTCTTAATAATCTTTTTATGCGCATTAAGCATGTAAATCGTTTGGCTGCAGTAACAACCTCTTTCGTCCTGTTCATGGGGCTTTTAGCGGTGCTTACCTATCTATCAACAACTAAACTACTCAAAGAATTTATCTCATTGACAAAATTTATCCAACGTAGTTTACCTGATATTCAAGATTGGTTCGTCAATCTTTACAACAATATCCACGATTATATTATGTTACTACCGGAAGAACTGGCAACACAGATTAATGACAATTTCTTTGAGTTTACACAAAAACTGCTTAGTATCGATATTGTTACACCTATCAGTAATTTCGTGGTTAACTTATCGAAGTCGATACCGAATACATTTATCCTGACGATTATCTTCTTTGTAGCGTTATTTTTGCTAAGTCTTTACCTACCGAAGTTTCATTCTGGATTCCTTAATCTCTTTACTGACCGGAAACGTGAGGTTATCAGTGTTCTTCTCGAAGAAATCAAAAAAGCAACAATCGGTTTCTTACGCGGACAGATTATGCTAAGTACTATTACTTATATCATCAGCTTTGCCGGCTTAAAAATCCTCGATGTGAAGTATGCGGCAGCGATCGCACTATTAATCGTAATCGTTGATATCTTGCCGATTTTAGGTACAGGTTCAACGCTTGGACCATGGGCGATTTTCTCAATCGCGATGGGTCAGTATATGCTTGGTATCGGGTTGCTCGTTCTATTCCTGGTAATCACAGTTGTTAGAAAATCAATCGAACCGAAGGTTTTAGGTGAACGGATCGGCATCGGACCACTGGCCACCTTGATTAGTATCTGGGTTGGTTTCAAAGCAATTGGCGTCGTCGGGGTGCTTGTTGGACCACTACTAGTCATTCTCTTCCAAGCACTGGTTAAAATCGGCGTTATTAGCCGTGATTTAAAGATTTAATCCGCGAGTGCGACATAAATCTGATATTAATCTGATACGAATCTGATATGAATCTGCAGATACGAAATTAATTAGCAGATAGTTTTTCAATAAATTCAGCTTCCGAAAGCACAGTGATGCCAAACTCCTGTGCTTTTTCTAATTTAGAGCCGGCACTTACGCCGGCGATGACAAGATCCGTCTTGCGTGTAACGCTACCGGTTACGCGAGCTCCCAGCTCCTCAAGTTTGGTTGTTGCCTCTACTCGTGTCATCTCAGTAAGTGTTCCGGTTAAAACAATAACCTTGCCATAAAAGAAGCCATCCTCATTGATGTCAGCTATTAACTTGCCCTGATAATCAAAGTTAAGCTCAGCAGCACGCAGTCGTTCAACCAATTTGCGTGCTTCTTCATTAGCGAAATAACCATGTAAACTGCTCGCTAATTTCGGTCCAACATCGTCGATTTCAAGTAATTCCTCAGTGGTTGCTGCCATTAGCGCATCCAAAGTTCGGTAATGTTCTGCGAGAGTTTTTGCCGACTTAGCACCGATATGTCTAATACCTAAACCAAACAGCAGTTTTTCCAACGAATTTCTCTTGCTCTCGTCGAGTGCGTTAAGTAGATTTTGCGCCGATTTCTCACCCATTCGTTCTAATCGAAGTAACTGACTCACCTCTAAATCATAAAGATCAGCAATATCCCGTATTAATCCTTCCGTAAACAGCTGCTCGACCAACTTTTCACCTAATCCATCAATATTCATCGCTCCGCGCGAAGCAAAATGAATTATTCCCTCTAAAGTTTGTGCTGGGCAAGATGGATTAAGGCAGCGCAGGGCCACCTCTTCAGCTAAGCGCTCCAACCTTGTGTTGCAGGCCGGACAAGAAGTCGGCATCACGAACTCTTGCTCAGAACCGTCGCGTTTCTCTGTAACCACGCGCACAATTTCCGGTATAATATCGCCCGCCTTACGAACAACAACATAGTCGCCTAGCAAGATTCCTTTTTCTTTAATAAAATCAGCATTGTGAAGTGTCGCTCTTCTCACCGTTGAGCCGGCAAGCGCCACCGGAGTCAACTCGGCAATCGGTGTCACAACTCCGGTCCGCCCGACATTCACGGAAATCGATTCAAGCCTGGTAATCGCCTCTTCAGCCGGAAACTTATAGGCGATCGCCCACCGAGGGCTACGAGCCGTAACTCCAAGTTCCTGTTGCAGAGCAAGCGAATTGACCTTAATGACAATTCCATCAATATCATAAGGCAGATCGTGCCTCCGCTCAGTCCATTCCTGAATATATTCGATCACCTGCTCAATATTTTGGCAGAGTTGACGCTCGCGGTTTACGCGAAGCCCTAATCGCTCAAGATAAGCCAAAGTTGCTTGATGCGTATTAATCTCGCCTCCGGCATTATTACCTACACCATAGACAAAGATTGCAAGAGTACGCTCTGCGGCAATCCGTGGATCGAGCTGACGAACAGAACCGGCCGCGGCATTGCGCGGATTAGCAAAAAGCTGCTCGCCTTCCTCTTCGCGCTCCTGATTAATTCTCACAAATTCCGATTTGGGTAGATAGACCTCTCCGCGAACCTCAATATCGATCGGCTCCCGCAAGCGCAGCGGCAGGGACCTAATAGTGCGTAGGTTCATTGTTATATCCTCTCCAATCGAGCCATCGCCGCGCGTAGCGCCGGTGATGAGTTCGCCTGCTTCGTAACGAAGAGCTACCGCCAGTCCGTCTATTTTTAGTTCAACAAGATAGGTGACCGCGGTTTCGCCGGCACCCTGGCGAATACGGCGGTCAAAATCATATAGTTCCTCTTCGTTAAAAGCGTTGCCCAGACTCATTAATGGATACTGATGCTGCACCTTGTGAAATTGCGCTAGCGGCTGCCCACCAACGCGTTGCGTTGGTGAGTCGGCGCTCGTGAGCGCCGGGTGAGCGGCTTCCAGCCGCTGCAGCTCGCGCATGAGCACATCATACTCAATGTCACTTATCGTAGGCGCATCAAGCACATAATAGCGGTAATCATGTTCATTGATTAGCGCTTTTAATTCATCAATTCGCTTTTTAACTGTTTCCATACCGATCATCCCTTTATAAATCTATCTCAAGTTCATTCAACGCGTTCCAATGGCGCGAATTTAGCCAGCAACTTTTTAATTCCGATCGGCTGCTCAAAAGCAACCCCTAACTCCAAGGCATCTCCTTCATTTTTCATTGAAACGACGGTTCCTTTGCCCCACTTCTGATGAAGTGCCTTGTCGCCAACCTGCCAACCAATCTTTGAAGCATCCGGGCCGGCCTTCGGCCTATTAACAAGTCCGGGAACAACCTTTTTCACGCGTTGTTCCAATCGTTCTTTGCCTTTTAGGTCAACTAACTTGTCTTCAGGCAGCTCTTCGACGAACCTTGACACCGGGTTCATTTGCAATTTCCCATAGAGCATCCGTGACTGAGCATTGAGCAGATATAGTTTCTCCTTAGCTCGTGTTATACCGACATAAGCCAAGCGGCGTTCTTCCTCCAATTCCGTATTCTCAAATAAAGCACGGCTATGTGGGAAAATCCCTTCCTCTAAACCAATGATAAAGACGATTGGAAACTCAAGTCCCTTGGCACTGTGCAAACTCATCAGTGATACTACTTTATCGTCACGCTCACCATTCTCATCAAGGTCGGTCATCAGAGCAACCTCGCTTAAAAATTCTGCCAGAGTTGGCGTTTCGTTGCTCTTCTCAAACTCTGTTGTAACCGAGAGTAACTCCTTGATATTTTCAATCCTTGCCTCAGCCTCAATACTGCGCTCCCGCTGCAGCTCAGCAAGATAGCCGGTCTTTTCCAGTATTAACTCTGTTAACTTAGTGATTGTCAACTCATCTTTCTGAGCGATTAACTCATTTATTAGCTCCACAAATTCAACAACCTTGGCTGAAGCTCCGCTCGCGAGTCCAATCCGGCCAACATCACTAATTGCTTTATACATCGAAATACCTTTGCTATCAGCATATTCCGCTATTCGCTCTTCTGTAACATCACCAATTCCTCGCCGAGGTCTATTGATAATTCTCCGTAATGAAATATCATCATCCTGATTAGCAACCAACCGCAGGTAAGCGATGATATCCTTAATCTCCATCCGCTCGTAAAACTTGGTTCCGCCATAGACCCGATACGGAATATTCGACTTAATCAGTATCTCCTCAATCACTCGGCTCTGGGCATGCGTCCGGTAAAACACGGCATAGTCCTGATAAGGTCGCTTATCCTTCCTAATCTGCTCCGCAACAAAGTACGCTTCTTCATGCTCATTCCTGGCACGATAATAGCCAACCGGCTCACCCTCTGCATTCTCCGTCCATAGATTTTTATCCTTACGTTGTTCATTGTTCCGTATCAACACATTAGCGGCGGCGAGAATATTTTTGCTTGAGCGGTAGTTTTGCTCGAGGTTAATTACTTTTGCATTTTTGAAATCGCTTTCAAACGACAGAATATTGCCAATATCAGCGCCGCGCCACATATAAATTGACTGATCGGTATCACCTACTACACAGATATTCTGGTAATAATCGGCTAAAAATTTTACCAACCGATACTGAGCTCTGTTAGTATCTTGGTACTCATCGACATGAATATAGCGAAAGCGTTGTTGGTAGAACTCGAGCGTCTCGGGCGACTTCTCAAACAGTTGTACTGTCATCATAATTAAATCATCAAAATCAAGCGAATTATTTAAGCGCAAACGCTGTTGATAACGCTCATAAACTTTTGCCACCCGTTCAGTATAAAAGTCACTCGCTATTCTTTGGTACTGATGTACGGTGATTAACTCATTTTTCGCATTACTAATCGTACCGAGGACCGCCTTCGGGTCAAGAATCTTGGAATCAATATTTAAATCACGCATCACCTGTTTGATTACCACCAGCTGATCGCCCGTGTCGAGAATTGTAAAACTTTGCGAATAGCCAAGTTGTTCGATATCTCGTCGAAGAATCCGCACGCATAGAGAATGGAAAGTCGAAATAAAAACCGAATGCCCTTCTTCACCAATCAAGTTTACAACTCTTTCTTTCATTTCGCGTGCTGCTTTGTTAGTAAAGGTTATCGCCAAAACATTCCATGGCGGCGTGCCTTTGTTTAGAATATTGGCAACGCGGTGGGTAACTACGCGTGTTTTACCGCTACCGGCACCGGCAATAATCAAGAGCGGTCCCTCAGTCGTTTCGACCGCTAACCGCTGTTCCTTGTTTAAATTATCGAAAATCTGCTCCTGATTGATTATTTTACTCACTCACTTCCTATTTTTATAATAATATTATATCAGTTTTCTTTTCGGTACAGTTGCCAAAGCATTGGCAAAATCTTGATAAATTACATTGCCAACGATTATCGTATCAGCATAACGAATCATCTTCTGAGCAGCTTTCGCTGTATCAATTCCTCCACCATAGAAAATCTGACTGTCACGCACCATACACTTCAATTCACGCATTAGATCTACGTCACCGTAGACCCCGCTATACTCAACATATAATATCGGTAACTTGAGTAATTGATCTGCCAGCTGGGCATAAGCTACAACATCCGCGCTCGACAACTCCGTTTCACCGGCGGTCAACTTTGCCACCGCTGATTCTTTATTTAACACAAGGTAACCCTCAACCAAAATCTTATCCCAAGCAATTAAATCACCAAATTCCTTAATCGCACGGTGGTGTGCCGTGAGCACCCATTCAGGGTTTTGTGTATTTAGAATCAAGGGTACCAAGTAAAAATCGAAACCGGGAACAATCGCTTCAATTGTCGAAACCTCATGAATTAGCTTTATCTCGCGAAACACATCATTGTCTTCACAGTCAGCTAAGCTCTCTCTTAACTCCTTCCGTACACGTCGCAACCTTTCTAACAGTTGGCTCACATTATCATATGTAATACCGAGCGTCCCGCCAACAATCAGCCCATCCGTTCCCGATTCATAGAGAGCTAAGAGTTGCTCATCACTCAACTCTTTATCCGGATCTAACTTAAAAAAATGCCGACATCCCTTAATCCGCTCACTTAACACGGTACCCATCAACTCCCTAAATCTCTATTTAAAAAGGAGTAGCTACCTACTCCTCGTCACTCGCTCCGTTATTATTTATTTTCTTCCGCCTCTAAACGCTCCAACACTTTCCGCAGTCCGCCTTTGCCTCCAAAGAGAATCCGCTTAACACGTGAAATCGTTGCAGTACTGACGCCGGTCGCTTCCTCAATTCGTTGATAAGTGTTACCCTTCAACAACATTCTTGCAACCAACAATCGTTGGCTAAAAGAAGATAGCTCATTAACCGTCATCAAATCATCGAAAAAATCAGCCGCTAACTCTCGCTCATCAATCTCCTTAACAGCGGCAAAAAACAACTCGATTGCCTCATTTTTATCTTTATTGAATGGCATCGTTCCTCACTCCCGCTCTTTTATTTCAGCCGGTAATTAATCATTTCAACCATTAGAATACCACATAAGTCATTTTATTGGTAGTTGACCCGCGAATCGGTGCGCACCACTTGAACCCATGTCTTTCCCGGATAAAGCGGCATCTCTCGCTCACCATCATAAGCACGAATCACGCCATCAACGCGCCTCCAAGTAATTTCGCGAGCCACGCCATTTTGGAAAAGATAACCTGAACCCGGTCCGTTAACATCAATTGCCTCACGACCAACGCTGTCTAAAATCCGATGCGTAGTGCGTACAACCAATATATTCCGTGCCGTCAGCTGCTGCTTGGTCACAAGATCCGTATGGGCTTCACCATTGATGCTTCGGTAGTATATTCTTTTTTCTTCATCATATTGATAACTCACGGTATAATCTTTTATATATGTAATCTTAATTTGACCGGCAGGGTCACCTTTTACAATCTGTGCATCATCGAGGAATTGAAGCTCCGGCAACTTCCCGGTCAAACGATAGCGAAAATAATTTGCCGCCTCCATCAGACTATTATAGCTGGTATATGTATTGTGCGGTGAATTACGGAAATCCACTCGCCAATAGGCACCGGCTGATTTCGTAATATCATCGATATATGCAATATTATTATTTCGCAACATATCATAAGCTGACTGACTGGCACCACAATGTGCTACTATACCATCAAGACCGGTAATCAGCTCAATATAGTAAGGGCGGGTGCTCCGAACCGGTCCAATCGTTTCCGGCTCCTGACTATGATAAATAGCTACCAATCGCGTAATTTCCCCCTCCGCCAAAACCTCATAGACAATATCAGCCTCGAGCAGACCTGATTGTGGACGAGCGGGTTTTAAGTTATTAATCATTACGCCGATTACGCGGTTAGTTAACTCATGATCAACCACCATCCCGGTTAGGGGCGCAAAATACACCTCGGGCAGCTCATTAATATGCTCGTAATCTTTTATGTGCTCTTCATCAGTCATCCCTGGATTTTCAGTGTCAGGATCCTTCCCGAAGAATTTATCCAAAGGATTCTCACAACCGGCTAAGACCGGTAGCAGAGCCATGATTATCAATATTGTAAGACCGGTCCTCAGTTTCATGAAGTCTTCCTCTTAACCTCCTATGTTATCTAAGAAAATTCTCACTACATCAGTTCCGCCAATTATTGTTCCGGCGACGCTACCCAGATTAACAAACACAACCACAAGCAAGATACGAATCACTCGATTGTTCCAAAACCCCTTCAATGTATTAATATCGTCACTAATATTCTCAAAATCCTTCACATTCGGTTTCCGCAGAAAGAATTCTACGAGTCCTGCTGCCCACCCGGCTGCAAACAATGGATTTAACGAACTGATTGGAGCCACCGCAAACGCCGCTAAAATCGACAAAGGATGCGCTAAAATTATAACCCCGCCAATTGCCGCCAAAGACCCGTTCCAGAGAACCCACGATAGTACCTGTTGTTGGGCGGCGTCCTTATTGATAATAAATGTCGCTATAATAATGCCCACAATTAAAATCGGAATACCCCAACCGATAATCTTACCGGTCTTCTTTTTGGGGGGAATTGCGACCAACTTTTCTAAATCATTCTCTCTTTCAATCTCGCGTAGTACACCCTGCATATGTGCAGCCCCCAGTACTGCAACAATCGTTTTTCCGGGTGCTTCGCGAATTTTCTGTGCGAGATATTTATCGCGCTCATCAAGTAATGGTACCTTCAGATTAGGCATCGCTGCTGACAACTCACTAAGAGCTGAATCGAGCATATCCTCAGTTTTTAATCGCTCAACATCCTCTTCAGTAATCTCCTCATCAAGAAAGATCCCAAAAATCAGCTGCGCAACCAGCTTGGTCTTATCCCAAAAACTTAAGTTACCCAGAATTCGTTTAAAAGTAACATCAATATTCCGGTCAGCAAGTACAAGTTCAGCTCCGATAGCTTTCGCTGATTCAATCCCTTGAATCATTTCCTGACCGGCCTGAATACCGAGCTGTTTCGCCATCCGCTTTTGATACGAAGAAAGTACCAAGTTCACCAAAAAGACAGTCGTCTTCTTTTCTCTAATCACCTTGACGATATCTGTATTTTCCCAAGCATTTTTATTCTCAATCGTTTGAAAACGCGATTGGCAAAGTTCCACCGCAACCGTATCAGGTTTAACGTTTTCAATTATTTCTTTAACCTCTTCAACACTATTCTTCGAAACGTGAGCCGTCCCGATAAGAATTATTTTCTTTCCATCAAGTTCGAGCTCATGAACATTATTTGACACTAACTAACACCTGCCGATCGCTTTATTTGCTATATCTCTGCGGTAATGCGCTCCCTCAAAGTTTAGCTCCTTTATTCCTTCATATGCCTTACTGCGCGCCGCTTCAATATCCGCGCCAAGCGCTGTTAGCGCCAACACTCGACCACCGGAGGTGACCAATTTAGGTTCATCTATTTGCCTATTAGGCTGTTCGCCCTTCTGTTTAGCAACTTCTTCAACAACTTGTTCATTTACTAACTTCGCACCGGCAATAAACAACTCAGTATCATCAGGTAAAACTCCAACCTTAATCTCATAACCTCGCTCGTAGTTGCCCGGATAACCCGCCGAAGCAAGTACAATAGCAACCGCAGCACGTTGATCCCATTTAAGTTCAATATCTGCCAAGCGCCCTTCATTAATCGCTAATAAAATATCAACTAAATCAGTTTTGAGTCGAGGTAATACTACCTGCGTCTCCGGATCACCAAAACGCGCATTAAATTCAATCACTTGCATACCGCGACGCGTTATCATCAGGCCTGCATAGAGAATGCCTCTAAATGGCCTACCTTCCTTTACCATCGCCTTTGCAACCGGCAGCAGAATATCGTCATAAGCTTGATCGAATAGTGCCCGCAACAAATGCGGTACCGGTGAATAGGCTCCCATGCCACCCGTATTAGGTCCTTTGTCATTATCAAAAACCGGCTTATGATCTTGCGCAGGCTCCATCGGCAACACCGTTTCGCCATCAACAAAAGCCATCACCGTCAACTCTTCACCTTCAAGGAATTCCTCGATCAAAATACGATCGCCGGCAGTTCCGAATGCCTTTTCTTCCATCATCGAATCAACTGCCGCAAACGCATCATCCATACTGTGGGCAACAATAACTCCCTTGCCTGCAGCAAGTCCGTCTGCTTTGATTACAATCGGTACTCCAACCTCTGTTAAATATGCCTTCGCCTCAACACTTGAATCGAAACTTCTATATGTAGCGGTTGGAATATTATACTTCTCCATTAACTCTTTAGCGAAGGCCTTACTACCCTCAATCTCTGCCGCAAGTTTACTCGGGCCAACGATTGCCAGACCCTCAGATTCAAAATAATCGACTATACCGGCAAACAACGGATTCTCCGGACCCACAAAGGTTAAGTCAATCGCTTGTTCGCGAACAGCAGCAACTAACCCTGCAAAGTCTAACTCTGCTATCGGCAGACATATCGCGTCTCGCCCTATACCTCCATTACCGGGTGCGCAGTAGACCTGCGTAACCTGTTCACTTTTGTTTAGTGCACGCACAATCGCATGTTCGCGGCCTCCTTGGCCAACAACTAAAATCCGCATTTGCTCACTTCCCTTCTAATGTTTAAAATGCCGAACGCCTGTGAAGACCATAGCGATTCCTTTCTCATCGGCAGCCACAATCGAATCTTCGTCACGAATTGAGCCACCTGTCTGAATAATTGCAGTAATACCGGCGTTAGCCGCAGCAAGCACTGTATCATTCATTGGGAAGAATGCATCCGATGCCAATACGGCACCCACTGCCTTTTCTCCCGCCTGTTTGATTGCAATTTCCGCCGCTCCGACACGGTTCATCTGACCGGCACCGATACCGATTGTCATATTATCACGCGCCAAGACGATTGCGTTCGACTTAACGTGCTTAACAGCTTTCCATGCGAAATTTAATTGAGCGAGTTCTTCAGCCGTCGGTTGTCGCTTCGTTACAACAGTCAAGTCTGCATCGCTCAGTTGACGCTCGTCTTCGTCTTGAAGCAATAGTCCGCCAAGAACCGAAACAACCTTCGGCACACCGGTATATTTTTGCTCGCCCTTTAGCTCTAACAGACGGATATTTTTCTTAGCCGTTAATATCGTTAGCGCCTCATCCGTAAAACCTGGCGCAATAATCACTTCTAAGAAAATCTCTTTCATGAGGTTAGCTGTAGCTGCATCAACAACCTGATTAGTTGCAACAATCCCACCAAAAATCGACACCGGGTCCGCATCATAGGCCTTCTTAAACGCCTCCAACACATTTTCTCCAACAGCAATTCCACATGGATTCATATGCTTGACGGCAACCACCACCGGTTGTTCGTGATATTCCTTAACCATCTGCCAGGCAGCATTAGTATCCTGTATATTATTGTAGGATAATTCCTTGCCATGCAGTTGCTTAGCTAATGGTAACCCTTGTTTCACCAAGTCTTGCCGATAAAAACTTGCACTCTGGTGAGGATTTTCACCATAACGTAGATCTTGCACCTTTTCAAAGGTCAGCGTCAGTTTATCCGGATAGCTAACTCCCTCTTGCTTAGTCAGGTACTCAGCGATATATGCATCATAAGCAGCCGTTTGCCGGAACACCTTAGCTGCCAGAATTTTTTTCGTATCTAAACTTACATTCCCAGCCATCTTCAGCTCACCAACGACTACCGCATAGTCGCTCGGATCTGTAATAACCGCAACGTCTTGATAGTTCTTAGCTGCCGCCCTCAACATCGAAGGACCACCAATATCAATATTCTCGATCGCATCTGCCCACTTCACATCAGGCTTAGAAATAGTCTCCTTAAAAGGATAAAGATTAACCACCACGATATCGATTAAGGAAATCGCGTGTTTTTTCAATTGCTCCATATGTTCAGGATTGCTACGCATTCCGAGCAAAGCACCAAAAATATTAGGGTGCAGGGTTTTCAGTCTTCCATCCATTATTTCCGGAAACCCGGTCACATCAAGGATTGAAGTCACAGTAAGTCCCGCATCCTCCAAAGTCTTTTTCGTTCCCCCGGTCGAGATAACCTCGAAACCTAAAGCAACTAATTCTTTAGCGAACTCAACAATTCCTGTTTTGTCAGAAACACTTAGTAAAGCTCTTCTTTTTCCAGTCACAGCGACTCCCCCTTTATTTTTACCTCGCTCCCACACAAGACCGCCTTACCCCCAACAACTAAGTTAACAGCTTCAGGTAACAGCACATGTTCCAAGGCGTGAATTTTCTCAGTCAATGTCTCCAGCGTATCATCTTCCTCTATTGCTATCGACCTCTGAAGTATAATCGGCCCCGTGTCCATCCCTTCATCGACAAAGTGGACCGTCACTCCCGTCTCACTCACCCCCGCCGTCAATGCCTGTTCAATTGAACGCATCCCCGGAAACAAGGGCAACAGCGACGGATGTAAGTTGATAATCCGATTGGGAAAAGCCTTTAGTAAGGTTGAACCAACCAAACGCATATAGCCCGCTAAAACAATATATTCAATTTCCAACTCATCAAGCCGTTTTAAGATTTCCTCTTCATAGCGCTCTTTTGTTGAGAAACGCTTAGGATCAAGTAACAGCACAGGTATCTTGGCCTGCTTAGCCCTTTTAATAACAAAAGCATCTGCTTTGTCACAGACGAGCAGATACAGATCGCCTACTAAACGGTTTTCCTGCCACTCTTCAACTAACGCTTGAAAATTGCTCCCACCACCGGAAGCAAATACCGCAATCCTATTCACCGTCCCCTAGACCTCCATTCAGCTAAGTATAACGCCCTTTTCACCCTTAGTTATTTTTCCAATAATCGTCGCTGTTTCACCTAACTCGTTTGCCAACTGCACGACCTCATTTGCCTCGTCCTTGTTAACTACAATAATATAACCAATCCCCATATTAAAGGTGCGATACAAATTATAATCATCCATCTCACCGAGTTCTGCTAACAACTTAAAGATTTTCGGAACTTCCCAACTGCCGAGTTTAATTTTTGCCTGTAGATTTTCCGGCAAAATTCGCGGTATATTCTCAATAAAACCACCGCCGGTAATATGCGCCATCCCTTTTATGTTAAATCGCTTCAGCAGCTCCAATACCGGCTTAACGTAGATCCGTGTCGGTTTCAGTAGCTCAGTACCCAACGTATTATCAAGACTTGGGACATAAGCATTGATATGATAATCATGCTTCGTAAACAACAGATGACGAACCAGCGAATAGCCATTGCTGTGGACACCGTTCGAAGCAAGTCCAACAATTACGTTGCCCGATTCAATTGAAGCACCGGTAACAACTCGGTCCTCTTCGACAACTCCCACCGCAAAGCCGGCCAGATCATACTCGCCATCAGCGTACATCCCCGCCATCTCAGCTGTTTCACCGCCGATTAGTGCACAACCCGCCTGCACGCAGCCATCAGCGATTCCGGCAACGATCTGCTCAACCTGCTCAGGTATTAGCTTACCCGTCGCTATATAGTCAAGGAAAAATAGCGGTTCAGCTCCTTGCACCACGATATCGTTCACGCTCATCGCTACAAGGTCGATACCGACTGTATCGTGTTGGTCCATTTCGATCGCAATCTTCAACTTTGTACCGACGCCATCGGTACCGGCAACCAAGATCGGTTTTTCATACTTGCCGGCAAGCGCAAAAAGACCACCAAATCCACCAAGATCCGTTTTAACTTCCGGGCGCATCGTCCTTGCGACGTGTTGTTTCATCAATTTAACCGCTTCGTTACCTGCATCAATATCAACGCCTGCAGCCTTGTAATATTCACTCATCTGTAGTCCCTCCCAATTCCCCAATCATCGATCTTTCTATATTACTATCTGTCCAATAATCTTGTCGGATATTTCGAATTAAAACAAGCCAGACAGTAGCCGTTAGCATCTTCTGGGTGTTCCATATTCAGTGCATCAACCATTCCTTCAATGCTAATAAACTCTAATGAGTCGGCACCGATATGTTTACGCATTGTTTCAATGTCCATATTAGCAGCAACAAGCTCATCACGCGATGAAATATCAATGCCGTAATAACATACATCCTTAACCGGCGGCGAACTAATCCGCACGTGAACCTCAGATGCACCTGCTTCTCGCAAAATTCGTACAATCCTGCCACTCGTTGTACCGCGCACGATTGAGTCATCGATCATCACAACTCTTTTGCCTTCAACTACTTTGCGAACTGAACTAAGTTTCATCCGTACACCTTTTTCCCGTAGCGCTTGACTCGGTTGAATAAAGGTCCGCCCGATATAACGGTTCTTGATTAACCCCAGCTCAAAGGGTATTCCCGACTCCTCGGCATAACCGATTGCCGCGGAAATACTCGAGTCCGGAACGCCGGTAACAACGTCAGCTTCGACCGGACTTTCTTGTGCTAACCTTTTGCCGAGACGTTTACGTGCAAGGTGTAAATTAATGCCACAGATATCGCTGTCCGGCCGCGCAAAATAGATATACTCAAACGCACAGGATGCACGTTTTTTCCCGGCAGCGAATTGCTCGGAAAAAAGTCCATCCTCATCCAAAAACTCCGAATGCGGTTCGCTGTCACCGCTAAAGACCAGCATCTCGCCGGGCTCAAGGTCGCGAATATATTCGGCTCCAACTTCTTCAAAAGCGCACGTTTCCGAAGAAACTACATAACCTCCATTCAACCGTGCCAACGAAAACGGTCTTATCCCATGCGGATCAGTTGCAGCGATCAGCTTTTCATTATTGAGGATTACCAGCGCGTAAGCACCGATTAACTGCCCGAGTGCATCCTTCACAGCATCTTCAAGGTAGTCTTGCGTCGACTTGGCAATCAAATGTGCGATTACCTCAATATCGCTGGTCGTCTGAAAAATTGATCCTTCGCGAACGAGGCGTTCACGGATCTCCATACCATTAACCAACCCGCCATTAATTGCCAGTGCAATCTCGCCCTGTCGATACTTAAAGATAAAAGGTTGAATGCTTGATAAACTTCCCTTCCCCTTCATTGTATAACGAACATGACCGATGCCGCTCCGACCAATAAGGCCACTTAACTCTTCATTCCCGAAAGCCTCTGTTACAAGACCCCTATCTCGATGCGAAGTGAAGTGGTTACCATCAGAGGTCACAATCCCGGCACTTTCTTGCCCGCGATGTTGCAAAGCATGCAAACCATAATAGAGCAATTGCGGTGCCTCATCTAAATTATAGACGCCAAGTACGCCGCACTCATGCTCCGGTCGATCTAATTGCAGTTCCTTACAATCTACTGCATCGCACATGGAATCGCTTCCCTCCAAGTCTTTTCAATTTTACTAAGTTCTAAATCGAGTAATTCCTCGCCATTGTAACTAATAGCGATGCGCCCATTAGCAACTGCACCGATATCAGCACATTTCACACCTTTAGCGCTAGCAAGTTTACATAGAGCCGCTACATCTTGCGGTTTCACTGATAACAAAATCCGCGACTGCGTCTCACTAAACAAAGTTGCTTCCGCAGACAAATCGCTTACCAACTCAATCTCCGCACCTTTACCGCCGGCTACCGCAGATTCAACCACAGCCACGGCAAGTCCACCCTCGCTTAGGTCATGCGCCGATACAACTAACCCTTCGTGAATCGCTGCTAACACTAACGCTTGGACCGACTTTTCGACCGCCAAATCGATTATAGGTGGTCTGCCCTCAACTTTTTTAGTTGTTAGCTTCTGAAACTCTGTCCCTGTTAGCTCACTATAGGTGGTACCCACGAGAATTAAACGGTCGCCTACCTCTTTGAAACTAACATCAGTAATATGTTCAGGCCGGTCAATCAGACCCACCATACCTATAATTGGCGTTGGGTAAATCGCTTCACCGGCGTATTCGTTATACAAACTAACATTGCCGCCAATTACCGGCGTATCAAGCACTTTGCAGGCTTCAACCATTCCATCAACCGCCTGCTCAAAGGTCCAGAATATTTCCGGTTTTCCCGGGTTACCATAATTAATCCCATCTGTTAAGGCAATCGGAGTCGCACCTGTACAGACAAGGTTTCGTGCCGACTCAGCAACAGCAATCGCACCGCCAACGTATGGATCAAGATAGATATAACGACCATTGCCATCTGTTGTCATTGCCAGAGCTTTCTTGGTTCCACGGATCTTAATAACACCGGCGTCACCACCCGGTTTCACTACAGTGCTAAAGCGCGCTGTATGGTCATATTGGCGGTAAACCCACTCCTTGCTCGCAATATTTGGCTGAACCAATAATTCTAATAATGTCTCACCGAAATCCGTAACCTTGTAGTCTTCAACCGCTGAACGCAACTTTTGATTCTCACGATAAGAAGCAGGTTCACGGCTCTCCATCGTATAGACCGGTGCCTCATCAACAAGCGCAGCAACCGGAATATCGCAGACCACTTTACCATTATGCAGAATGCGATAACGGTTTCCTTTCTCTACTACACCAACAACTTGCGTTGGAATATCCCATTTAGCGAAGACTGTTGCAATTTCGTCCTCTTTTCCTTTCTTCGCAACGACCAACATCCGCTCTTGCGATTCGCTTAACATAATCTCGTATGGTGTCATGTCACGGTCGCGTTGCGGAACAAGTGATAAATCAAGCATAATGCCTGTTCCCGCTTTGCTCGCCATCTCCGAGCTTGAGCTCGTAAGACCGGCAGCACCCATATCTTGAATTCCTTCGATCAAATCATATTGAAATAATTCAAGAGTTGCCTCCAAAAGTCTCTTCTCCATGAATGGGTCTCCCGCCTGCACATCAGGCGATTCCGTCTCATCGGTTAGTTCCACCGACGCAAAGGTTGCCCCATGAATTCCGTCTTTACCGGTCGGTGCACCTGCGTAGATAACCGGGTTGCCAACTCCGCGCGCTAAACCCTTTTGCATTTTGTCGTGAGCAACTAAACCGACACACATCGCATTAACCAGCGGATTACCTAAATACGACTCCTCAAAAACCACCTCGCCGCCGACTGTCGGAATACCAAGTCGGTTGCCATAGTCTGCAATCCCTTTTACGGCATACTTCAATAGATGCTTCACTCGCTCATCAGACAGCGGTCCGAAACGAAGCGAATTCAGCATCGCTATAGGTCGCGCACCCATCGAGAAAACATCACGGACAATACCGCCGACACCTGTCGCCGCACCTTCATACGGTTCTACCGCTGATGGGTGATTGTGGCTCTCAATCTTGAAAACAACAGCTTGGTTGTCGCCGATATCAACAACGCCGGCGCCTTCTCCGGGACCTTGTAAGACACGCTCACCTTTAGTGGGGAAGCGTTTAAGTAAATTTTTCGAAGTTTTATAAGAACAATGTTCTGACCACATAACACTAAATAGACCAGTCTCCAAATAGTTCGGAGCACGGCCAATCAATGTTGTTGCTAATTTATATTCAAAATCAGAAAGTCCTAACTCATGATAAAGCTTCTGTTCTTTAATCTCTTGTGCAGACGGTTCGTGTGTGCTCATCGTTTATCCCCCCAACTCTTAAGAATCGACTCAAACAGACGAATACCGGCATCTGAACCTGTCTCTTTATCTAATGCACGATCAATATGCGGCATAATCCCCAGCACATTACCTGCTGGATTAGTGAGTGCGGCTATATTTGCCATTGATCCATTCGGATTACCACCGGCAGTGCTATTAGGTTTTTCGCCATTAGCGGCATAACGCAACACTATCCGACGATTATCTTCAAGCTCAGCTAACTCTTCTGATTCACAAAAGTAGTTCCCATGACCATGTGCAATCGGTAACCGCAATTGTTCTCCTGCGCTGTATAAGAGCGTAAACGTCGTCTCATTATTCTCAACAACTACATCTACGTCATCGCAGATAAAGTTGATGCCTTGATTAATTAGTAGCGCCCCCGGTAAAAGATCAATCTCCGTCAAAAGTTGAAAACCATTGCTAATCCCGAGAATATAGCGACCGGCTTCGGCTGCTGCTCTCACAGCCTCGATGACCGGAGCTTGTTTCGCTATCGCACCCGGACGCAGATAATCGCCATAGGAGAAGCCACCCGGCAATACAATTAGATCATATTTATCAAGTTTCGTCTCTTGGTACCAAACATAATCAACATTTTTCGTACCATAAATTTCAGCTATCGGATGTATTGTATCAGTTTCGCAGCTTGATCCCGGAAACACAATTATACCAACCTTCATGCTGTCATCACTTCCAACTCAAAGCGATAATCCTCAACATTGGCATTAGCCAGTAATTTATCGCAGATAGCAGTAACTTTTGCTGCTGCCTCTTCATCGTTAGCAGCAATAATTGTTAGCTCGATAAACTTACCCACCTTAACCTGTCTAGTTTCTTGGTAACCCATCGCAACAAGTGCCTCCTGTAAGGCCTTGCCCTGAGGGTCAATAACTCCTTCACGAATTGTTACATAGATATTAGCCTTATACATTCTGTTTTCCTCCATTTTCTATCGTATCCTGATTAACTAAACCTAATCTTTCAAAAATATACTCCACCTGCTGCAGGTGATAAAGCGGGTTAAAACACTCTTCCACCTCATCTTCGGTTAAAATTGACAGCACCTGCGGTTCCGCCAATACTATCTCACGAAACGCTTTGCTCTTATCCCATGATTTCATCGCCAAACTCTGGACGAGATCGTAAGCAGCTTCCCGCGACATACCCTTTTTAATCAGTGCCAATAACACCTGTTGTGAATAGATTAAGCCGTAGGTTTTATCCATATTACGGCGCATATTTTGTGGAAAAACAGTCAGGTTTCGAACGATTGATCCAAACCGTTGCAACATAAAATCGATCAAAGTGGTCGCATCAGGAATAATAATTCGCTCAACCGATGAATGTGATATATCCCGCTCATGCCAAAGTGGAATATCCTCGTACGCTGCGAGCATGTAACCGCGCATCACCCGAGCCAAACCGGTGATATTTTCCGATCCGATCGGATTGCGTTTATGCGGCATCGCTGATGACCCCTTCTGACCGCTGGCAAACAGCTCCTCAACCTCGCGGATCTCAGTCCGCTGGAGACTGCGAATCTCAATCGCGAACTTCTCGAGTGAAGACGCAATCAATGCAAGGGTCGCGATGTATTCAGCATGACGGTCACGTTGTAAGGTCTGTGTAGATATCGGTGCTGTCTTCAGTCCAAGTTGCTCACAGACATACTCCTCGACAGCGGGAGGTGTGTTGGCATAGGTGCCAACAGCGCCCGAAATTTTGCCGTACTGGACTACATCGGCAGCTCGCTTAAAGCGCTCATAGTTACGGCGCATCTCCTCATACCAGAGAGCCAACTTTAAACCAAAAGTCGTCGGCTCCGCATGCACCCCATGCGTCCGCCCCATCATCATGGTATGTTTATGTTCAAGTGCTTTGTTTTTTAGAATTGTTAGGAAATCGGTTAGCCCCTGCTCGATTAGCTTGTTAGCTTGCAGGATGCGGTAGGAAAGCGCGGTGTCAACCACGTCTGTAGAGGTTAAACCATAGTGAACCCACTTGGATTCTTCGCCGAGCGTTTCGGCAACTGCTCGTGTAAAGGCGACGACATCATGTCTCGTCTCCTGCTCTATCTCAAGGATTCGGTCGATGTTAATGCGGGCGTTAACACGCACAAGCTTAGCATCTGCCTCAGGAATTACACCAAGCTTAGACCAAGCTTCAGTTGCAAGCAATTCTACCTCGAGCCAAGACTCATATTTATTCTCCTCACTCCATATCTGTTGCATTTCCGGTCGTGAATAACGGGTAATCATCGATTCGCCTCCTTATACAATATGTAACAGCCATTCTTAAAATCTTATAAATAAGTCTTAAATCTCCAAACTTATCTAACCCTGTAGTTTATTGTCCTTAGCATCGACCTCTGCCGCCATCTCTTGACGCAGCTCGGTTAGTTTCGCAGCGACTGCGGGGTCGCTAAGAGCGATCATCTGGCCTGCGAGGAGACCGGCATTATAGGCTCCGCCGATCGCAACTGTGGCAACGGGTATCCCCTTTGGCATCTGGACGATGGCATAGAGAGCATCAACACCCTTCAGTGCACCACTCTTAATCGGAACGCCAATGACCGGTAAAGTTGTAAAAGACGCGATAACTCCCGGCAGATGGGCTGCCAGACCCGCTCCGGCAATAATTGCCGAAAAACCGTTCGTTTTAGCTTCTCGAGCCAGATTTGCCGTCTTTTCCGGCACACGATGGGCTGATGAAATGCGTATTTCATACTCAACGCCAAGTTTCGTTAACGCTTCCGCAGCTCCTTGCATAACATCTAAATCTGAATCACTGCCCATTACGATTAAAACTTTAGCCATTTACGCTACCTCCCATTTATAACTCTGATAACAAAAGCCCAGTGAGTAGGTCCCTAAAAAAGGAAGAAACCTACCCGCCTGGGCTTATTATCCCTTCGGTCCTGCTTCTAAACGAGACATCTAAAGTATGCCTTTTTTAGTTATTCTACAACAACTGACTACACTTATATTCTAACTTTACAGCGTTTAATAGTCAACTAAAACGGCGCTTTATTTCTCTCTCTGATAAACAATTTTTCCATCGATTATTGTCTGCTCGACTTTCGTTAAATATTCAAAGGGGTTTCCCGACCAAACCACCAGATCTGCATCTTTGCCGACAGTAAGTGAACCGACCCGATCACTCAAACCGATATGTCTTGCCGGGTTAATCGTAATCGCTTCCCAAGCAGTCTGCTCGCTAAGTCCCTCACGGACAGCAAGTGAAGCACTGAGCGTAATATATTGAATCGGTATCACCGGATGATCGGTAATAATCGAAAACGGAACCTGAGCTTTCTCAAGTTCAACTAATGTCTGCCAACCCATCTCGCCAAGTTCGATTTTAGACCGACTAGAGAGGGTTGGACCAACAGTTACCCGGTAGCCTTTATTGTAAATGATATCTGAAATACGGTGACCTTCAGTGCAATGCTCAAGCGTCAGGTCAACATCAAACTCCTCAGCAATCCGGATTGCTGTGATAATATCATCAGCCCGGTGAGCATGAGCTCTTAGCGGTATTTCGCGGCGGAGAACCTTGAGTAGGGTCTCCATTTTAAGGTCTTGTTCAGGTAATTTATCCTCGTCGATTGCACCGCGCTCAAGTTTTTTGAGGTAGTTTCGTGCTTTGGTCAGGTTCTCACGCAAGACAGCCGCTGTCCCCATGCGGGTTGACGGCATTTGCTTGCGATCACCGTAAACGCGTTTAGGGTTTTCGCCGAAGGCAACTTTGAGGCCGGACAACTCTTTAACCAGCATTTCCTCAACGATTCGGCCATGAGTCTTAACGATCGACATTTCACCGCCGATGACATTGGCACTGCCGGGCATAACCTGAACAGTCGTAACACCGCCCTGATAGGCATCAACAAAACCCTGTTCAACCGGATTAATCGCATCAAGCGCCCGAACGTGCGGGGTTGCCGGATCTGTCATCTCATTGCCATCAGCACCGGCCCAATCAATAGTTTCTTCATAAACACCCAGGTGGGTATGGGCGTCGATTAGTCCAGGCGTAATCCATTTGCCGGTACAGTCGATAATTTCCGCATCAGCTGGGATTTCAACTTCTGCGCCGATTGCTTTAATTCGACCCTCTTCGACAAGAATGGTCCCTTTTTCGATAATTCCTTCAGTTACGGTATTGATTCTGGCGTTAGTAAAAGCTAACATGTGCAGTCCTCCACTTATATTAATTGATAATAAATTAGTATAGTTATACAAATTATGTTTAACTATACTAATTTTAATACTTAATTATCAAAAAATATAGAGAAAAGCTTATATTTGCAAAGTTAATTATGTTATTGAATTATATTATTACTTTTTATATGTTTCTTAAGCCTAATAATTATAAGATCCAAATAATGAGTTATTACAGCAATCATCGTAGCTACAGCAATATAGACAAGAATTGAAATAGAGCTCGTTGTTTCTGTTAATGAGTGTATGCCTCTGCCACCTCCACCTCCGCCTTGCCCTCCACCATGCACCTTGATAAATTCATTGTTAGGTAGATTAAAATTGGTAAGATCGAAAATCGTAAATGCTCTTTCCAAAGTCGTTAGTAGCTCAGCATACTGTACAGTGTAAAGGCCCACTGCAACAACAACGAAAGCAAAAATCGATTTTAGAAAATTAGGCATTTCATAAGTAAACGGAAATATCTTGCGGAAACATGAATCTATCCACTTCCAATGTAATCCAACATGAATCGCGCCTATGAATAGTAGTAAAAAAGCCGAAGTAACATGAACCTTTAGCCAAGTGAAACTGTAGTAAAGGCCAATCCAGTGAAGCCAAGTAAAATCAGTATATTTAGCGATAGCAAGACTACTAAGTAGCATAAAGCCGGCAACGATTAATAAACAAAAATTTAATATGTAATTAACTCGTATACGAGGTGCCATATTTTTTACAAATCTTTTACTACATTCAACTATCCACTTCCAATTAAATATAATATGTATAATGAATGCACCACCAAGGGCGAGACCAATCCACTCATGCCATTTAAGTCCGGTAAATAATGGTTCCATAATTATTAAATAGACAACTATTAAAATGATATCGAGATAGAATTTTGTTTGTATTTTTCTTTTTTTATTCATTATTTGCACCCCAGTAATATATATATTAACTAGGTTACTCTTTAATCTTTTATTTTGTGTTAGAAAGTTGTTAAGAATATATTAATTTCATTGTTAATCACTATAAATACAACAAAAAATCCAGTTTCGTAAGCATTAGCTCACAAAACTGGATTTGGTTTGTCTGCCTGGCAACGTCCTATTCTCCCGGGACCCTGCGGTCCAAGTACATTCGGCGCTTAAGGGCTTAACGGTCGTGTTCGAGATGGGAACGCGTGTGTCCCCTTAGCCATCATCACCAGACAAATTGCTTATTTCGTTTATCTATTGCTGCTGATACGCTCTAACTTTGTATATTGCAACGGCACTCCATTAACTTTGTCTTTTTACTTCGTTTTGGTCGGTCAAAAGACGAAGTTAAGAGTCGTTCCTCATGCAATATATAAGAGTTTTCGCTCGTATTGCTTAATAGATCTTGCTGTATTGCTTAATAGATCTTGCTATAACTTTGTGTTTTTGCATAAGGGACGACTTTATGAGCCTATTTAACCTAAATCTAACAATTAAATAAATAGGCGAATAACGGAGTCACGTTGTAAAACACAAGTTATTGCTGAGCTTGTGTTGCAAAACACAAGTTATTGCTGAGCGTTACACACTCAAAACTAGTAGCGAGAAAAAATATTTAGGTTAAG